>NZ_JBPTTK010000048.1:0-3005 GCF_053290175.1 Enterobacter sp. 186315 | reverse complement strand
CTCTTTAAGCCATCTTAAATGACTCTGAGGTGTCTGTTAAACCCGTGGCGATTCAGGGCGGGCGGGAAATGGATCTACCCGAAAGTGCTGGCCTTAATGACAAATTTTGGCACAGATTATTTGAATGGCTCAATGTCCGCTTCCCGCTCATAGTGGACATTAGAGGCCACAAGGGGAGACATTAAATCTCCCCCCGCCATGGCGTTCAAATTTATGCCGCTTCTTATACCGGACACTCATCACTGTCAGTTAAGTTGAAGAAAAATGCCACCCGTCCCACCACTTCGGCTTCTTCCTCAGACTTACCCCTCGATCTCCGCAGCATCACTGGATATCAGCGTACGATCAGCAGAGCAGAAAATCTCATCGTATAACGAGGCGACAACATATCCCGCTTCATCTGTCACTGCTGCTGTAGCCCCTGTCCTGGCCCCATTTGCGCCTGCGCCGTTGAGCCAGGCAACGACCTGAAAAATTGCCTTCTTAAAGTAATTGTTTATGCTGTCGATAGGTTATATACCTGCGTCCTGAGCGCGGGATTGATAACAAAACTAAGGGAATTATGCCCGCTCCCGTGCGGGCTTTTTTCTCTCCAGTTCGATCGTAAATGCGCCAACGGGTAATTACTGCTGAATAGGCCATGGCTTCCGGCTGGCGCTGGTTCCGGATGTTTTCTGCGGGCATTTCCACGCGGACAGATATGTACAATTTTGTCCGACAATATGGATCTATTGAAAAATATCAAACCTGACGCTAAAAGTGTCGAGAATATTTATGATCGTTATATTCTGAACGTTAGTATGTGATACAGGCATGGTCACCTCTTATGTAATTCAACTTGTGAAAAATGAAAACAACAGCTAGCCTGAAATAGTATGAAAGCATCTGGATTTCCCTTGTTTACAGCCGCTCCCCAGCGGCTTTTTTTTGGCCAAAATAAGAAAAATCCGTTTTATATCTTTGGAAACTGATTGCTTACACATGAAAACATTGTGCTTTGCGCTTCGTTAACTACTTTTAGTCTTTGATTTTTGTTACAGGCCCTCCCATAAAACAGCAGGTTACTGGCGTAAGTGTGGTCGATTATATAAATCAAGCGAAACGTAAAATCACCCCCCGTAATATCAGGAAACCCTCACGCATGATAAAAAACAGGTTTGACAGGACCTGCACATCGACTAAATTTATTTATCGAACGACGAGAGATACGAAATACTTACGTATCTTACTGACATAACCAATATATGAGAGATGAGGTTTAATATGGCAGAGCATCGTGGTGGTTCCGGTAATTTCGCTGAAAACCCTGAAAAAGCTTCTGAAGCTGGACGTAAAGGCGGGCAGCATAGCGGAGGGAATTTTAAAAACGACCCGCAGCGCGCATCGGAAGCTGGCAAGAAAGGGGGACAAAACAGTCACGGCGGAGGCCGTAAATCTGACAACTCCTGATTTTATAGCCAGTTTATTAAACTGCTAGAAATCATACTGCGGGCCTGCTGGCTCGCAGTTGCTTTTTACCGGAATGAAGATATCAATGTAAAGCACCTGTGAATTATTCTTACCTCTCCTGACACGCCCCTGGAGAATCTAAAAGCTACTTAACCGTTTTCAACCAACGCAGCCGTCGTCTCCGGCTGACGATGATTCCGGATGTTGTCGTCGTTTACGCTGATGGATGTTACCCGGAAAAAACCGCTCAGGTTCTGGCCCGGGATTATTCCTGGACCCGGGAATTTGCGCTTGTTATACATTGGGCTTCGGGGAATTGTGCCCTGTTCACAGGCCTGCCTGCAGCTGTGAGCGCCAAGCCAGTCCGGTCATTAACGCAAAGGAAAAATATTTTCCGGCAGTCAAACCTCTTATCGCCTTGTAAGCATATAAACGCATATTTGCCCTTTATTAGGTCGAACGCTCATTACCCTGACGGGTTCATTATTAGCGAACCTCTGTATCTGAACCATGACATATCACTTCTGCATTTAGTTCATCACCCGCAGACAAAAAGAGCGTGATAACCATTGGGGAAAAGCCGGTGCATAATTTATAGGGCAGACATCTGACCCCGGTATCGATTATGTTTCACTGCCGGAGTATTGTACAGGGTGCAGAAACACCATATATTGGCAGTGAGTAAAATATATCCTGTATATTATTGCAGCGCTTTTTCCTTAATCTGGATATCCAGGGTCTGATACCGCACAAAAAGCCTAAAGATAAGATGTATTTTATTTGCCATTTAACCCCTGACTGTTATGGTGTTTACGTTATCAACGCTCGAAGCACACAAACATAAGAACAGTTTTGACTCAAAGTTGCCCCGCAACCGGGGCTTTTTTTAAGTATTGATTATCAATGCCGAAACTGGCAGTTAATTCGGAACCGCAACTTTACTGCTGTAGACATCATCCTGCTGTGTCTGGCGCTGTTTATGTGTTATGAAACGTGCCGGTACTCATGCTTCAAAATCAACAAAAATATGTATATATATTTTTTTGGTAACAATGTTAATTATATGGAAAAGCAAAGAATCTGCAATCACCTCTCCATTAGCTATCAGTACTCACCATCATCTCCTTTTTATCTGGTTTATATTTATAAATGGCGGAGCGGGGAATATCTTTCTTCTGTTGCGTCTAACAGCAAGGAATCGTTGTTCAGACAAATTAAGGAGTATGCTCAACTGAATGAGCAGGAACAGGCCCATCTCCGTAGATTTATCCTCTGAATATTGTCTTTTTCACCACTTTCACAGATTCTTAAATCTGTCAGCATTTCGCATGCCACGATTGTTATGTGCCTGCCAGCCGGTCAGTTATCTCGTGACGATTTCAGACCTGCTTCCGTGAATGGAATGATCGCGCAGAAAATTTTTTGAGTCATACTTATAACAGTCACATTTTTCTTTTTTGGATTGTCCAACAGAGGAGGAATGTATGCAGTCAGTAAGTGATGATCTTGACCCGCCATCTCCGGACAGCTTTTGTATCTTAAGTTAACGATGTCCG
>NZ_JBPTTK010000047.1:0-3193 GCF_053290175.1 Enterobacter sp. 186315 | reverse complement strand
TTTGCTCTTTAAAAATCTGGATCAAGCTGAAAATTGAAACGACACATCTTTAACGGTGTGTTCGAGTCTCTCAAATTTTCGCAATCACGATGATGAATCGAACGAAACATCTTCGGGTTGTGAGGTTAAGCGACTAAGCGTACACGGTGGATGCCCTGGCAGTCAGAGGCGATGAAGGACGTGCTAATCTGCGAAAAGCGCCGGCGAGGTGATATGAACCTTTGACCCGGCGATGTCCGAATGGGGAAACCCAGTGTGATTCGTCACACTATCGTTAACTGAATACATAGGTTAACGAGGCGAACCGGGGGAACTGAAACATCTAAGTACCCCGAGGAAAAGAAATCAACCGAGATTCCCCCAGTAGCGGCGAGCGAACGGGGAGCAGCCCAGAGTCTGAATCAGCTTGTGTGTTAGTGGAACGGTCTGGAAAGTCCGACGGTACAGGGTGATAGTCCCGTACACGAAAGCACACATGCTGTGAACTCGAAGAGTAGGGCGGGACACGTGGTATCCTGTCTGAATATGGGGGGACCATCCTCCAAGGCTAAATACTCCTGACTGACCGATAGTGAACCAGTACCGTGAGGGAAAGGCGAAAAGAACCCCGGCGAGGGGAGTGAAAAAGAACCTGAAACCGTGTACGTACAAGCAGTGGGAGCACCTTCGTGGTGTGACTGCGTACCTTTTGTATAATGGGTCAGCGACTTATATTCTGTAGCAAGGTTAACCGTATAGGGGAGCCGAAGGGAAACCGAGTCTTAACTGGGCGTTAAGTTGCAGGGTATAGACCCGAAACCCGGTGATCTAGCCATGGGCAGGTTGAAGGTTGGGTAACACTAACTGGAGGACCGAACCGACTAATGTTGAAAAATTAGCGGATGACTTGTGGCTGGGGGTGAAAGGCCAATCAAACCGGGAGATAGCTGGTTCTCCCCGAAAGCTATTTAGGTAGCGCCTCGTGAACTCATCTTCGGGGGTAGAGCACTGTTTCGGCTAGGGGGCCATCCCGGCTTACCAACCCGATGCAAACTACGAATACCGAAGAATGTTATCACGGGAGACACACGGCGGGTGCTAACGTCCGTCGTGAAGAGGGAAACAACCCAGACCGCCAGCTAAGGTCCCAAAGTCATGGTTAAGTGGGAAACGATGTGGGAAGGCACAGACAGCCAGGATGTTGGCTTAGAAGCAGCCATCATTTAAAGAAAGCGTAATAGCTCACTGGTCGAGTCGGCCTGCGCGGAAGATGTAACGGGGCTAAACCATGCACCGAAGCTGCGGCAGCGACGCTTATGCGTTGTTGGGTAGGGGAGCGTTCTGTAAGCCGTTGAAGGTGTGCTGTGAGGCATGCTGGAGGTATCAGAAGTGCGAATGCTGACATAAGTAACGATAATGCGGGTGAAAAGCCCGCACGCCGGAAGACCAAGGGTTCCTGTCCAACGTTAATCGGGGCAGGGTGAGTCGACCCCTAAGGCGAGGCCGAAAGGCGTAGTCGATGGGAAACAGGTTAATATTCCTGTACTTGGTGTTACTGCGAAGGGGGGACGGAGAAGGCTATGTTAGCCGGGCGACGGTTGTCCCGGTTTAAGCATGTAGGCGGGAGTTTTAGGTAAATCCGGAACTCTTCTAACGCTGAGGTGTGATGACGAGGCACTACGGTGCTGAAGTAACAAATGCCCTGCTTCCAGGAAAAGCCTCTAAGCATCAGGTAACACAAAATCGTACCCCAAACCGACACAGGTGGTCAGGTAGAGAATACCAAGGCGCTTGAGAGAACTCGGGTGAAGGAACTAGGCAAAATGGTGCCGTAACTTCGGGAGAAGGCACGCTGATATGTAGGTGAAGCCCCTGCGGGTGGAGCTGAAATCAGTCGAAGATACCAGCTGGCTGCAACTGTTTATTAAAAACACAGCACTGTGCAAACACGAAAGTGGACGTATACGGTGTGACGCCTGCCCGGTGCCGGAAGGTTAATTGATGGGGTTAGCGGCAACGCGAAGCTCTTGATCGAAGCCCCGGTAAACGGCGGCCGTAACTATAACGGTCCTAAGGTAGCGAAATTCCTTGTCGGGTAAGTTCCGACCTGCACGAATGGCGTAATGATGGCCAGGCTGTCTCCACCCGAGACTCAGTGAAATTGAACTCGCTGTGAAGATGCAGTGTACCCGCGGCAAGACGGAAAGACCCCGTGAACCTTTACTATAGCTTGACACTGAACACTGGTCCTTGATGTGTAGGATAGGTGGGAGGCTTTGAAGCGTGGACGCCAGTCTGCGTGGAGCCAACCTTGAAATACCACCCTTTAATGGCTGGTGTTCTAACGTAGACCCGTAATCCGGGTTGCGGACAGTGTCTGGTGGGTAGTTTGACTGGGGCGGTCTCCTCCCAAAGAGTAACGGAGGAGCACGAAGGTTAGCTAATCCTGGTCGGACATCAGGAGGTTAGTGCAATGGCATAAGCTAGCTTGACTGCGAGAGTGACGGCTCGAGCAGGTGCGAAAGCAGGTCATAGTGATCCGGTGGTTCTGAATGGAAGGGCCATCGCTCAACGGATAAAAGGTACTCCGGGGATAACAGGCTGATACCGCCCAAGAGTTCATATCGACGGCGGTGTTTGGCACCTCGATGTCGGCTCATCACATCCTGGGGCTGAAGTAGGTCCCAAGGGTATGGCTGTTCGCCATTTAAAGTGGTACGCGAGCTGGGTTTAGAACGTCGTGAGACAGTTCGGTCCCTATCTGCCGTGGGCGCTGGAGAATTGAGGGGGGCTGCTCCTAGTACGAGAGGACCGGAGTGGACGCATCACTGGTGTTCGGGTTGTCATGCCAATGGCATTGCCCGGTAGCTAAATGCGGAAGAGATAAGTGCTGAAAGCATCTAAGCACGAAACTTGCCCCGAGATGAGTTCTCCCTGACCCTTTAAGGGTCCTGAAGGAACGTTGAAGACTACGACGTTGATAGGTCGGGTGTGTAAGCGCAGCGATGCGTTGAGCTAACCGATACTAATGAACCGTGAGGCTTAACCTTACAACGCCGAAGCTGTTTTGGCGTGAGAGACAGACACGATTTTCAGCCTGATACAGATTAACAGAATTTGCCTGGCGGCTTTAGCGCGGTGGTCCCACCTGACCCCATGCCGAACTCAGAAGTGAAACGCCGTAGCGCCGATGGTAGTGTGGGGTCTCCCCATG
>NZ_JBPTTK010000046.1:0-3384 GCF_053290175.1 Enterobacter sp. 186315 | reverse complement strand
CCGCGGCTTTTTTTAATATGTCCCGTTCGTCGGTAACCCGCTTCAGCTCTTTCTGGAGACGGCGGATCTCGGCCTGAGCATCTGACTGTTCTTTATTAATGGAAGGATCCGGACCGTACTTCTTTATTCAGGCATAAAGGCTGTGGGTGGTGATATCGAGACGTGTTGCAACGCTGGCAACAGAATAACCGCGATCAACAACCTGTTTGACTGCTTCAGTTTTAAACTCTTCGGGATAACGCTTACCGCTCATGGGCACCTCTCTTTAAGCCATCTTAAATGACTCTGAGGTGTCTGTTAAACCCGTGGCGATTCATTACCATACATAATTCTTTGCTCAAGAGGACTCTTCACTGAACGAAAAGCACGAAAATGTACCCATAAAAAAACCTCCGCAACAGCATGATTTAATAGGATTTAATATCAAAATTTCAAGCTGAAATTCCCATGATTCCCCTAGTAACAAACACCTGACCATAGTGAATTTATGACAATTAGTTAACTCTAGGTGTAAGTATCCCTGCAATCCGCGCCATTCACTTTTAGAGGTCTTCCGATGCCCCCTAGGGAGATCGCTATGCGTAAGATCTGATTCACCGAGCACCAGATCATCGCCGTTCTGAAGTCCGTCGAAGATGGCAGGACCATTAAAGATGTGTGTCGTTAAGCCGCTATTTCCGAAGCCAGCTATTAAAACTAGCAGGCGAGATATGGCGGGATGGAAGCTGCTGATATCAAAAAATCAAAGATCTTGAGGACGAGAATCGTCGTCTTACCCCCATTAATCAGTAACAAACCACCCAAAAATGCACGCTAGAAACGCTACGTAAAAATCTACCCGATGACTGGATATGCACTCAATTGAATAACCCCCGGTTTCAGTCCGTTTTATCGGGATTAGCCTTCTGTTTAGGTAAGTCCGGAGGCTTCACTTGCTGATTAATTTGCGCGCGACGCGTAAGCCAAGGATGGTCAGCTTTAGATTTTACATAGAATTTTGAGCGTAAATCTATGCGGGCATTATCCACACGTTCATGGACACTCTTCTCATAATCCAGTGGTATAGGCTCCGGACCATCAATATACTTTTACCACCCCAATAATTTCCCGACATAAAGAACGTTCATTTCACCGTCAAAGCTTTAGCAAACCGTGACAACCGAATGTCGAAGTCGATATCCCCGGCCTTCACTGCGTATCTGAAACTCAATGCTTTTGTACTGGAAAGTGAGATTTTTGGAGAGAACGCGCCTCGCCTGAAGACTCAAGATATAACCCAGTTCTTTCAGAATGGTGTACATCAAGGTGGGCATTATCAGCAATACGAGGCGGCGTAGCGAACCGGTCGTTATACGCTTCAATAAATGTCGGCAATCATGCGTTTGCTGTTTCAATATTGCTGATACCCTGAAGCCGCATTTCCTTAACCAGCCTGTCCTAGAGTGTCTGATTGGCGCGTTCTAACCGCCCTTTTGCCTGCGGGCTGTTGGCATGGATTGGCTCGATGCCCAGTGCCTTTACCGCACGTGTAAACTGAGTCAACTCCCCTTCCCGCTCCGGGTTATTTACTCGGAATATACTGTGTCTGTCAGAGTAGAGAACCAGTGGTATGCCATGATCATTAAGGTAACCCCGAAGGGTTTCCATGTAGCCCGGGTTGTCTCTGCAGGAGCGAATCGCAGCGCTATCAGAGCATTGGTGGCATCATCGATAAAGACTATCAGTGTGCATTTGGGGCCCCTGCCTTCAAACTATTCATGAGGCGAGCCATCGATGTGGATGAGTTCACCGTAGGATGGAAGTCGCATGCGGCGCTGATATATTCGGACAAGTTTATGACGACGTTCACGCCATATCCCCTCCTCTACCATCCACTTCCTGAGAGTTTCAGTGGATAAACACAAGCCGTGTATCTCGCACAATTTCTCATTGATAAGGCCAACAGAACCTTTATTTCGATATCGATGCACCAGACGTTTAACTTGCCGGATGGAAATACCAATTCGCACCGCCGCTTGTTCCTGATTATATGGCAATTGATTGAGTCCTGAATAATCTGAAGTCTGTCAAGTTCCTTATGTCTCATCGTAATTGTTTCTTTTACCATGTCCCCCCAGATAATTGTCTGGGGACATTTTAGAATGATTCAAAGGGGACATTACAGCTTGGCGTTAACAATGGCCTTACCTCCCTTGCCTTGCGGCAGTTAAAAGGCTATTCTGTTTGTGTCGAGTCAAACAAATGGCCTCGTTTTGTACTGACACCCAAAAGTTGGACAGAATAAACGAAGCATCTAAGAAAGAGTCCATGGAATACATGGGCTTTTTTTCCTTAAAAAGCTAAATTAACTATTCCACTGCCAAATATCCATTTTTCTGCTTTCTCCATGCTCTTCTCTGTTTCTACAACAACCTGTATTCAAGCTTTTCTAGTGTAGATTTAGCTTTTAAGTCTACACCAGTTAATTGAGTAAGGTCCGATGCTTGTTGAAGTAAAGATTAATTGAGTTATATAGAGCATTTTTACATCTATCGCATGCGCACTTTTATCACTTCGAAGAAGTCAAATCTATACATATGCCAAATATCTACACCTGCTTAGCATAAGCTTAAAAGCCAGTCGATCAGACAGACACGCGCTTCACCGTGACAGGTTGAACGGCGCCGAGTCAGTTTTCTTCCGCAAGCCAATGCATCGCGCTCACACGGCGGGCCACCTGTTGTCACGCCAGACTTACCGTCATCCATGTCATGGACAATCAGGTTCTGCAGCAGCCCGACGGAGGCGATGGTTTCAGCCAGGCTGCATACGCTGTCTAAGGAACACAGGATGGTTCGGACGGTGAAGGAGGATTTAACGAGATCAGACAGCGGAACAGTCTCGGTCTGCGCAGCATCGATCGCCGCCTGAAGTGCAGCCAGTTAGGCTTTGTTTGGTTTCTTTACGCTGGCCTTTTTTACGGTTCTTGCTTTAACATCTGTTACTGACATAGTTAGTACCACTCCGATATTCACGATTGTCGGTCCTGCGGAGTTGGCGCTCCGACAGGGTATTTTCTTACTGAACCTGCTCTGGTGAGGTCGCCGCGTGTCTGATGTAGCGGTTAAGGTGGTTCCCCGCATCGGGTTCGAAATTTCACACCCGCGCCATCAGTCGTCCGTTGTAGTAACGAATGGTCAGACGGAAATGTGCCTCCTGATCGTCTTCAATCATCACATTGGTATACTGCGCCGCCACTGCCTCTTCCCGGGTTAATGCCCCTTCCGGCAGCATCAGAGCCGTTTTTTCAGCCCGGCATTCAGGACGGCCGCCAATTCCACATCTCCAGGTGATCTTGACCCGCCATCTCCGGACAGCTTTTGTATCTTAAGTTAACGATGTCCG
>NZ_JBPTTK010000045.1:0-4228 GCF_053290175.1 Enterobacter sp. 186315 | reverse complement strand
CCAGTTAAGGGGTTGGGACCACGGTCCCAGTTAAGGGGTTGGGACCACGGTCCCATATTAGGAATTTGAACCATGGTCTTGAAGAAGGTAAAGCAGGAAGATAACTACCGAATTAATGCTTGTTTTTCTTCGTAGCTAAAAGCTCAAGCATTTCTTCAAACTTCCCAATATCTTCCTCGGAAAGTTTGGAACGATCCAGGCTGATAATCACTTTATTTCCTTTATAACGCGCTGTTGCTCCAGGAATGAACTCACGCTTTTCTGGGGCCTGATTTACTTTCTTGCTGGAATCTTTAAGCAAGGCAGTAAGAAATTGAATTATTTCATCAGCCTCAAGTACTACACCTGCTTTTCTCTTCTCTGATAGCTCAAAAGCCCCATCGAGTAAACGAGCTTCGTTCTCAGAAAAGATTTTCTGTAAACTTTCGCCAGCCCTTGCGGAAAGCTCGCCTGGATGAGAGAAGAGGGCGATCACATCTCTTGGTAGCCTAGAAGTATTGATACATCTGGTTATGACTTTCCTTGAGATGTTTTCAGCATCGGCCAAGGCAGAGATATTTCCGTTAAATTCTTTTTCTAAACGTTGAGAATAACGCGTACCTCTTTCATAAGCACTTGTCGGTCTGTAATCATTTCCAAGTTTGCATAAAGCATCCATCTGTTCGTCATCAAGGGCACCAACGAGTATGCGATACTCAGTTGATGTAAAGATGGCAGTCATGCGACGGCGACTACCATCGGCAACTTCAATATGACCGTCGACCTTACGCCCAAACGCCGGATTTTGTTGGCCGGTAAGCAAGAACGATGGTATGAGATCGTCCAAAGCCTCTTCTATTAGAAAAGCTTGATCACGTTCATTACCAGCCCAGACCTTAGTTGAGCTGGCGACATCTGCACCGGGTATGGTCTCAAGAATAAATTTTACTTCTCGTCCACACACGGGAAGGGTAATAGTATTACCCTTTGCCATAGCGCCTACTCGAGCAATTAGTGTGTCTACCATAGGAGCTGCAGGGGCCGATACAGTAGTTACAGGAACGACTGAAGGAATAGATTTAGGGATGATAGGTGCTCGTTTCATTAGCGGATTTCCCAACGAGGTTTAATGAGACGGTCGAAAATTTCATTACAAACCGGCTCCCAAATTGCGAGCGCATTCCTCCATGCTCCAGTAGAAGAACGCTGATCAATTGCTTGTTCAAATACTGTTCGCATTCGAATTTGGCCTTTACCTACTTCATCCGTTTCGCGTACCACGTTTTTAAGAACCATGCTTCCCCATGCATCCCTGATTTGCTCTTCCATCCAAGGCGACTGGGAACCATTATTATTGTTATATTTAGTAAGCAAGATTCTGACATCTGGTTCAAAGCCTTGTAGATCTACATTCTTCAGCAAATCCCGGAGCATATCGAAAAATTGCAATGCAGAGGTATAGTCAAAGAGCTCAGCGGGGGTAGGGACTAATAACACGTCAGCAGCACATACAACGTTGATTGTGCCGATACCAAGATTAGGAGCACTATCGATAACAACAACATCGTAATCATGGGCTACCGTTTCAATGGCCAGCCTTAGCATCATGTGAGGTTCTGTCGGCAGCTTTCCTTCGTCGAAACGTCCCATCAACTCAGTTTCAATACGATGTAAGGCCAGACAAGAAGGGATGATATCAAGGCCAGGCCAGCAAGTTGGTTTTACCGCATATGAAGCATCATCTCGTTCACCGAGATAGAAGGGGAGGAGAGTATCTTCAGAATGAATATGTAAATCAGGAACCCAACCGTGATACATCGAGGCCGTCCCTTGCGGATCGTTGCCTTCGACTAACAGTACGCGAAGTCCTTTTAAAGCCAGATCCTGAGCAAGATGAACGGAGACAGAAGTTTTATAAACTCCACCTTTATGAGCTGCAACACCGATTACCGGAGGTAAGCTTTCATCTGGGCGACGGAGGCGGGTACTAAACACATCTCGCATGTGGTTTATTTGCTCAATGGTATAGCCAACGCGCTGTTCAACGCGTCCTCGTAATTCCATATCTGGATGCGGCAATCGTCCTGCTTTTTCAGCGTCACGAATAGCCTGGGATGAAACACCGATCAGGTCAGCTGCCTCACCAACTCGCCACCGACGGGTTATTTTTCTTGCTTCAGGGCTATCATCATTAAATTGAGCAATTGCGATGGCTTTCGTCATCTCATGTCCTGCTGCAATGCACTGGTTAAGCGTATCCATTAATCCCATTTGAAACCCCTTCAAATCAACTTTGCATAATTATATTAAATCTTGATAAAACAAGCAAAGCAACCAAAAATATGCAAAACCACTAAAAAAATGCAAAGTGCATCAAATCTTGCAAAGTTGATAACTTTTTAAACAGAATCCTTCAACTCATAAGAAAGTTTGAAAGTTTGAAAGTTTGAAATTACTGGACAACAATTAACTGCAAACCATTCAAAATGGTAGGGTATCTTTTTCGTATACCGAGCGGCCCTTTCCTCCTTGATGCAGACGAAACACTGTATACATGAGGGCAGGGCGGCTGAAAACAGTACTCATGACCTCTACAAAATGTAATTTTCATAAATGCATCACCCGCACTTATTGGGAATAACCTTCTTAATAGCCTGAATGATAAAGGTGGGTCATAGCATGCATAAAGTGTGTCGCAACATGCTTAGAAAAACGATCATCGGAGGATCTTAAAAATGTTGGGTATAAACATGAAAAAGTGGGCAGCGATATGCTAAAGGTGTGTCACAGCATGCGGGTCCATTTGGATTGGTACAAAAATCAACCTAACAAAACAGGCATGAATACTAGTGTGCCACGATAACATGTTATGACACACCTAAAATCATGATACGACCCACCATTACTGGATCGCCTGCATAATGTGACCCACCTTCTATGACCCCATTTCTTTGAGTTTTTTATTTCGCTTATGAATCAACACAGTTAGAGTTCGACCATCTTTAATAATGGAATACTCAATGTAGCCAATGACTTGTAGTTGCTTCAAAGCAGCCTTGATCAGCCGGTTCTGCTCCTTTACTGGAGAGGTCAAATTCAATCGCTCAATGATGCGATCAAATCTAATTGGGGCAGGGTTATCGGGCAGACTTGCTATGTAGGTATAGAGTGTCTGAGCAACTTCTTTACCTTTGAGCATATGGTAGGGACGCTTGCGCAGTAGGATGTTGTAGTCAATCTGGTACAGTTCATGGAGGCGCTCATCGGCCTGGAGCGTGATTGTATCGGACTCTCTCGTATACTTACCGCTCTTAAGGAGCTGAGTAAAAAATTTATCTCCAGTTTTCTTACTGTTGAATTGAACAGTCTTGGTACCAATCCGGGTAAGAGCATCAAAAATGGTGTCACGCAGACGTTTGTTAAACTGGCGAGAATCATACTGGCACAACGCGGCGAACTCAGTGAAAGGCAGCTCGATGGTATTTGATTTCAAGCCGTATTTACTGAAGGCACCAATAATGCCCATCCAGACGCTGAAGTCCGTTGATATGTTCAGTCGCTCACCAAAGATCCTGACTTCGTCATAACCTTCCTTACGGGCGAACTCAAGCTGGGAGAACGACGAAGAAACATCTATACCGGACTTCTGCCCCTTAGGAATTGCACGACTGGCAGGAACAAAGACACCCAGACGCAGTAAAATCGCTGGCTGAACTGATGAATTGTTTGTGACTGTTAATTGGTGTACCTCTCCTTCATTTGTAATTTGGGAGGGTATAAAATTGTTATCAGTCATATAGTTACACCACTGTGGTTAGAATCCATTCGAGGTTATCCACAAAAGGTGGATAGTTCGTTATTTGACATGATGCGACACACCATTTTGCATGTTATGACACACCAAGAGCATGATGTCACCCACTTTGCTCATGGCATGACACACCAATTACATGTTGCGACACACTTATTGCATAATACGACACACCCAAATCCTCTGAATGCCTTGTCTGACGTGGCTTGCAGCGATCGGGGATCTGTTTGGGACTATAAGGATCCATTTAGGATCTTCAATAGGATCGTGTTATAGGATCTAACCGGTGTATATGTTGATAACTTTTTGAGATCCGAGAGGATGAAAAGGGATAGTGCCCAAATAGCATAATGCCACTGAAAGTTTTAACTTAACAGACAGGCGGTAATGACTCCAACTTATTGATAGTGTTTTATGTTCAGATAATGCCCGATGACT
>NZ_JBPTTK010000044.1:0-5447 GCF_053290175.1 Enterobacter sp. 186315 | reverse complement strand
TGAAAACCAGTATTATCAACGGCTCGGAAGTGTCTAGATTATCCGTGGCGATTCATCTCTTATCTGGAGATACAGCTACTGTCTGGTGTTTCAGGGGGCTACATCAGGAAATATCTAACTGTAACTGGTTAGATTAAGTAGGATACTTACACAAATTATATATTTACTATTAGGAGTCCTTTTCATCTTTCTGCTTGCTACTTGTATCTAGGTTGACAGTTGCGCTCGTAACAATACACTCGCACCCTCACTAAGTTTCATTTTCTATCCTCATTCCTCAGTCGCGTAAATGAAGACGCTCAACCTAGTAATAAAATCCTGCCGATGGCTTGCAAACTTAAGGACATAACAAAGCGGTTCATTTTTTTACCCACACGCTATCTAAGGTTAGATCAGCTAATATTTCATATCCTCAAGCGGAAATTTTATGGAAGGCATACCTGTTTCGTAGGGTTTTATCCACTATAGATATACTATGCGAGGTAATAACGCGTAAGTTTCAATTGTCTCCAAAGAAGATATTTCAAACTCGTGGGTGCACATAATAATATTGTGTTGTACTTTCTTGAAATAAGCAGATAAATTCGGGGGGGGGGGGAGGGAAGTAATAACCTATTCTCAAAAATAATAAATTTGGATGCCAAGCGTTTACTAACGAGACAACACCATTTTGTGTCTGACAATCATCAAGCCGACAATTGAACAGTTACATTTCATCACCTCCATATTACGTGAATCTGGTAAAGATATTTTCATCAGAGAAAATATCTTATGATCACAAATCAGCACTTGAAAAATTTCTTTGAACCAATATATTTTTTTGTTATGCAATGTGCAAGAAAAATGCTTGGTGTGTGTTTGAGCGAGAGAGGGTTTTTGTATGGCTATAATATTATCAGGCTAAAAAGAAAGTTTTATCATTGGAATTCTAATTAACTTAATCTCGCAAAGGCATGGTTTCTGGAAGGTTGAAAATACTGATTCATTGACATTTCATCATAAAACAACTGAACATCTTAAATAAAATCTGTTGTGAATGAAAATGCATCTTATACGCGTCCTCTTTCTAACCTTACCTATATAAGGAATTTTAAATTTTATTAAATGAAAACTATAATAGAAAACTGCAAAAATTAATATTTCAATCGACTTTTCTGTAGTCCCTGTCCTCTAACACTGTTAATGAATTAGTTAGATCCGTAGGTCAATACTAACTTTAATGCATATAACACTTTTTTACATAAGGCTGTCTTAATTTAACAACAGATTGGATTTAGCTTGCTGCTTATGTGCAACTTTTTGGATAAAAGAAAAACATAATTTACACGCACCATGTTTGACTTTTTCTGTAAAAGGCCCACATAAAAGGTTGCGATATGTTTAACTTTTACCCAAAAAGTTAAACATACATGAATTGCTCATGTTTAACTTTTCCTAGAAAAGTTAAACATGGATGAAATGACTATGTTTAACTTTTCTAGGAAAAGTGTTACAAGTATTAATCAAACTTTTGAAGTTATGCTGGGTACTTAAAAAAGTAACTTTATTAATGGTACCATTCGTACACCTAACAATCTTAATCCCTATCACGACCTAAGTGGTATCGGCGCTGAGCCAAAACTCGTCATAACTATTTTGAACATTCATACAAACTCGTCTGGGTGTAGTCCAAAATCCTCTTCTATCCGATGTGGAAGTCGGCATATTTCATGTATAGTATTGAGATACAGGAGGAGTGCATGAAAGATTTGCTAATCAAGTTGTACGAAGCACATCGGGCGCAGAACATCAGAAGCATTGATAGCGTTGCTGCTGAAGCTAAAAATGAGATCGATAATTACTGGACTATCTGGAAAACACGTAACAAAGAGATTATTTCAACTAGTAATGTACAAAAACAAGATTCAGAAAAACTTGGTCGCTATGCGCCAAGACTTGGACATATTGGTAGTGCAAAGAAATTAACTATTAACTGGGATGATTACGCATCGCGTCTAAAAGGTGTCCCGGCTATGCATCGCGCAATTCGTGTGAAACCATTGAAAGCGGGAATGTATTCGATAAATTGTTTTCCAAAATGTACTGAGTGGGAATGGCGCTTAATTTTTGAGTATGAAAGTAAGTTCTGCCTTTATAGAGAATCGCTTGAGTATTTCCATAAATACAATATTGAACTGTCAAGAAAGATCAGGAAGTTGAAAAATATTAAGAGTGAGGATGTCTGATATGACTAATAAGGCTCCAACAAAAAGATGCTATGTTAGACGTTGTGGAGTCTTATCGCGGTTGTGATGAAGCCGCCTCGGCGATATATGATGATGGCAGAACAGCGGAGAAAATGACAGAAAAAATCATGTATATAACATTCACTGAATAACTTTTGCTGTCAGGTTATAATGCTGAAGGAAAGGAAAAATGGAGAGATGGTACGTTTGGTAGACGAGCTTATAGGTGAGAAAACGGTAGAGGTGAAATTTAAGACCTAATGGTATTGAGCGCTTCTTCTCATGCTTGAACATATCGTTGACAATAAACGCTTGCCGTTCAAAAAAACACTTTCGAGTGATGAAGATGCTGAGTTCGTGAGATAGTGAAAGAGCGTGTTCGCAATCCTAAGCCTGTGCGTGTAATTTTGGATGAACTCTGATGGCGTATTTTTTGATTACGATGAGAGGGCACTAAAGGAATGGCGAAGCTAGGCTCAACAGTACGTGAACAGTTAAAAAAGATACTGGCTAAAGTGCTTGAGTCATCCCGAATTTAAGCGAAGTAACTTCGTGGCGTACCTGACTGTTACAAGATAAAGTTCAGGTTTTCAGGTTATCATTTTGCCTATCAGGCATAGACGAGTAGATGATTGTCTTCGCGATTTTCGTTGGTAAAAGAGAATGCCAAGAAGTTTATAGCTAGGAGGGAAACGGATACTCTAAGACAAAGCAGTAGAACTCTTTTCCGCAGTAAAGGTGTCACTTCTGCTTTGATTTGATATAAGAAAGACTTTATTAGCGAGCCGGTTTTCCACAATTACTTGGATGTTTAACATAGCGTCTAAAAACTCCATCGGTTAAATGATGTAAAGTGGATCTCCATAAATATTTCTGTCGTAAATTCGTGAAGTTCCTTTACGGTTTATAACATTATCAAATATGGATTGTGAACCGTGGTTAATGATTAGGAAAGCCACCAAAGATGGACTGTGGACCGTAATTGATGAGTAGAAAGCCACCAAAGATGGACTGTGGACTGTGATTGAAGTGTAGAAAGCCATCAAAGATGGACTGTGGGCCGTAATTGATGAGTAGAAAATCATCAAAGATGGACTGTGGGCCGTAATTGATGAATAGAAAGCCATCAAAGATGGACTGTGGACCGTAATTGATGGATGGAAAGCCATTAGTGAATGGGTACTAGAGCATAATCTGAACTTCCTTCTGCATATCATTATCTGCCTCATTGCTAATCATTATGAACGCCCTTGTTAACTTGAGACACATGCTAAGTATCAGTCCAATAATTATAAATTACAGTTCATCTACTACTGTTTCCCTCATAGAAGGCTGCTTGTAAAATCGCATCGTATTCCTGTTGTTTCCGGGCAGGCTGTTACTAATATTCGGCAAGGTTACATGCAGTGTTAAAGGTATACTTCAAAGGTATTTTGGCTATCATTCACTGAGAATGCTCTAATATTTTGAGCATTCCCCCACATTACAGGTTAGTGGGCAGTATGCTTGCCGCACAATCTCGCAGAACGTATTGCGAGCTCCAGTTCGTCGGGCTTTGCGCCATCCTGCATGATCTGAATCGGCGTTTTTGTCACGTCTTCACTGAGTTGAATCGGCGCTTTCAGCACACCGAGACGCAGCATTGGATGCGTGTCTTCATCAAACGCGCTCATGACTTCTTTAAACCCGGGCACCAGGCCTTTATCGGTGAACTGGAAGGCCGGGAAGATATAATCGGCGTTTTGTTTAAACGCAATGAGCTGATTCTTTTTCACCCGGACATTTACTGCCTGGCGGGTGATGCCCAGCTTATCGGCCACGTCGTTAACCTTAAGGGTGCCGCCAAGCTCCTGGAGGCTCTTGTAAAAAGCCTCCAGATTTTCGCGGCGACGGCGTACTTTACGCATCTCTTGTTCTGAAGCACGCGTCTTTTGTTCCATCTGAATGGAGCAGAGCAGTTGCATCAGTGAACCATCATCCAGCGTGATTGCGTCCAATGCCTGGTTTTTATCTTCAAACTCAGGCATCAGTGAGACCGCGATGTTATTAATCCTTTTCAGAAGACTTAGTTGAAAATCTGCCAGCGTCACTTTTGCGCTCAGCTCTAGTTCTGTTGTGGTATGTTTGTTCATAAGTTACCTCAGTTTGACATTTATTCTATTGTAATGGTCAAACTTCTGGTGATAAACCCGCAGACTCATTTAGATTTAGAATCAATTACGTAATAAATGCTAGGGGGCACTTTCTGCGGCGGTTTTGAATTGCTCTATAAGTAATTTGTCCGTCCAAGTTAAGAGTTTTTTTACAGATGCCTGCAGATCAGACAAAAAATATGTCTATCCGACTTGGATGTAAGGGTAAATTAATAATAAATATCAATGCATTAGGACTAAAAGGACATTGCTCACCCTGAGGATGGCTTTAACCAAAAAGAAAAGTGTCCGTCTAACTTGCAAGTTAAACTCATAATCCTTAGTCAACAAAAACTACAGAATTTGCATGCGGTACGTCCGATAGGGCAGAGTCGTTCGATCCAATCGACATCCTGGCTGCGGCCAGCACTGCCTTCATTTCGCTAGTATAAGGGTGATTTTTGTAAATGACGGCATCGAAGCACGCGAGCTGATCCTGACATACTGAGGCCTGTCCTAAAGCGCATCTCAGCGTAGGTAATATCCGAGACGACAATTTGGCTGTTATAAATCACCACTTGCACCAAGCATCTGATCACGACTGCCGACTGCTCTGACATGATGAATGATAAGTTGTTGATGTACAGCACATGTCTTATGTTCCCAGGCCACATAGTACTTCTTTGCTGACAATTTTTTCGTGCTGGGTAAGAAAATCCGGCTCGGCATTTCATTCTGTGCGTCCGAATCAGACGTCGAACAGGTTGCCGCCGAAGCAATCAGAGCTATTTTACGAAAAAGCCTCAAGGAGTGACCAATTTTTATTGACCATTGGAAGTGCTCGCGGTGGGCTTCATTGAGCTAAAAAACGTAAAGGAAGTGCGAATCTGGTTGTATTAATTCGTTTGTTACTATGACGAAAAACACTAGCGCAGTTTTATAGGCAGCAGTCTATAAATGAGGACGCGGATCAGAGAAGCTTGCTATGCAAGCTTCTCACGCCAGACATGAAACCGGCAACGTAGAGATAGGGGTCCGCTTGGAAAACGGAATCTATGGTCACTCCCGTTTTTGCAACACCGATTTTGAC
>NZ_JBPTTK010000043.1:0-6257 GCF_053290175.1 Enterobacter sp. 186315 | reverse complement strand
AGCTCCTGACCGACGCCAACATCGCCCGCACTGCTAACCAGCGCGTGGATTACAACGCACAGGTGGTTGAAACCCATGATGTTGAAGCGGCCAGGGTAAAAGGTAAGCTCCTGACCAATGCCAATATCGCCCGTACTGCCGATCAACACACAACCCAGTCAGCGCTGACCCACGCAACGGCCACCGCAACACCGGACATTGACCGTACCCAGCACCTGGACAGCAATGCCACAGGGCAGGATCGTCAGACCGCAAAACTGAATGCGGTGATGGAACAAAGTCAGGTTAACGCTGACGCAGTAAAAGGCCTGCAACTGGTTCA
The DNA here is from genome assembly GCF_053290175.1 of Enterobacter sp. 186315. Taxonomy (NCBI): domain Bacteria; kingdom Pseudomonadati; phylum Pseudomonadota; class Gammaproteobacteria; order Enterobacterales; family Enterobacteriaceae; genus Enterobacter; species Enterobacter sp. 186315. The sequence continues at coordinate 5,935 of NZ_JBPTTK010000043.1, read as the reverse complement.
GGCTAATCAGCGGCGCACGGCAAGCCAGCACGTTACCGAAGAACCTCACAACGGCATCGACGGTAAAACGGGCGCTCAGGGTGAAAAAGGCGACGCTGGCGTGACGACCACTATCACTAAAGTGCAGACCGACACCGCCACGCAAACACAGGTTGCGCAGAACCAGACAACGCTTCGCCACGTTCAGGAAGAGCAAACAGCGCAGGGTGAATACGTCCAGCATATGAACCAGACCGTGTCTCATACCGCGACGCTGGCGGCAAGCAACTCTCAGCGCCTCAACGCGGTGGAATCTCATCAGAAGTCTCTTGAGCAGCAGCAGTCAAACGATCGTGAAGAGTATCGCGCCGGTATCGCAGGGGCAGTTGCTATCTCCGGCCTGCACTACACCGAAACGGACAACTCTGTTGCTATTGGCGCGGGTGACTTCAAAAATGAGCAGGGCTATGCCCTGGGCTATCGCCACAAATTCTCGGATAACGTTGCCACAACGGTTGCCGCCTCTGAGACCAGCAACGGGGACGCCATGTTCTCTGCCTCTGCGGCCATCGGCTGGTAAGCCCGCATCGTAATCGCCCTAAGGCCGCTCCCCGGAGTGGCCTTTTTTGTGCCTCAAGCGTAGAGTTCATGTCATTCACCGATTAAGAGGATTGACATATGGCTGCCGCTATCAAAAAAGGGTCAGCATGGCGTGAACTGTATTGCCTGACGACGCCCGCTCCGGAAAGGCCACCCGTTGATGCTGCCCTTAAACTTGCTGCTGACGCAGAACCCGGGAGCGTGCATAAAATCGGCACAGACGCGGCGAAAATGCTCGCCACCTACCTGGACTTTGCGCTGGACGGCGAATTACCGAAGCTGGCAAACCTGCGCTTCGCCGTTCCCCACACCTCCCGGTTCTACGAAGTGGATGCCAAAGGCCACGTCACCCGAACAACCGAAAAACCATCCTGGGTGAAATCCGACACCGATCTGCATATCGAAGACGTGTTATCCCGCAACAAAAACATGTCTCTTGAAGAGTACGTGCGCGATACGCTGGCGAAACCGATAAAAGAACGTAAGAAGATCCTCTCGGATGACTTCTTGCTTTCCATGGACGACGCCGCGCCGGATATCCCTGCCCCGGCACCTTCCGGCAAAGCGGGCAGCGCGTTCACCGTTGAAAATCTCAGTCTGGAAGATTTCACCTGGCTGTTGGAATATCTGAACAAAGCGGTTGCGGAGAAAAAAACGCCAGATCTGCCCTTCTTTGAATCCGTCACCACGGGCAAGCTTACGCGTGAGCAGAAGTTTGGCATCAGAACCTACTACAAAGCCGTGGTGGGCCGCACGCTCACGGCAAGGCCGGGCTTCGTGGGTGATGACAACTATTTCAGGCAGATAGAGGAAGGTCTTTCGGCCGTAAAGAACATTGGCGTGAAAAAATTCCATGAGGCCGTGTCCAAAGCCATTGCTAACGCGCCGGACGTTGCCATCAAGGCCTTTGAAGTCACGCTGTAGGGTTCATTGCCCCCGCCGTGCCGTGCGATTTTGTTTACGTATCAGGCAGTAATACGTTCGGTCTGATGACAGTATCTTTAGCATGTTGAGCCTTTATTGACCTATCAAGATACGAAGCGAGAACTATCTTTTGCTACACTCAAAGTAATTTCAATCGCTAAAAGGAGTATTACATGTCAGATACAGAACGTGGTACGGCGAGAATTTTAGTGCTCTATTATTCCATGTATGGACACATTGAAACCATGGCGCACGCCGTTGCCGAAGGTGCAAACCGGGTCGATGGCGTAGAGGTTGTGGTGAAACGCGTACCTGAAACCATGAACGCCGAAGCCTTCATGAAGGCCGGGGGCAAAACGCAAAATGCCCCGCAGGCGACCCCGCAGGAGCTGGCCGAGTACGACGCGATTATTTTCGGCACACCAACCCGTTTCGGCAATATGTCTGGCCAGATGCGCACCTTCCTCGATCAGACCGGGGGACTGTGGGCGTCCGGCGCGTTATACGGCAAGCTCGCCAGCGTGTTTAGCTCTACCGGCACCGGCGGCGGTCAGGAGCAAACCATCACCTCAACCTGGACAACCCTTGCGCATCATGGGATGGTGATTGTGCCAATCGGCTATGCCGCACAGGAATTGTTTGACGTGTCTCAGGTTCGTGGCGGCACGCCGTACGGCGCCACCACCATTGCCGGAGGCGACGGTTCGCGTCAGCCAAGCAATGAAGAACTCTCAATCGCCCGCTATCAGGGTGAATATGTCGCGGGTCTTGCCAAAAAACTGAAAGGCTAACCCAACAGGAGGACAACCATGCCAACTCAAGAATCTAAAGCTCATCATGTAGGCGAATGGGCAAGCTTACGCAACACCTCTCCGGAAATCGCCGAAGCCATTTTTGAAGTCGCGAACTATGACGAAAAGCTGGCGGAGCAGATTTGGGAAGAAGGCAGTGATGAGGTACTGGTACGCGCCTTCGAAAAAACCGACAAAGACTCCCTCTTCTGGGGTGAGCAAACCATCGAACGCAAAAACGTCTAAACGTTTCCCCCCGCCTGGGCGGGGGGTTATTTCTATTTCGCCGCGCTGTTCAGCACCGTATTAAATTTCTCCACCGGACAGAATCCGTTTGCATCAACAGGGCATCCGCTTAGCTCCAGCGTCACACGCTGCGCCGGGGACGTCAGCGACAGCACATCCGCATTTCGCAGCTGTTCAGTGCTCTGATAGACATACTCAATCTTCATCAGCTCACGATTGCCGGTTTTGTCATGCCAGCGCTGGAAGACAATTTTGCCGCCAATCGGGGTGCGTTCGTACTGATCGTGCAGCTGATAGGGTTTGAAATCGAGCGCCGTCAGCAGCGAGGCAATGTTAGAGTCGTGTCCCACCAGCAGGGTGATCTTCGCGGCTTTCGCCTGCTCCGTCACCAGGGTGTTATCGATGTACTTCACCAGCGGTTTCGCCACGTTGCGCGCCACCTCCCCGGAAGTGAACAGCGAATCCTGATAGCCGTTTTTCAGCTTCGACAGCACCCGCCACTGCTGATCGGTTTTGATCTCGCCCCACGCCACCTGGTCGGTCGGGAAGCCCTCGTAATATTGCAGGGTAAAGGCATCCACCAGCGAGTTACCTACCTTAAGCGGCCCGGACACGCCCGGCTCTTTTTCATAATCCGCGCTAAAGGTGTCTTTCGCCTCGGTCAGAGAGCAGACCTTCTTCTCTTTGCAGGACGGCGAGTCGGTATAGTGCGTCATTTGCTCCAGCAATTTGTAGCTTTCATCCAGCTGCATCTTCTGGCGCTCTGCCGTCATCGCGCTCAGCGCCTTGTCTTTAAACTCAGGGCTGTTATCGGTGATAACCGGGTTAAAGGTCGGGTCCATCGTGCCCATTTTTTCCTGGTGATGTACCGGAACGTCGCAGCCCGGGAAGGCCCCGGTGATAAAGAACTGCGCGGTCGCAACGGTGCGTTGCAGGCTGTTGGCGTACGCGTAAACTGCGTCAGCTGGCGGGCATTCGCCGGTGGTCACCATCCCCTGCTCTGCCAGCCACTCCCGCATGTAGTGTCCCATGTACACCTCAAGCACGCCGCCTTTGGTGGTGAGCTGCCCGCCCGGCACGTCCCATTCCGGCCATTTGTTTGGCGTGGACTGTTCCAGCACGCTGCCGTTATTGGCGAGCGGCGCGCGCAGGTTGTGGCGGCTCATGATCAAAACCTGTTCTAACTGATAGCCTTCCGGTGCGTCCTGCGCCTGGGCGCCAAAGGTCATTGACAGGGTGCCTGCCACTGCAACCGCGAGTAGTGCTTTTCTCATCCCTAATTCCTCACTTATTGTTAACGTTGCGTTAAGTGTGACAGATTAATGACAATTTTCCGGGAAGCATTTCTCAAACTGATGATTACATGAGTGGCCAGGCGCGAATTCCGCTGACGGCACCAACGTATACCGCCGCCCAGGCTGCGGCAGAAAGTAGGCTAACGAGATAGACCTTTTTGCCGTTTATCCGCAGCATTCCTGCGGCGAGCGGCACGATATAGCGCAGCACGGCGATAAAGCGCGAGGTGAACAGAACGGCAATGCTGTTGGTCTGTAATCGATGCTGCACCTGTAAAAAACGGCCCGCGTGTTTCGCGCTGATGCGGGTCACGAACGGGGTGTGCCCCATCAGCTGCCCGATATGATAGTTCAGCACCGATCCCAGCGTTGCGCCCAAGACCACCGCCAGCCAGGTCAGCCCCGGATGAAGGCTCGACTGGCTCACGGTAATGCCCGCCAGCAGCATGACCGACGCGGGCGGCAGGAAAGACGAGAGCAGCACCGTCGATTTGCTTAGCGCCATCGCAAACAGCAATGCGAACAGCTGCGCCGGATGCAGCGCAAAATGTTCCAGCATGTTGTCAAACCACGCCATACCTCACTCCGAAATGCCTATGGAAATATTAACGCTCCTAATAAAACATCTTTATCCGCGAATTAATTAAATCGCAGCTCAACAAAAGAGATAAATAATCTTATCTAAACCTTTTCTAAACATTGTTTAATTTTCGATGCACTATTTTAATAGCCGTGTATTATCCCCCACGTTTTACAACGATCTCGTTATGGCGAGGCTCCTGTACAAATACACGTTATCGCTCTGGTGGGTTCGAGAGAACCGGCACAGGGTAAAACAGGCACTGTCGAATCAAGGCTTTGTCAGTATAACTTCCTTTTTAAGGATACGGTGTACAGTGCTGAACCCAGGACGTGGGGATCTCCTCTTCGACATGCCCTGTCTTGCTCGCCCCTGAGAGATTTTATTATTCAAAGGGAATTCACTATGTCTCACGCTATTCACAACGTTAATCCGGCATTCAACGACAGCGCTATCGCACAATATATGAATACCGATTTTATTGTCCTCGATATTACATTATGCGTGGCGCTGGCACGCGAACAGTTTTTCCAGAAATTAAAAGATGACGATATTCCGTCGCATATTTTTATTGAAGATAATGGCCGTCTGGCGGGTCTGATTGCGGTTCGCAAATTATTGCAGGCAACGGATACGCTACAGCCGGTTAAGGCGCTGATGGTGTCGCAGTTTTTACAGGTTAAACCGGAGGATGAACGCGCGGACGTCGCCCAGCTGCTGGCGCACGGGGGGGCAGACGTTGTTCCGGTTGTCACCCACGGCAAGGTGGTGGGCTGTCTGACCGAGCGCGAAATTGCGCACCTGCTGGAAGATGACGTGACGGAAGATGCCCAGCTTCAGGGTGCGACGCTGCCGCTGGAGAAGCCGTATCTGGAAACCAGCCCCATAAGCCTGTGGAAAAAGCGCTCCGTCTGGCTGCTTCTGCTGTTTGTCGCCGAAGCCTATACCAGCTCGGTTATCCAGCACTTCGAAGAGGCGCTGGAGTCCGCCATCGCGCTGGCGTTCTTTATTCCCCTGCTGATTGGTACGGGCGGGAACAGCGGGACGCAGATCACCTCGACGCTGGTGCGCGCGATGGCGCTTGGCGAAGTGCATCTGCGCGACGTCGGGCGCGTGCTGCGCAAAGAGATGACCACCTCGCTGATGATTGCCGTCACGCTGGGGCTGGCGGGCTGTTTCCGCGCCTGGATGATGGGGATTGGGCTTGAGATCACGCTTATCGTCAGCCTGACGCTGGTCTGCATTACGCTGTGGAGCGCGATTGTGTCGTCGGTAATCCCGATGGTGCTCAAGCGCTGCGGGATCGATCCTGCCGTGGTCTCTGCGCCGTTTATCGCAACGCTTATCGACGGCACCGGACTGATTATTTACTTCAAGATTGCGCAGTACACGCTGGGGATCCAGTAAGGTCGCGCGGGAGCCAGAAAAGCAAAAACCCTGTGATATTGCTATCACAGGGTTTTCTAATTTGGCGGAAGCGTAGAGATTCGAACTCTAGAACCCTTTCGGGTCGCCGGTTT
>NZ_JBPTTK010000042.1:0-9428 GCF_053290175.1 Enterobacter sp. 186315 | reverse complement strand
AGGCCTTTGAATAAGACAAAAGGCTGCCTCATCGCTAACTTTGCAACAGTGCCTGGCATCGGCCCGCGTTGGGTCAGGTGCCGACTTTGACCATCCCCACATCGCCAAGAGCATCAGTGGTGCAGTCCAGTAGTTGCCTATCACAAGGTTGAAGAACGATGCCAGCGGTTCCAGCGCTGCAGGTGTGCTCATGTTGATGGCTTGGAACAACGCGATGTTCAGACCACCCCAGTCGTAGAGAAAGAATTTCCAGCTCATTTGCGCAACAGCCTCAAGCCATTGCCAACGACGAGCAAGCTGGCCCCCATATCAGCAAACACCGCCATCCACATGGTCGCTTGACCCGTGAAGGTCAGCACCAGAAATACTGCCTTGATGCCAAGGGCCAGCACAATGTTTTGCATCAGCACCTGCGCCGTCGCACGCGACAGGCGCACGAAGGTCGGAATCTTGCGCAGGTTGTCGTCCATCAGGGCCACGTCGGCGGTCTCGATTGCGGTATCTGTGCCAGCCGCTCCCATTGCAAAGCCGATGTCCGCACGCGCCAAGGCCGGGGCATCGTTGATGCCATCACCGACCATGCCAACCTTGCCGCTTCGGGCCAGTTGCTCCACTTCGCGCAATTTGTCATCTGGGAGTAGGTTGCCTTGCGCACGGTCGATTCCGGCTTGTGCGGCAATGGCCTGTGCCGTATGGGGGTTGTCGCCGGTCAGCATCATGGTGTTGATGCCCAGTGCGTGCAGCTCGGCGATGGCGGTCCTGCTGCTGTCCTTGATGGTGTCCGCTACGGCGAATAAGGCATGTACCGCCTTTGCGCCTACCAACATCACGACGGTCTTGCCAGCGGTTTCCAGCGCAGCGATGCGCTGCTCCAGCTCTGGTGTGCACTGCCCCAGCTCTTCGAGCATCCGGTGGTTGCCCAGATGGTAGGTCGCACCGTTGATTTGGCCTTGCACACCCCGACCGGGCAGCGCGTTGAATTCGGCCACGTCGAGCAAGGCAACCCCGTCCGTCTGCGCGGCCTGTGCCACCGCCTTGGATACAGGATGGTCCGAGCGGGCCGCCAGACTGGCAGCGATGCTGCGGCTGTCCGAGGCGAGTGCATTGCCCCATGTGACAAAGTCGGTCTGTGCGGGCTTGCCGTGCGTGATCGTGCCGGTCTTGTCCAGAGCCAGCCAGCGCAGCTTGCGGCCTTCTTCCAGATAGACGCCACCTTTGATGAGAATGCCGTGGCGGGCGGCGGCGGCCAGGCCGCTGACGATGCTGACCGGTGTAGAGATCACCAGTGCGCACGGGCAGGCGACCACCAGCAGAACCAATGCACGGTAGATCCAGTCGAGCCATGCCGCACCCATGAACAGCGGCGGCAACAACGCGACGGCGATGGCAACGCCGAATACAACGGGGGTGTACCAGCGGGCGAACTGATCGACAAAACGCTGAGTCGGCGCACGACTACCTTGCGCAGCCTCTACCGCGTGAATGATCCGGGCCAAAGTGGAGTTGTTGGCCAAGGCGGTGACGCGGTACTCGAACGAGCCGGATTCGTTGATCGTGCCAGCGAACACCGAATCACCGGGGGATTTTTCGACCGGGAGGCTTTCACCCGTGATCGGGGCTTGGTTGACGGCAGAGCGGCCTTCCAGCACCTCACCATCAAGGGCGATGCGCTCACCTGGTTTGACCCGGACGCGGGCGCCGATGGTGATTTGCTTGGCGCCCACCTCGCGCCATGTGCCGTCAGCCTGCTGTACCGTGGCCTGTTCCGGGGTCAGGTCGAGCAGGCCACGGATAGCGTTACGAGCGCGATCCAGCGATTTGGCTTCGATTACCTCGGCCAGCGCGAACAGTACCATCACCATTGCCGCTTCGGGCCAGTGGCCGATCAACATGGCACCCGTGACCGCAATCGACATGAGGGCGTTCATGTTGAGATTACGGTTCTTGAGCGCAATCCACCCCTTCTTGTAGGTGGAGAGGCCACCCGTGAAGACCGCGACAAGCGCCAGAACGACAACCGACCAGTGATTGCCGTTGTGGAGCCAGTAGACCGCCTCGGCCGCCGATGCAGTGACCAAGGAGATGCCCAGCGGCCACCAGTTGGTCGGCGTGGTCACAGGGGCGGCGGATGGAGATGCGACCTCTGCCGTGTCCACGACCTGCGCCTCGAATCCAAGCGCTTGCAGTGCCACGAGCACGTCTGGCAGAACCTGGTTCGCATGGCGTACCGACAGCGTGCGCTGCATCAGGTTGAAATCGAGATCAGCAACACCGGCCACGGTGCCGAGCTTGTTGCGGATCAACGTCTCTTCGGTCGGGCAATCCATCTTGGCAATGGACAGCTTGGTCGTCTGCTCGGCCGACGCCTGATCCATGCGCACAGCTTGCATGCCGATGGCCTTCAGCGCCTGCTCGACGGGAGACAACGAAGGCAATTCGTGTCGCACGGCCAAGGTACGTTGCATCAGGTTGAATTCAAGACCCGCCACCCCCGCCAGACCGGCCAGTTTGCTTCGGATCAGCGCCTCTTCGGTCGGGCAATCCATGTTCTCGATGCGGTACACCGCTTGAGCCGATCCGGTTGCCAGCGGGGCCGGTGCCGTGGGTTGGATGATCGGCTCAGTCGTGCAGCCACACCCCTTTGAAGCGCATTCGCTCATGAGTAACTCCTGAAAATCTTCTATTCAGCCTCCATTAAAATCTCTATAGTCACTATAGAGTCAAGTGATAATTGGAGATTGATGCATGGAAATCAGAATTGGCGACCTCGCCAAGCGCTCTGGGTGCGAGGTCGTGACCATCCGCTACTACGAGAAGGAAGGGCTACTGCCGAAGCCAGCGCGAAGCGGTGGCAACTTCCGGCTGTACGGTGAGGCGCACATTGAGCGCTTGCAATTCATCCGTCATTGCCGTTCGCTCGACATGACGTTGAGCGAGATTCGCGCATTGCTGGGTCTGCGAGACAACCCGATGCAGGACTGTGGGGAGGTCAACACGCTGCTGGAGGCCCATATTCAACAGGTGGAAATGCGTGTGTCCGCGCTGTTGCAGTTAAAACGGCACTTGGTTGATTTGCGCGAGAAGTGTTCTGGCTCTCGATCTGTAGAGGCGTGCGGCATTTTGCAAGGGTTGGGCAATTGCAATTGCCATGGTGAAAGTGCCACGAACAGTCAAACATCTGGGTAAGTAAGGGCTTAGCGTGCTTTATTTTCCGTTTTCTGAGGCGACCCCTATCTTGCCTTACCATCCTCGTTTTCAAAGGCGACAAACTCTTTAAAACAACCTTCATGCCGCATATGCAAACGTTCACAGAGTTTTTGAGAGGCCAGATTGTAAACTTCTACCCAGGCATACAAACGCCTGGCATCTTTTACTTTAAATAAATAATCAAATAGTGCAGCAACTGACTCGCTCGCATATCCCTGACGTTCATAACGTTGATTAAAATGCCAGCCCACTGACCATGTATTGCTGTCTGGCTCGTCGCTATTGTCCGCAAAAAAATGTCCGATTAACGTATCAGTTTCTTTTAGACAAACGGCAAACTGCGCTGGGTCCGTGGCTCGTTTAGCCACGTCGCTCTCCGCCTCGGCTAGCGAATGTAACTTTTCATCATTAAAGCAAGGAGCACGTGGTGAAGAGAGGTAATCGAAAAGTGCTGCCGCATCCTCTGCCTTAAAAGGGCGAATGATTAACCTTTGAGTGACAATGATGTTCATAATGTCCTTGATAATGTTATGCCAGCCAGTTCAGCAAGAAACCTGCTTTAAACTGGCCGGGACACAGGGCAGAGATTAGCCGTTCCGGCTATTCCCAGGTCTGCCTTTTCGCATGCCAGTAAATCGGGTGATCGCCACGAAAAATACCGGAACAAAGAAAATGGCCAGTAGCGTTCCGCTAATCATCCCGCCGAATACACCGGTGCCAATCGCATGCTGCGTGCTGTCGCTGGCTCCACTGGCGAGCATCAGCGGAACAACACCTAATGTGAAAGCCAGAGAAGTCATGAGTATTGGCCGCAAGCGCTGCTTTGCTGCCATCAATGTCGCATCAATAAGGCTCTTTCCTTCATTCATCAATTGTCTCGCGAACTCGATAATCAAAATCGCATTCTTGGCGGAAAGTCCAATCAGGGTTATCAGGCCCACTTTGAAAAAGACGTCATTCGTCATATTCGTAACGGATACGGCGAGCACAGCGCCAAGCAGCCCCAGAGGAACAACGAGTATGACCGCGAAGGGAACGGACCAGCTTTCGTAAAGCGCAGCCAGCACCATGAATACCACCAGTACCGAGAGCACAATAAGACCCGGAAGCTGTGATGCGGACTCCCTTTCCTGTAACGAACTTCCCGCCCACTCACCGGCGAACCCCGGTGGTAAGTGCTTAGCCAGCTTGTCCATTGCCGCCATTGCGGTACCCGACGATTTTCCCTGTGCGGCACTCCCGGTAATGCGTATGGCAGGATACCGGTAAAATCTTTATCAATACTCTGCACCACGCCCTTGACCTCAACCTTTCGGCCACCAATCTTGTCATCCGCTGCAACTTCGTTTTCATCGTAGAATGCGGTTAAAGCTTTAGCCGTAGTTCTTTAAACACTACCATCAGAGTCATCACTACCGGCGTTAGCCTTAACGGATTGCTTCGGACCATTTAAGGCTGCGGTAAACTAAGAAATGACGCTCTTATTTCTGTATAACTGACGAACTCAGTGCAGGAATGAGGTTCGGTTTTGTCTTTAGCGACAACTTTACCTTTTTCATGAATCATCATGCCTGCATCCGTACCGAGGATAATGGTGTCATGAATAATTGAATATGCAGGGGTTCCTTTCTCCATGCCCTGTGTGGCTTGCGCTAATACTCCTTTGGTTGATTGTTCACTCGGTTCTTTGGCGTTGATTTCACCTTTTATCGCCAGCTCACAGGTTGTAATGAATCGCGTTCGGATATAGGCTGCGGCGGAGTTATTATAGTGCTGCAGATTCCAGGTGCTACGGGATGCTTGTTGGCCAGCAATCACAGAAAAAGAGAAAACGATGAAGGACAGCGCTAACGTTTTTTTCATTTCCATTCTAGAGAAAAATAAAAATAAAAATAAAAACAAAAACAGGCGGCTTAAGAGGCGAGTTAACTCACGGTGGCTTTGGCGTTTATTGGATGCGGGTTTAAAGGTTCATTACTCGGTCAGACTTTGCCGTCGCACCAGAGAGTAGAATATGCTCCCTTGTATTCAGGTCGATACCGATAATTGACGGTGAAAATTCTCCCGTTGTGTCGTACTGAAGACCATAGTATCGGTTCGGTGTATCAGTTTCACTATCAACTCGTGATTTTACGTTGATAAACACTACGTGGATAGAAGGCAGATCCTTTTCACTTGCTGCTATTCTGATAGCTTCTATATGGGCGATATTCCGTTTAAACGTATCCTGTAACTTAAGCCGCCGTTTATCCGGAAATTTAGCCCATATTGAGTCGTTAATATCACCTTTAAGCGTCCCAGCGTAGTTTCTTTTTTCTAATAAATAAATGCCGTGGGCATAAATAGCACATGAAAAACATGAGTGGTTTGCCTGCTTTTATGGGTAATGTCAGGTCACGTAGCAGAATGACACTATCTCCCTTCAGTAACGTACTAGGTATTTGACTTTTTTGCAACCGTCTAATTGTTGGATATCAAGGTCAGAATACAAAGAATATTAGCTGTCGGCAGGAAAATGACAGTGACGCCAGCGATGTTGGCTATTTCGAAATCCATTTATCATCCCAGATGGTGGATGCTTGTGGATTACAATCTACTGCCCAGTTTTTCTGCATCTTATTTTAGCACATCTGTAGCTGAAATTACAGACTTGTTATACGCCTTTCAGGTTATACGCCTTTCAGAGCGCCCGGTAATTGCAGATCTCTCTACCTTCAGCGGCTATGTTACCAAGGCTTCTGAATTTCTCATCCTGATGTGCTTCGTAGCGCCTGATTTACAAGTTTCTCATGTTCTCCTCCTGTATCCGAATAGTCTACACAAAGGATTTAATCCACTATACCAGACAGGGGAAGATTTTAGACAACACCCATACGTGTTTTGCCAGAATGCACAAAATAGTTTTAAGGTGTTTAAGCGCAGCGCCGATGCTTGATAGGCAGTGATAGGGATTGAGAATGTGGAATGGACGAATAATGGCATGAAAAAAAGTTACTTTTTACGTACCCTGTATATCCGTGAAAGTTTGATTAATACTTGTAACACTTTTACTCAAAAAGTTGAACACGGTCGATTTTTCCATGTTTAACTTTTTATAAAAAAGTTGAACATAAGAATCCACTCCATGTTTAACTTTTTATAAAAAAGATGAACATAAGATTTCACTCCATGTTTAACTTTTTATAAAAAAGTTGAACATCAGAGTTCACTCCATGTTTAACTTATTCATGAAAAGTTAAACATAAGGCAGCATTACCATGTGCGACTTTTATCGAAGAAGTTGCACATAAGCAGTAGACTGAGTACAGGATTTTGTTAAGTGAAGACCACTTCTGGTAAAAAAGTGTTACATGCATTAGCATTGTTCATAATCAGCTGATCTGACTAATTGACTAAAAGTGTTACAGGACAGGGGGTTCAGAAAAGTTAATTTAAACCTGATCTTCTGAGGCTTCAGATTATGTTTTTTCTCTTAAGGGGGGCAGATTTTTACTGCCTTGCATTTACAAGGCCTAAAGGAGGGGATGTACAAGATGCTTGCTGATACACAAGACGCCTTATCCCACTCCCCTCCCGGGTTTTACAGTGTGAAATGCCTATAATTCGGGATTTCATCACCTGACAGAATCCCTGCATTGCTAGGTTTAGTTGATTAAAAATGTCCATATCTCAGTACTGATATTGTTTCAACTTATTGGTGAATGTGAGTTTTTTCTTAAAGGGTAGCGTATTACCGCCAAAAATATGTGTTATTATCTGGCGTTAATTCTAAGTTTATTTTTAAGTGAGTTCACATGTCTGAAGTGCTCAAATCATTAAACAATATCCGTACTCTTCGCGCTCAGGGCCGTGAGCTTCCTTTAGAAATTCTCGAAGAAATCCTTGAAAAGTTAGAAGTAGTTGTCTCTGAACGTCGTGAGGAAGAATCATCCAAAGCAGCTTCCCTGCAAGCTCGTCAGGAAAAATTTGAAGCCCTGCGTAAATTAATGGAAGAAGATGGTATTAACCCTGAAGAGCTAATGGGCGCATTCTCTTCAAAATCTTCCTCACCGAAGAAATTCCGTGAGCCTCGCCCTACCAAATATACATTTACTGATGAAAATGGTGAGACCAAAACATGGACGGGTCAGGGACGCACTCCTAAAGATCTAACTGAGCAACTTTCAGCAGGTAAAACTCTGGATGATTTCTGATCTAAGTCAGATTTAATGAAAGTGTACGCAATATTCAACCCATTAAAAGTGGCCGTAATCTGGCCTTTTTTGATACTGTCTTTTTATGAGTTTAATATTTCCTATTTATGATAAAGGTTATTGGTTGTTTGAAGGCCTCAAGATTTTCGGTTATTTTTTTAGCATTCATTTAACTATTAAATTTCCCTCACAATGTTATGCTTAAATGAAATTACTATATTATGACGGATGGCCGTTATTTGCATTGGATTCGATGCATAACAATACATGCAATAAAAACCTTTTAAAATTAAGCTTTAATCCATCCTGTTTTTTGGAACAGGAGGTTGCATTTCTCTGTGCTATATAGGTTAGGCAGATATTATGGGGCGCGCCATCTGTTTGTTGATTCGACTTAATGGTATGTGAACTAAGTGGTGACTTATACTACAAATATGTTGCGGATATACAGCCCAGTGAAGTTATAGTTCGGCCATGTTTAAATACAAAATTCGCTTTGCGCTATAGCAGATAAGAATCTGGTCTATAACACATCATGTTTACCATTAAGACGGGATGCTGACGCCCAGCTTATGTATTTTCGAACGGTATGACTTTAGGCTCATCCATCGATGGTAATACCAGGAATGCGAATCTCGTTAATAAAATCCGGATCTATTTCCTCCCACAATTGGCCAACATGGACCGCTACTGGATTTTCCATGGCGCTTACCTTTATCCTTAATTAGCTTAATTTTCTCAAGTGACCCACCCGTTCGGATTGAAAGGATTTCATCCTTAACACCTTAATCTTTGAGCTCACATATGATAGGACGGTATTTGAGTGGTACAGGTTTTGCCTTTATCACAGTGATTCCTTATCAGTCATCCATTGCTAACGGTCGAGGTCCGCATGAAGACGAGACTTCCGGCGCTGTAAATCAGCTCTCTGCGCTCAGGAAAAGACATAGCCGCTATGTAGGGGAAAGCGCCATTGTTCACATATTGTAAACGGGTATGGGCGGTGCTATCATGTTCACATAATGTAAACGGATGGAACGACCGCAAGATGCACGTAATTTCAAAAGAGCCTTTTGAGGAAGCGGCAAAGCAATATCCCAACGATTCGTTAGCCGTTCGGGCGCTGTACCGCTTAGTCCGCGAGACGGACTTTTCTTCTCCAGCTGAGATGCGAACGCTGATACCGAGCCTGGACAATTTTAAGTATCGTAATAAGTGGTGGGTGTTGGATGTAGGGGGCAACAACTTGAGGGTTATCGCCTATATCAATTTCGTGAATAAACGCTTCTATGTGAAGCACATCGCCACCCACGCTGATTACGACAAGTTGACCCGCTATTACAGGGAGAACAAAGAATGATTACCGACACTGCAAAAGCCATTGAAGCAACCAAACAACTCGTAGCTGCTGTTCCCTTCCTGGGGGGCAGTTCGTCCGAGAGCGATTACCGCGAAGCGATAGAGTTGGTGGACTATCTGATCGAAAACGACGACGAGAACCCGCTTATTGACTTCCTGGCGAGTAAAATTGCTGACTATGAGGATAACAGCCCTCGTTTCGCTGAATTCAACAAGGCTATCGCTGAAATGCCAGTCGGCGTTGCCCTTCTGCGCACCCTGATTGACCAGTACAGGCTGTCTTATTCTGACCTTAAGGAGGAGATCGGCTCTAAATCGCTGGTTAGCCAGATTCTCTCTGGTCAGCGGTCACTGACAATCATGCACATTAAGGCGCTGTCTGCTCGTTTTGGTGTCAAACCAGAGTGGTTCCTTTGACTGTCACGTAGTCCATAAACATTTTCTCTGCTGCTCTGGTGATTTTCCTGCAATCGCCAGAGCGTCAATAAACGGCTGCTTTTCCAACGCGAACTGATCAGCCAACTGCTCCAGTCCCTTGTTTTTCTCTTCCTCTTTCTGTAACGCTGCCTCTTTCTTGGCGGCATGAATCGCCACGGATAATCTAGACACTTCCTAGCCGTTGATAATACTGGTTTTCATATTCTGTCGGTGACATCTGATCGCTGGAAC
>NZ_JBPTTK010000041.1:0-9628 GCF_053290175.1 Enterobacter sp. 186315 | reverse complement strand
CGGTGGAGCTGCATGACAAAGTCATCGGGCATTATCTGAACATAAAACACTATCAATAAGTTGGAGTCATTACCCTTTTTTCAACTTCTGATGGAAGCGAGTGATTGAACTCATACATTAATGTTTTCCCACGAAGTCTTTTTTCAGGTAAGCCTTCGCACATATCGGTAAATAGCTTGCCTGCTTTTATTTTTTCTGTCATCGACATGTTCATTTTTAACATTCCGTCCTGATAAGTTGGTCGGATAAGGCGCTCGCGCCGTATCCGACATTAATTTCTTAAGCGACTTCATTCACCTGGCGACGCAGCAGGGAAAGTGGGCCGGGGCCGCTAAGCGTGAACACGGAAATTAAGGTGAAGCCCAGCGCCACCAGACCCAGCACCAGGTAAGCGCCCTGGAAACCGATGCTTTCATACATATTGCCCGCCAGAATAGACATAAAAATCATCGCCAGTTGCTTAAAGAAGCAGAAACAGACCAGATAAATCGTCGCTGAAAAACGCACTTCAAACTGGCTGGTAATATATTTAAAGCAGCCCACCAGCAGGAACGGTACTTCAAACATATGCAGCGTTTTCAGAATAACCACTTCCAGTGCTGAGGTAGCGAACGATGAGCCAATAATACGTACTGACATAATAGTGCCTGCCAGCAGCAGGGCGTTTTTCCCACCGATGCGATTAATGATCAGCGGCGCAAAGAACATAATCGAGGCGTTAAGTAATTCGCCCATTGTCGTTACGTAGCCAAATACCCGCGTACCCTGTTCACCGTTGGCAAAAAAAGAAGTAAAGAAATTAGCAAACTGTTGGTCAAAAACATCGTAGGTGCAGGAGACGCCAATAACATACAGTGACAAAAACCACAGTTTTGGCTGTCTGAACAGTTCCAGCGCCAGCTTAAGGCTAAATGCCGAATGGTTGGCACCTACCGCATTGGCAACCGTGGCGGAAGAGGGCGCATCTGTTTTGGCGAAAAAGAGCAAAACGGCGAGGATGAATGCACAGCCAGAACCCAGCCAGAAAACAAACTGATTATTGATGGTAAACATGATGCCGACAATCGAGGCACACATCGCCCAGCCAACACAGCCAAACATCCGCGCGCGACCAAATTCGAAATTACTACGACGGCTGACTTTCTCGATAAATGCCTCTACTGCTGGCGCACCGGCGTTAAAACAAAAGCCAAGATAAATACCACCAACAATCGCTCCTACTAAAATGTTGTATTGTAACAGTGGCCCGAAGATAAAAATAAAGAACGGCGCAAACATCACTAACATGCCGGTAATAATCCACAGCAGGTATTTTCGCAGTCCGAGTTTGTCAGAAATCAGACCAAACAGCGGTTGGAATAATATCGAGAACAGAGAAATAGCGGCAAAAATAATACCCGTATCACTTTTGCTGATATGGTTGATGTCATGTAGCCAAATCGGGAAAAACGGGAAGTAGGCTCCCATGATAAAAAAGTAAAAGAAAAAGAATAAACCGAACATCCAAAAGTTTGTGTTTTTTAAATAGTACATAATGGATTTCCTTACGCAAAATACGGGCAGACATGGTCTGCCTGGTTATTATTATTTTTGACACCAGACCAACTGGTAATGGTAGCGACCGGCGCTCAGCTGGAATTCCACCGACACTGACGGGCTCCAGGAGTCGTCGCCACCAATTCCCATATGGAAACCGTCGATATTCAGCCATGTGCCTTCTTCCGCGTGCAGCAGATGGCGATGACTGGTTTCCATCAGTTGTTGTTGGCTGTAGTGGCTGATGTTGAACTGGAAGTCGCCGCGCCACTGGTGTGGGCCATAACTCAATTCGCGCGTCCCGCAGCGCAGACCGTTTTCGCTCGGGAAAACGTACGGAGTATACATGTCTGACAATGGCAAGTCCCAGCGGTCAAAACAGGCCGCAGTAAGACGGTCGGGATAATTTTCTTGCGGTCCTAATCCGAGCCAGTTTACTCGCTCTGCGACCTGCGCCAGCTGGCAGGTCAGGCCAATCCGCGCCGGATGCGGCGTATCGCTTGCCACTTCAGCATCAACGGTAATCGCCATTTGACCACTACCATCAATCCGGTAAGTTTTCCGGCTGATAAATAAGGTTTTCCCCTGATGCTGCCACGCGTGGGCGGTCGTAATCAGCACCGCGTCGGCAAGTGTATCTGCCGTGCACTGCAACAACGCTGCTTCGGCCTGGTAATGGCCCGCCGCCTTCCAGCGTTCGACCCAGGCGTTAGGGTCAATGCGGGTCGTTTCACTTACGCCAATGTCATTATCCAGCGGTGCACGGGTGAATTGATCGCGCAGCGGCGTCAGCAGTTGTTTTTCATCGCCGATCCACATTTGTGAAAGAAGACCTGACAACCGGTTAAATTGCCAACGCTTATTACCAAGTTCGATGCAAAAATCCGTTTCGCTGGTGGTCAGTTGCGGGATGGCGTGGGGCGCGGAGGGTTGTGTCACGCTGAGGTTTTCCGCCAGACGCCATTGCTGCCAGGCGCTGATGTGCCCGGCTGCTGACCATGTGGTCGCGTTCGGTTGCACTACGTGAACCGTTAGCCAGAGTTGCCCGGTGCTCTCCGGCTGCGGTAGTTCAGGCAGTTCAATCAACTGTTTTCCTTGTGGAGCGACATCCAGAGGCACTTCACCGCTTGTCAGCAGCTTGCCATCCAGCGCCACCATCCAGCGCAGGAGCTCGTTATCGCTATGACGGAACAGGTATTCGCTGGTCACTTCGATGGTTTGCCCGGATAAACGGAACTGGAAAAACTGCTGCTGGTGTTTTGCTTCTGTCAGCGCTGGATGCGGCGTGCGGTCTGCAAAGACCAGACCGTTCATGCAGAACTGGCGATCGTTCGGCGTATCGCCAAAATCACCGCCGTAAGCCGACCACGGGTTGCCGTTTTCATCATATTTAATCAGCGATTGATCGACCCAGTCCCAGACGAAGCCGCCCTGTAAACGGGGGTATTGACGAAACGCCTGCCAGTATTTAGCGAAGCCACCAAGACTGTTACCCATTGCGTGGGCATATTCGCAAAGGATCAGCGGACGCAGTTCTCCAGGCAGCGAAAGCCATTTTTTGATGGACCATTTCGGCACAGCCGGGAAGGGCTGGTCTTCATCCACACGCGCGTACATCGGGCAAATAATATCGGTTGCGGAGGTGTCGGCTCCGCCGCCTTCATACTGTACCGGGCGGGAAGGATCGACAGATTTAATCCAGCGATAGAGCGCATCGTGATTAGCACCGTGGCCTGATTCATTCCCCAGCGACCAGATGATCACACTCGGGTGATTACGATCGCGCTGCACCATTCGCGTTACGCGTTCGCTCATCGCGGGTAGCCAGAGCGGATCATCGGTCAGACGATTCATTGGCACCATGCCGTGGGTTTCAATATTGGCTTCATCCACCACGTACAGGCCGTAGCGGTCGCACAACGTGTACCACAGCGGATGATTCGGATAATGCGAACAGCGCACGGCGTTAAAGTTGTTCTGCTTCATCAGCAGGATATCCTGCACCATCGTCTGCTCATCCATGACCTGACCATGCAGAGGATGATGCTCGTGACGGTTAACACCGCGAATCAACAACGGCTTGCCGTTCAGCAGCAGCAGGCCATTTTCAATCCGCACCTCGCGGAAACCGACATCGCAGGCTTCTGCTTCAATCAGCATGCCGTCGGCGGTGTGCAGTTCAATCACCGCACGGTAGAGATTCGGGATTTCGGCGCTCCACAGCGCCGGTTTTTCGACGTTCAGACGTAGCGTGACGCGATTGGCATAACCGCCACGCTCATCGATAATTTCACCGCCGAAAGGCGCGGTGCCGCTGGCGACCTGTGTTTCACCCTGCCACAAAGAAACCGTCACCCTCAGCTCATCGCGCAGCACGCCGTACATCTGAACTTTTGCCTCCAGTACAGCGCGGCTGAAATCATCATTAAAGTGAGTAACAACATGGAAATCGCTGATTTGTGTGGTCGGTTTGTGCAGCAACGAGACGTCACGGAAAATGCCGCTCATCCGCCACATATCCTGATCTTCCAGATAATTGCCGTTACTCCAGCGCAGCACCATCACCGCGAGGCGGTTTTCTCCGGCGTGTAAAAATGCGCTCAGGTCAAATTCAGACGGCAAACGACTGTCCTGTCCGTAACCGACCCAGCGCCCGTTGCACCACAAATGAAACGCCGAGTTAACACCATCAAAAATAATTCGCGTCTGGCCTTCCTGTAGCCAGCTTTCATCAATATTAAATGTGAGCGAGTAACAACCCGTCGGATTCTCCGTGGGAACATACGGCGGATTGACCGCAATGGGATAGGTCACGTTGGTGTAGATAGGCGCATCGTAACCGTGCATCTGCCAGTTTGAGGGGACGATGACAGTATCGGCGTCAGGAAGATCGCGCTCCAGCCAGCTTTCTGGTACCGCTTCTGGTGCCGGGAACCAGGCAAAGCGCCATTCACCATTCAGGCTGCGCGACTCTTGGGAAGGGCGATCGGTGCGAGCCTCTTCGCTATTACGCCAGCTGGCGAAAGGGGGATGTGCCGCAAGGCGATTAAGTTGGGTAACGCCAGGGTTTTCCCAGTCACGACGTTGTAATACGACGGCCAGTGAATCCGTAATCATTGTCATAGTTGTATCCTGTGTGAATTGTTATCCGCTCACATTTTCGCATAACATACGAGCCGGACACATAGAGTGTAAAGCCTGGGGTGCCTAATGAGTGAGCTGACTCACATTAATTGCGTTGCGCTCACTGCCCGCTTTCAAGTCGGGAAACTTGTCGTGCCAGCTGCATTAAGGAATCTGCCAACGTGCGGGGAGAGGTGGTTTGCGTATTGGGCGGTAGGGTGGTTTTTCTTTTCACCAGTGAGACGGGCAACAGCTGATTGCTCTTCACCGCCTGGCCCTGAGAGAGTTTCAGCAAGCGGTCCACGCTAGTTTTCCCCAGCAGGCGAAAATCCTGTTTGATGGTGGTTAACGGCGGGATATAACACGAGCTGTCTTCGGTATCGTCGTATCCCACTACCGAGATATCCGCACCAACGCGCAGCCCGGACTCGGTAATAGCGCGCATTGCGCCCAGCGCCATCTGATCGTTGGCAACCAGCATCGCAGTGGGAACGATGCCCTCATTCAGCATTTGCATAGTTTGTTGAAAACCGGACATGGCACTCCAGTCGCCTTCCCGTTCCGCTATCGGATGAATTTGATTGCGTGTGAGATATTTATGCCAGTCCGCCAGACGCAGACGCGCCGAGACAGAACTTAATGGACCGGCTAACAACGCGATTTGCTGGTGACCCAATGCGATCAGATGCTCCACACCCAGTCGCGTACCGTCTTCATGGGAAAAAATAATACTGTTGATGGGAGTCTGGTCAGAGACATCAAGAAATAGGGCCGGAACATTAGCGCAGGCAGCTTCCACAGCAATGGCATCCTCGTCATCCAGCGGATAGTTAATGATCAGACCACTGACGCGTTGCGCGAGAAGGTTATGTACCGCCGCTTTACAGGCTTCGACGCTGCTTCGTTCTACCATCGACACCACCACGCTGGCACCCAGTTGATCGGCGCGAGATTTAATCGCCGCGACAATTTGCGACGGCGCGTGCAGGGCCAGACTGGAGGTAGCAACGCCAATCAGCAACGACTGTTTGCCCGCCAGTTGTTGTGCCACGCGGTTGGGAATGTAGTTCAGCTGCGCCATCGCCGCTTCCACCTTTTCCCGCGTTTTCGCAGAGACGTGGCTGGCCTGGTTCATCACGCGGGAAACGGTCTGATAAGAGACACCGGCATACTCTGCGACATCGTATAGCGTTACTGGTTTCACATTTACCACCCTGAATTGACTCTCTTCGGGTGCTATCATGCCATACCACGAAATGTTTTGCGCCATTCGGAGGGGGCACGCCGAAGTGAGATTCAAAATGCCGACGTCAGTTTACAGGTGGGTAATGATACCAACGTGTTGATTTCGTATTTTCACTGACACCAGGATCATCCTGATGTTACAAGGATTGAATGACCACTACAAAAGCACTTCGCCGGGCTCATGAGGACATGGAAAATAAAAATGTGAACGGGAAAATTGTTTTTTCAGGGTTCTGATGAACAGGCCTGTCAGAGTAAAAAAAGATTCGGGTTCAGCACAATGCTGAATTCTGTCTGGCTATAGAGTAAGAATCGTACCGGAATTGAGCATTTACCCTCAGTACCTGCGGATGAAAAAGCAGTCTGCCCTGACATACTGAACAATCCCTTCTCATAAGATGCCTCTCTTTTGCTGTTTAAAGAGCTGAGCAGTCCGGGCGGAGACTGACCTCGTTCCGCTTTCCAAGCGACCCCCTTGTTGAAAGTGCGACAAAAGAGATAGGGCGAATGACTATACTTCGCTCATAGCTGCCCGTCATGCCAGCTCAAAAAATAGGCTTAACGTAGGATATTTTCCGTTTTCCAAGCGGCCCCCTTTTACCCCCTGCACAGTGCAAACACGACCAAAGGGTTTATTGAAGGAGTTGGGATCGTGGCCGTTGCCCGGACGGAGGCCGAGGCCATTCGCCTAATCCTGCCCCGTCCGGAAAACCATCCCGCCGCAAAAAGAAGTCAAGAGGAGAGCCGTGGAAAGCGATCGCCACCTTCCTGGCGGCTGGCCAACCGCCAGGAAGCGCACAACCTGATGACAGAATATGACATGGACCGCCGCGGGCGTGAAAAAAGTCTGTGGGAGGAAGCACTGGAAGTTATCAAAACCACAACCATGGCAGAACTTACCTTACGCTATATCACGCTCAACAAACCTGAGACTGATGAAACAGCCGCACCGGAAGCGATGATACCTACAGATGCAATTCTGCGTAATATTAGCCTTCCGGAGATAGCGGCCAGGACATCGCTCAAACAACAATTATTCGAACCCAGCAGGGCTCCGCCTCAGTTAAGTGGCCGAATCTTTCTCGTTGATAAAAAAAGGCCGCTTGCGCGGCCTTTTTTCTTTAATTATCTTATGCCTGCTTCTGCCTTGCCTTCGGTGTTATTCGGTCTGCCTGTTCTGGCGACCCGGGAAGTGTAATGATATCCTGCTCATCTGCGTATAAATGGCGGATTTAACAATAAGAATGGCTAAAGCTCTCAATGGATTACCAACCTTTAAAGATTTGGACCTGAAAGACCTCAGGAACCTTGAAGCTGAAGAACGTCGTGATCAACCAGAAGAGATCGTCGCAGGGAGTACAGCTGAAGAAGCCCTGGCGTTCCTGGAAGCACATATGGGTTTCAGCTCGCCAGAAATGTCTGCAGTTATTAAGGCAACGCATATAGGAAACATGTGTATTGTACGCGATAAGCTTGCCCACATTGTGGAGAAGCGCGTAGACGCACGTGAACGTTACGTAAAGCTGGCACTCGACACACTTGAGCATCCCTACGAGATATGGGAAACAATGTATGACGATGAAATGGTGCGTTATATCTTTATCGGCACATACAAGCAGAGGCAGCAAATGCTGGTAGTTGTTGCACCCTGGGATGGAAAGGTTCTCTGGAACTTTATGCACACAGAAGCAAAGGGGCTGAACAAACACCGCAGAGGGAAGTTGCTGTATTGCAGATAACAAAAAGCCGCAATGATGAACACTGCGGCTAATAATGTTGTCTTTTTATATTAAACACCTTCAGACTAAAGGTGCTGAGGTCTCACCCAGGCACAGAAGTTAGGGCTTCTATGGGGTTCATCCACCAACTATTGCACCCTAATGCAGTTGGCTTCCCGCTCAAAAATAATATTACGCTAATATAAGTTAGTGTCAACCATGATGAATGGCTTGCGTAAAGAGGTTTAGTGCGCCTGCTCATGCTAACGCGGAGAAGGTGGCTTCCAGTCGTTACGTGGCTCATGTGAGATGTATGCCGGTGTATTCTGCTCCGCCTCTGCGTTACGGAAAAACGCTTCGCACTGCTCACGCATTCTGTCCACATCCGGTCGGCTGATACGGACCTGATCCTCTTCTCCCGCACGGTACACATTATACCAGCCCACCATCTCAGCAAGCGCCTGGTTAAACTGTATGTCATTCCCTTCCGGAGCAAAGCCCATCTTCGGGTCCCTGGCGAAAAGCACAGGGGATACCCGGTTTAGCTCACGCTGAAGGGACGCAAAATCACTGCCGTTTCTGAACACCACCCGATCGCCGTAATCGGTACAGACGTGCTGCCCGGTATCAGTATCGCTGAACCGGATGCTGCCGTTTTTCTGTAAGGCAGGCTTAAGGCCTGGCATATTGTAGTACAGCGGTGCGCTTCCCGGTTCGCAAAGCACCACGCAACGCTGGTTGGACGTCGACTGCGTATTATCATGACGACGATCCCGGTAATCCCATCCCCTCAGCTGCGATATCGCAGCCCTGTCACCTTTCAGCGCTTCCACTTCAACCCACTGCCGGTAAGACGGCGGATACCATTTCCCCTGCCCGATAAGCTCCAGTCGTTCCGCTTTCACACTCTCTTTCAGCGCAATGAGTGCCTGCATGCGCTGCAGCTCCGCAATGTGATAATGCAGCTTCCGCACGAGAGGATCGCGTTGCTGTGCGCGGATACGTGCCTTACGCATCCTGCACTCGTCATGTATCGCCTGCCAGCGTTCCCGGTTGTGTAAGTCCGGACGCTGCCAGTTCGCGCGCCAGGCTGAATAGCGGGCCTTCAGATCGTCGCGCGCTGCAGCGCGTGCTTCGCGACGCTGACGACGCAGTTCAGGATCACGTTTCATGCCCGGGATATCGCGGTCGCTGACGGCAAGCTCAGGGTTATAACGGCTCACCGGCGCAACGCGTTCAAAAATATCTGACGGCACACGAACAAACGCACCGGCATGCGGCTCTGCACGTACAAGCGTCAGATCAGGATGGACATGGCTTGCTTTAACCGGCGTCTGGTCGTGGTTATATGCGTCCATAACCACCAGGCCCTGCTTCTCACGCATCAACAGTAATCCCTGACGCGCCAGCAGTTCATGACCGCGCTCCCAGGTGAAATTCCCGCTGCTGATAAGCGCCTCTAAATCCTGACGGCAGTGTGATACCGCATAGCTCCACAGGCTTTCTTTGTCGGAGAAAATCTCACGTTTAAGCGCGCCCTGCGGACCCGAACCGGTGCGCAGTTTTGCCCATTCCCGATCGCTGACCGGGCGGGCTTTCAGTCCTCCGCCGGCAAAACGTTCCGCCGGAGGGACCTGGCGGAAAATGTCATGAGGAACAGGCTGCCACCCACCTTCATAGCTGTTCATGACCGCTTTCGTCAGGGCTGGCCAGACACGTTCAGCGCGTACGGGCGTACGCGTCTGATCGTAACCGTCACAGATAACAAGGCAGTCATGCTGCTCTTTCAGGTACAGACCGGAATGTGCCAGAAGCGTATGAACAGCCTGCATGGTGCGTTGCGCCGGGTCCTGATAAAGTGCGATAAGTGGCGCGCGCAGACGGGAGACAGCGTACTCATTCAGCGTCTCCGTTTCGGTCATGCGTCCAGGGCGGGACAGCATGGTAACGGTACGGCGAACTGTCGCTCAAGATGATTCGGGATAGCAACGTGCTCATGACCGCCA
>NZ_JBPTTK010000040.1:0-10923 GCF_053290175.1 Enterobacter sp. 186315 | reverse complement strand
TGAAAGCCTGTCCTCAGCATAGTACTGGGAAGGAGGGAGTGACCATCTCATTAAACATCCTTCGTAAAGCCTGTTTTTTGTACAGACTGCTATCTACAGAGCGTAACGAACGATATTTTCCTTGTCCCAGCTTGAGGTTTGTTCGCAAGACGTAATCTCCACTCAGGTCGATGTGTTCCCATCCCAGCAGGGACAGATGAGAAATCAGCAGCTCATTTAGTGGGATCCCTTTTCGCTTTAGAGAATCTATGGCTCTTTCTATATATACCGTATTCCACAGTGATATCGCCGCAGTCAGCAATGTCAGCCCGCTGGCCAGGTAGCTCTGGTTTTCCAGCCCCCGTTCTCTGATTTCCCCCAGCCGGTGCATAAAGACTGCTCGCGGAAGGGCATTGCGGGCCTCACCTTTATTCAATCCTGCCTGTACGCGTCGACGCAGGCAAGGATCTCGGAAGCAGTCCAGCATAAATAATGACCTTTCGATGTGACCAATCTCCCTCAGAGCCTTTACCAGACCATTCTGTTTCGGGTAGCGCAATACCGTCAGGCAGTGCCAGCGACTCTATCGCACTTAACCGGTCGATATGTTGCAGGACATTCTTACCATTAATTTTTCCCGGAGGCTGGAGCATCCAGGCCAGCCGTGAAGGTTGCTCACCCTTAGATACCAGCAGACGGACCGCGCCGCTTTATGTTTCCGTTCAAACTGCGCGGTCAGCGTAGAAAATACCTCCCTTTCTGCAAGCGTTGT
Organism: Enterobacter sp. 186315; assembly: GCF_053290175.1. Taxonomy (NCBI): domain Bacteria; kingdom Pseudomonadati; phylum Pseudomonadota; class Gammaproteobacteria; order Enterobacterales; family Enterobacteriaceae; genus Enterobacter; species Enterobacter sp. 186315. The sequence goes on along the minus strand of NZ_JBPTTK010000040.1, from coordinate 10,172 downwards.
TGCTTCGGCCAGAGTTCGCTCTATGACATCAACAGAAGGGAAAATGACATTATTGTTGTGGAGCCAGGAAAGCATTTCTTCCGCAAGCAAAAAACCTCTGTCTTTCCGCATGGCTTGGGGGTAAAGGTGACGAATGCATGTTTTTTGCCGTGCCAGGTTGAATGGGGATAATTCAAGGTAGCGATAAACTTCAGCCAGATACTCCCAGCGGGTGACCTCTCTTGATGCATACTCGGCCCACAAATCAGGCTGAAGTTTCAAATGAGCTGCAAGCCGGAAAATAACTCCGCCGTGAGGGGACGAATTTTTGTCGGGAGGAAACCCCGGCCCCGCAAATAACAGATTAAAACAGCAAAGCCCAAGCGGTTTTCGGGTCTGCGGTGTTTATTAATAATCGCGAGCTCATGTTCACTCAAAAAGCACATGCGCGTCAGAAGAACGTCATCATCCGGTACAACCAGCAAGCTTTTTTTCTTCACTACTGAGTATTTGTCTCCGTGGCATAGATGTTTCTTCTGCATATAGTTCATTCGAGTTATCACTTCACGCTGACCGAAACCGGTCGGTTTCGTACACCACTTACAGCACATGTCCGAAACTTAGTGAAATTAATTTCGGACACACGTTATAATTCGGACATCCATTTCGTACGGAAAGTTTCCCATGTCACGTGTTTTTGCCTACTGCAGGGTCTCAACTCTGGAACAGACCACAGAAAACCAGCGTCGTGAAATTGAAGCGGCGGGTTTTGCCATCAGATCCCAACGACTTATTGAGGAGCATATCAGTGGCTCGGTTGCTGCCAGCGAACGCCCCGGATTTATCCGGTTGCTAGATCGCATGGAAAATGGGGATGTACTGATTGTCACCAAACTTGACCGTCTGGGTCGTAATGCGATGGATATCCGAAAAACAGTAGAGCAACTGGCGGCTTTAGATATTCGCGTTCATTGTCTCGCACTCGGAGGCGTTGACTTGACCAGTCCGGCCGGAAAAATGACTATGCAGGTAATTTCTGCTGTAGCGGAGTTTGAGCGGGATTTGCTGCTTGAGCGAACGTATTCAGGTATTGCGAGGGCAAAAGCGGCTGGAAAACGCTTCGGTCGCCCCCCCATCCTGAGCGAGGAACAAAAGCAAACAGTGACAGAGCGCCTAAATGCTGGCATCAGTATCAGTGCTATTGCCCGGGAATTTAATACCACCCGCCAGACTATCCTTCGGGTAAAGGCTGGATTGCTGCAAGAGTGAGCGGCTGGGAAGATTATAAAAAAATCAAATGGTTATTATGAAATAAAACAGCCTGCTGGGTTCTTTTCCCCCTATTTTTTATAAAAGAGTAGACAAAAGAGGTTCGCGACACTAATCTACCAACTAGATGATTGGTGCTGGTTACACCAGCTATACCTTTTATCAAGAAATTACAGGAGCCATTATGTCTACTACCGTTAAACCTTCTGCAGACGCAGCTGCGATCCACAATACCCGTGAAGCAGTTCGCAGCCAGCCTGGCCTGGGTAACCTGACTTTCCAGATGAAAGCCCGTTCCAGCGGCGGATTAACCGTTCGCACAGAGACCGGCGCCACAATCCAGAACGGCGTTATCGATACCAGCCGTGTGGGGAAATTTTCTAATATCGGTGATGAACCCGCAGGTTTACTCGGCACCGATACCGGCATGAGCCCGACTGAATACATCATGCAGGCGCTGGCTGGCTGTTATACCGCCACCCTTACCATGATGGCTGCTGAAAAAGGGATCGACCTGGACGGTATCGAGCTGGATCTTAATTTCGATATCAACCTCAACGGCTTCCTTGGGCTGGACAGCAACGTGCGTAAAGGTGCGAAATCTATTCGCGTCGATGTTCACCTTACGAGCAAGACCGCCAGTCGCGAGGAGTTAGAAGCGCTGGTCAGCGAAATGCAAAAGAATTCGCCAATCCACGATACTCTGGCTAATCCGGTTGAAATGATTACACGCCTGGCGTGATGTCAGAGATGTAATGCTGCCATTCAGAATGCAGGATGGCAGTGACGTTCAGCTCTGCACGATACTGAGTCAGTGATACAACTTGCTACGGAAAAATAGCAACAATATAATCTATCAACTAGTAGATTATATGGAGTAATTATGACAACCATGACACGGGAACGGCTGCTCAGCGAAGCAGAACACCTGATGCGCGAAAAAGGGTATTCAGTATTCAGCTATGCTGATTTATCAAAAATAGTGGGTATCACCAAGGCCAGTATTCATCACCATTTCCCGACCAAAGATATTCTGGGTGAGCAGGTGGTAATACAGGCGTTCTCTGATACACAACGCGTATTTGAGCAGATAGAGGCGACTGAGAAAAGCGCGGAGAGAAGAATTGCGGCTTACATCGATATCTTCGCGCAAAGCCATAAAGCTTCGCTACTGCCACTGTGTTGTGCGTTGTCAGCAGAGACCGCCAATCTGCCTCAGGCAATTACTGTACAGACATCACTTTATTTCGATATGCAAATCGAGTGGCTCACAAAAGTCGTCAGGGCGGGCATGGAGTCAGGTGAGTTTTCATCCCATGCCGAACCATCAGATATTGCTTTGATGATCATTAATGTCTGTGAAGGCTCAAGCGTAGTGGCGCATGCAACGGCCAGACCCGAAGTCTTCGCCAACAGCCTTAAGTATATAAAACTGCTTCTTAATACCCCTCATTCAGGAGAATGACACTATGCTGGACTGGAACAACTATCGCTCAGAGTTAATGCAACGTTTAGGCGAGTTGGGCAAACTGACCCCCGAGACCATGAAAGGCGTGGTTGCCCTGGGCAACGCAGGTAACAAAACTGACCTTTTGGGCGCAAAAGTGCGTGAACTCATTGCCCTGGCGTGCGCAGTCACAACCCACTGCGACGGCTGTATTGCTTTTCACGCCGACGCCGCTGTGAAAGCCGGTGCAACCGACGCTGAAATTGCTGAAGCGCTGGGCGTGGCGATTAACCTCAACGCTGGCGCGGCGGTCATTTATTCAGCCCGCACTCTGGATGCCGTCGGTCAGGCACGCGGTTAAGCATTAATAAATTCCACGTTAAAAGGGCATTACTGCCCTTTTTTTATGTCCGCAATAGCCTGAGCATATACCGATGCAGGTTTCACACCCGGTATGCGTTTAACTAATTGCCCTTCATGAAATATCAGCACAGACGGCAGCCCCCAGATCTCGTATTTGGTTGTCAGCACCGGCGCCTGATCTACATTGACTTTCCCCACCTGAATATCTCTATCGAGCCGGTCTGCAAACTGACTGAACATTTCTTCGCTGGCCTGACAGGGCGGACACCAGGGTGCAGAGAAACGTACCACCGATATTCCGTTGTACTGCTCTATCTGGCGGAAATTATCTTCGTTATAAGCTGTTAATGTACGCATGGTGATGACCTCGCAAAATGAGTGACAATTCAGAAATGGCTGCGTTATGACAAAAAAATACGACACAGCCATTGACCTACCTACTAGATGGTTGGTATATTGCCACCCATCAGATGTTTATGCAACTCCAGTGCGCGACGTCCAGTCGATGATACTGCCGGGCTGTGCAAATCCCTGCCGGGATACTCCTTTTTGTTTTTTGTGAGGTATACGATGAGTAAGCTTTTCACCCCCTACAATCTGTCTGGCCTGGCGTTAAAAAACCGTGTAGTCATGGCACCGATGACCCGCACCCGCACCATGAATGACGTGCCGGATGAGGTCGTGGCTTTGTACTATGCACAGCGTGCTTCTGCTGGCCTGCTCATCACCGAAGGGATGCCGGTTTCAGAAGAAGGCCGGGGTTACCTTTATACCCCTGGTATCTACAACGACGAACACGTCCAGGGCTGGCGTAAGGTGACACAAGCGGTTCACGCCAAAGGTGGCCGTATTTTCGCGCAGCTCTGGCACGTCGGCCGTATGTCTCACGTCTCTCTTCAGCCAGGCCACATAGCGCCGGTTTCAGCGGGCACCGTTCAGGCGGTCAATACCACCGTTTTTGCGCTGACCGAATCCGGAGAACCGGGCCCGGTTGTACCAAGCCAGCCACGCGCGCTGGAAACGCATGAAGTTAAACGCATCACTGCAGACTTCGTGCACTCCGCACGCCTGGCGATGGAAGCCGGCTTTGACGGCGTGGAAATCATGGCGGCAAACGGATTCATCTTTGACCAGTTCCTCAGTAGCGAACTGAACACCCGCACCGACGAATACGGCGGCTCGGTGGAAAATCGTCAGCGTTTCCTGCTGGAGACCATTGACGCCGTGGCGGAAGCCGTGGGTAACAGCCACGTTGCCGTGCGCCTGTCACCGTTCGGCCGCATTTATGACCTCGCGCCGTATGAAGGTGAAGAGCAAACCTGGTCAGCCATCACCGACGCGCTCGGTCAGCGGGAACTGGCCTACGTACACCTTTACTATCAGCCGGTGTACATCAAAGCGCCACTTCCGGAAGGCTTCCGCCGCCGTTTTCGCAACACGTTTAAAGGCACCATCATCGCTGCCGGCGGTTTTACCCGTGATATCGCAGAGCAGGCTCTGGAAGATGATGAGCTGGATCTGGTGGCATTTGGTGTGCCCTACATCGCTAACCCGGATCTGGTTGAAAGAATGCAAAACGGCTGGCCACTGGCAGAAAGTGACCGCGCCACCTACTACGGCGTCAGTGGTTCCCCGGAAAAAGGCTATACCGATTACCCGGTCTGGCAGGCGCAATAAATCCCATACGGTCGCGGTTCTCTGATAAGTGAGATCCGACCGCCCAACGTCTTTGAGGAATCATTATGCAAACGCTGAAACCCACCCTTACCATCGATATCTGGTCAGATTTGGTCTGCCCGTGGTGCTGGATTGCTAAAAAAAGATTTGAACAGGGTCTGAATCGCTTTGAATTTCGCGACCAGGTGGTGATCCGCCATCACAGCTACCGTCTGGCCGGTGGTACTCCCGCGATGCCTTTTAAGGATGCCATCGTTAAAAAGCTGGGCAGTCAGCATTCAGCGGAGCTGATGATGAATCAGGTGGGCACCGCCGGTAAATCTGAAGGTCTGATCTACAACTTCGACGGCATGATGTTTGGTGATACAGAAGATGCACACACCCTGCTGGTTGCCGCGCGTAAGGCCGGAATTGCGGACGCGGTGGAAGAACGTTTTTATCATGGCAGTATCACCGAAGGTCGCTCTCTCTTTGACCGTCAGCAGCTCGTTGCCATGGCCGTAGAAGCCGGTATGCCGAAAGCTGACGCTGAAGCCGCCCTGGAAAATGACGATTTTCGCGCCACCGTTTCCGACGATGAAGCCCACGCACAGTCTATTGGCCTCAGCGGCGTTCCGGTTTTTGTGATGAACGAAAAATATGCCATCAGCGGGGCTCAGGCAGCAGATAACTTTTTGAATGCCCTGCGTCAGGTCTGGGATGAACAGCAAACCGAATTTTCAGCCACTGCGGGTCAGACCTGCGGAACGGATGGCTGCAGTATTTAATCCGTCAACCGCCGGCAGTTTCACGCTGCCGGCAACGTCTTACCCACCAGTAATGGAGTCAGAAAATGAACACTTTTTTCAAAGGTAAAAAACTGCTCGTCGTCGGCGGTACCAGCGGCATGGGCCTGGCCGTGGCACGCATGGTACTGGAAGCGGGCGGCAGTGTCGTGCTGACCGGGAATAAAAAAGACAAAGCCGAAGCGGTGCAAAAAGAACTGAGCCCTCTGGGACCGGTTGCGGTCATCGCGGCGAACCTGATGACCGAAGAAGGTATGGAAACTATCCGTCAGGAAATTAATGCTCACCATCGCGATATCAGCCTGATGGTGAATGCCGCCGGTATCTTCATGCCCAAAGGATTTACCGAGCACAGCTTTGCCGATTATGACATGTATCTTTCGCTGAACCGAGCCACGTTCTTTATTACACAGGATGTCGTGAAGAACATGCTCGCCGCGAAGCTCGAAGGGTCTATCGTCAACGTCGGTTCGATTGGTGCTCAGGCTGCACTGGGTGACTCGCCGGCCTCGGCCTATTCAATGGCAAAAGCGGGTCTGCATGCCCTGACGCGTAATCTGGCGATTGAGCTGGCCAGCGCGGGTATTCGTGTCAACGCGGTGTCTCCCGGGATTGTTCATACGCCGATATACGAAGGCTTCATGGACAAAGCGGATATCGCAGATGCTATGAAGTCGCTGAACGATTTCCACCCGCTGGGACGCGTCGGAACTGCCGAAGATGTGGCAAACACTATTCTCTTCCTGTTGTCTGACAAAACCTCATGGGTGACGGGCGCTATCTGGGATGTCGATGCGGGCATCATGGCGGTCAGACGATAACCCCGTGACGCTGGCATAAGCCGCCCCTTAAGGGCGGCATTTTTTTGTCGCCAGACATGTCATCAGCAGGCTTCACTAAGAATATTCACGACCTGTTCATCCGTGCCTTTTGTGTTCCCGGCACAGGGTGTTATGCCGGGTTCTGACGACATCCTGACAGGACAAAACGGCCAGAGAGAAAGGGGTTATACACGATGAGGAGCCGGTATCCGCAGTACCTGTGAAATTCTTTTCATCCCTGCTGTCAGCATACTCCGTGGGCAGGCCAGATTTAACCGGATATATCCGTCCCCATTGTCGACAAACAGCAAGCCCCCTTCAAGAAGGACCCCTGACTCCCGGGCAAAATACAGCGATAAATCCTCACCTGCGGTGTCGGGCAGGTAGCGGCTAATATCTATCCAGGCCAGATATGTCCCTTCGGGGATCGAGAACCTGGTTTCGGGTAAATAGCTTTTGAGATAGTCGTGCAGGTACTGGAAATTGCCGTCAATATATTCCCTCAGATGGACAAGCCAGTCATCACATTCACTCCACGCCGCTTTGTTTGCTGCCAGGCTCAGTGGAGAGATGAACTCGTCGTGTCTGAGACGCCACTCGCTTCTGACACCGGGATCCGGAATAATGATATTTGCCAACAAATTCCCGGCCAGATTGAATGTTTTACTCGAGGACATGCAGGTAATAATGCGTGTAGAATCAGGGAAAAGAGAGGCGGCCGGTGTATGACCGATACCGCTTCGGGACAGGTCGCAGTGAATTTCGTCAGATATCACCCAGATGTCATTGGCCAGGCAAATTTCAATAATCCGCTTAAGTTCATCAGGCCGCCAGACTCGTCCGGTCGGGTTATGCGGATTACACAGGAAAAGAATTTTCACACGTAAATCGGCCTGACTGGCTTTGCGTGCAAAGTCTTCCCAGTCAGGTTCCCAGCCGCCTGCTGATTTTTTTAACGCCGAGTACACCACGCGACGCTGACTGTATTCACCCGCCTTTTTAAACGGGCCATATGAAGGCGTCATAATAAGAATACTGTCATCCATGTCGGTCAGAAGCGGGACGAGACGGTTCAGCGCGGGAATAATGCCCGGAGACAGCACAATGTCTTCCGTTTTGAAACGGTGACCATATTGTCGCTCACACCAGCTGCCAAAGATCTCATAGTATTCTTCGTCGTAGATTTTAGTGTAGCCGAGTATTTTTCTATCCAGACGGTCTCTGATGGCCTGAAGAATCGGCTCTGGTGTGGCAAAAGCCATGTCAGCAACCCAGAGGTTGATTAGCCCTTCTGCCGGATACCGCATTGCAAATTCGGACTGTCCCGAAAACAGGTATTCCCGCCAGCCGTCCACGGTGAGACTGTCTGTTTTCTCTCTGCTTACGTACTCATCAAAATCATATTTCATTTCATAAACCTGCCTTAGGTGTAGTCAGAAACGTCGACCTCAGTATTACTGTCAGTCTGATGCCGGAGCGGGAAAACTGGCTCGTGTGATTAACATAAGAGAATCATCACAACTGCATGAATTAATTGCGTTATTAAGGTTCTCTCGCCTTTGTCATCGACTGACGGGGGGATTTCTCGCGTGTCACCATCACAATGCCAGTCAGCACCGCCAGGGCAGAAAATATCGTTCTGACCGTCAGTGATTCATCCAGGAATACCACACCCCCTAGCATTGCCAGACAGGGAACGCTGAGCTGAAGGGTACTGGCGGTGATAGAGCCGAGAGAGGGTAAAAGGGTATACCACAATACATATGCACCGGCTGAGGCGGCGGCACCGGACAGCAATGACAAAGCAATGCCCGCAGCATCATAGTGACCCTGCTTCATAAACAGCAACGAAAGAGCGAGAGCCATCGGCGTGGCGAGTACAAAATTTGCCGCCGTTGAAGCCCCGGCCGCCTGGCCCGCCCTCCCCCTGACGGAATAGGCGGCCCAGGCTAATCCGGCAACGATCATCATAAGTGCACTGTAAAGCGGCGGTGCCTTCGCCCCGGGTAACAGCAGGGCAGCAATTCCTGCCAGAGCAATAACTAAACCGCAAGCCCGCATAACGGAGAGTGATTCCCCTTTAAATAATCCGTGGATCACCATCGCAAACTGTACGGCACCAAAAAGTAACAGCGCACCTGCCCCGGTATCGAGATGGATATAGGCGACAGAGAAGAGCACTGCGTACACCATGAGGTAAAATCCGCTCAGCGGACGCCACAGCGATAATGTAGTTTTTGCGTGATAAAACAAGAAAGGTGACAGGACGAGTGCACCACTGGCCAGCCTGAGGCTGCTGAATGAAAGGGGATCAATGTGGCCTCCCTGCAGGGCCAGACGGCACAGAATAGAGTTTGCAGCAAACGCCAGCATTGCCAGGGATATTTTAAGAATGAGCGCGCAATTGGCCATTCAGTGAGACCTCATAAAATTCTTGTAAACTACCATCTAGTTGGTAGCATAGCGTAAGTGATCACCGAACAGGAAGCAATAATCAGCTTTCAAACTGGAAGGTGAGGACAGGCATTCGGAATGAATTCTGTTTCACATCCCCAGTAGAGGAAGGAAAACGCGTAATGCCAGATGCAGAGCAGAAGATTATTTTTCCCTGCGATCAAACATATGAAATCAGTTTAAGACCTGGAATATCCTATGAAAAAACTAAAATTTACGTTCAAAAATGCGGCTGGTGAAGAACTGGCCGGATTGCTTGAACTTCCTGAAAATCCTAAAGCGTTTGCGCTGTTAGCTCATTGTTTTACGTGTGGCAAAGACCTCAAAGGCGCGGCGCGTATTGCGCGGAAACTGACAGAGAATGCTATCGCCGTTCTCCGGTTTGATTTTACTGGTCTGGGAAACAGCGAAGGGGATTTTTCCAACACCAACTTCTCATCCAATATTTCGGACCTGCTTTGCGCGGTAGATTATCTCCGCCGACAGTACGAAGCGCCTTCTTTGCTCATCGGCCATAGCCTGGGGGGATCGGCCATTCTGTCTATTGCCGGCGAAGTTCCTGAGGCAAAGGCCGTTGTCACCATAGGATCACCCGGAGAACTGACACACGTAAAACGTCTTTTTAAGGATGATGTTGAAAACATTAACCAGCATGGAGCCTATCCCGTTGAGCTGGCCGGGCGGGTATTTACCTTAAAGAAACAGATGCTGGACAATATTCAGGAACACAAAATCGCTCATAAGGTGTTCGCCATGAACAAGCCTATGCTTATTTTTCATGCGACTGAAGATGATACTGTGTTAATTGAGCAGGCCGAAAAAATATTCAAAGCAGCAAAGCATCCCAAGAGTTTCATTTCGTTGGGTAAGGCGGATCACCTTCTGACTCATGCTCAGGATGCTGAATACGTTGCCGATATCATTATATCGTGGAGCGAATGTTACCTATAAACAGAGTAAATGCGTTCAAACTCGTAGCGCAGAGGGCGATTTTCTGCAGAGATCGGACGCTGTTTATGCTGGACTGATTTTGCGATAAAGGCTTAGGCCGATGCATACAGGCGGGGCTGAATAAGGGTGAGGCCCTTGGGCGAGCATCCTTCATGCACCGGCTGAATGAAATCAGGGATCTGGGGGTGGGAGGATCAGCGTTACCACGCCACCGGCGCTGACACTACATACGGCGGCGATAACACTCTGGAATACGGTTTATATAGAAAGAACCATTGAGCCGCTTAAGCAAAAAGGAGTCCCTGTTAATGAACTGCTGGTCTCTCATCCTTCTCCACTGCTGTACAAAATATAGTCTTAGCGTGGGATAATTAATGAGATGGTCACTCCCTCCTTCCCAGTACTATGCTGAGGACAGGCTTTCAT
>NZ_JBPTTK010000004.1:0-306475 GCF_053290175.1 Enterobacter sp. 186315 | reverse complement strand
CTATATGAAATTATTCTCATCGCTTTATGAGAAATCACTGGGAATTCCCCCCCCGCGAAATTTATTTTCATTTCACTGCATCCAGTTCATCCCCCTCCCTCGTATGTATGCATGTGAGCAACTCCTTTGCTCCCCAAACCGAGGAAAGATGATGAAAAAGCTAACCCGTGTTGCATTCGTAACCAGCGCTTTACTCTTCTGTGCAGGCGCATCGGCCGCCATGACGTCCGGCTCTGTGATGGTGGGCGGAGCGGAGATGTTCCCGAGCAAAAATATTGTTGAAAACGCCGTGAACTCGAAAGATCACACCACGCTGGTTGCCGCCGTCAAAGCGGCCGGACTGGTGGATACGCTACAGAGCAAAGGGCCCTTCACCGTGTTTGCGCCCACCGATGCGGCGTTTGCAAAACTGCCAGCGGGTACGGTCGACAGTCTGGTGAAACCCGAAAATAAAGCGCAGCTCACCAGCATTCTGACCTATCACGTCGTCGCCGGTAATTACGATATGAAAGCGCTGGAGCAAAAGATCAAACAGGGAGGCGGCCACGCGGAGCTGAAAACCGTGAACGGGCAACCGCTGTGGATCATGAGCAACGGCCCGCACAACATTCAGCTTAAGGACGGTAAAGGCAACGTGGCGAATATTAGCACCTACGACGTTCATCAAAAAAATGGCGTGATCGATGTGATCGACACCGTCCTGATGCCTAAGTAGTTGTCTATACTTCGGAAGTGTGACGTTGCCTTCCGGGAAAAACATGGATAACGCGCTGGTTGAACAGCAGATGAAATTAATGCAGGCGGTCGCAAACGGCGATCGCCGTGCATTTGAACAACTCTACCGGCTTACCTCGCCGCATCTGTTTGCCGTCGCGCTGCGAATGCTCCGTCACCGCGCGTGGGCAGAAGAGATCCTGCACGACTGTTTTGTCACCGTCTGGAGCAAAGCCGACACCTACAACGCCGCACTAAGTTCCCCGATGACCTGGCTTACGCATATTGTTCGCAACCGCTGCATTGACTGGCTGCGCAGTGGCCAGATCCGCGCCGCCAGCCATGAGGAGCCCTATTCCGACGCGCTTTTGCCGAGCGAAGACGACGAGCAGAATAGCTGGCATGACGAGGCGCAGGCGCAACGGCTCAGGCATTGCCTGGAACACCTGAGCAACGAACAGCGCCAGAGCATTACGCTCGCCTACTACCAGGGCATGTCTCACAGCGACATTGCCGAGTGGCTCCAGCAGCCCGTGGGCTCGGTAAAAAGCTGGATCCGCCGTGCAATGGACCATCTTCGGGAGTGCGTGGGCCTATGAACGACAGCGAAAAACGCGACGACATGCTGGCGGCAGAGTATGCCCTCGGCACCCTGCGGGGCGGCGCGCGGCTTCAGTTCCAGAAACGGCTGGCTGATGACCCCGAACTTGCCGCCCGCGTGGCCTACTGGCAGAAAATGTTCAGCACGCTCGACAGCCATCTTGCGCCCGTCCATCCGCCAGAGAGAGTGTGGAAAAGGATCCTGCTCGATCTGCCAGCCCAAAAACCGTTGCGCAAAAGCCGGCCTTATGTCGGCTGGATGGCGGCGGCTGGCCTTGCGGCTGTTACCGTTGCAGGCTGGTATGCCCTGCGCACACCGGAACTTGCTCCGCTGATGGTGCTCAACGACGCCCAACAGCACGGGCAGTGGATAGTCAGCGCGGATGCCAGCCGCGAGCATCTGAGCATTATCCCGCTCAGACCGAACGCCGTTGCGGCGCAACATAGCCTACAGCTTTGGCTGATCCCTGATGGCCAGGCGCCGGTATCATTGGGGCTGCTGCAAAACAGCGTCGCGACCCGTGTGACGCTCAGGAACACCGCGCTGACTCATGACGCCACGATAGCGATAAGTCTTGAACCCAAGGGAGGCTCGCCAACCGGCCTGCCGACCGGCCCTGTACTTTACAGTGGCAAAATATAATCCTCGCGCTGGGGCACGGGATGGGGAATGCCCGCCGCGGTAGCGCGGGGATTGCAGTCGGGTAAAATCCATCTCATCGAGATAGCGATTTCGGCGGATTAATTCGCGTTGGCTGTACCCTACATAAAAGCACCTATAACCGAAACGCCTCTAACCGCTTAACCTGCCGCCCTTCCCCGTCAAAGTTATCCTCTGCCAGCCAGGCGCGCAGCTCCGCGTCCCTTTGCGGCCATTCGCGGTCGATAATAGAGAGCATATCGCTGTCGCGGTTGCGCCCTTTGCGCACCAACTTCTGGCGCAGGCGGCCTTCCCAGACAAACCCCAGCCGTTCGGCGGCGCGGCGCGAGGCGATGTTCATCGAATCACACTTCCACTCCACGCGGCGATACCTGTGCGCAAAGGCGTTCTTCAGCAGCAGCCAGACCGTTTCGGTGCCGACACGCGAGCCTTTCATCCTGCGCGACCAGGTGACGTGGCCTATCTCCACCGAGCCCTGCATCCGCTCGATAGCCATATAGCTCACCAGCCCCACCGCCTTTTCGGTGCGCAAATCAATCACCGCAAAAGGCACCAGCTCATCGTCCAGCACTTTACCCAGCACCCAGTGCGCGGTGGCTTCCAGGCTCATGGGCTGCGTGCTGGCAAGCCACGTCCAGTCGCTGTCATCCCCCAGGGTGTAAGCCTCAAACAGATCGGCTGAATGCCTGTCGACGTCCAGCGGCTCCAGGCGACAGTACTGACCCGCAAGCGGGGTGCGGGTTAAGACCTGCGCGCATTTCCAGTCGGGAACGATATCGTTAACGGTCTGACCATGTTGATTGATTTCGGGCACGGCGGTGACTCCCTGAAAGGTAAGGCGTTTGTTATAGCAGGTTAAAAAGCGGACGAGAAGAGAGGAGAGGAGATGCAGGCCGGGCAAGCGTAGCCGCCGCCCGGCGAAAGATTACTTCAGCAGCTTCACCGTGGCGTCGATGTCGATTTCATCTTCGGTGAAGATCAGCGTGGAGTTCTGGAAGGTGGTGATCGCCAGCTTCTTCACCGAGCGCATTTCGCCCGGCTTTTTGTCGGATTTCGGCTTGATGCTGTTCATCAGCAGCCCCACCGACAGCACCGCGTTTTCTTTATCGATTTTGGCGTCCGCAGGCTCTTCTTCGCTGAACACCACGAAGGACTTGATCGAGGTGAGCTTCAGACGCTCGCCCGCAATATAGATGTACTGGCTTTCAGGAATGACCTTTACCGCATACGCCGAAAGGCCTTTGGTGTTGGTGGTCGGCTCGAACGTGACCGCTGCATCTTTCTTAATCAGATCGGGGTTCGCGACCTTAATCACATGAAAATAGCGGTTGTCGCCGTTTTCATCTTTGATAAATCCAAAGCCTTTATCTTTAAACCACGTTGTGATTGTACCGTTCATCGCTGTTACCGCCTGTCAGATCGTATTGACTAAAGTTTTGCAGCGCGCAGTGTAATCCACAATGGCTGAGGAGACAAAAAAAAGCCCCTGCGCAAAGGCAGGGGAAAGTCATGTCAGAGCTTATCGTTGTTTTTTAATTGAATACCATCCCGCCGTCGATCAGTAAGGACTGGCCGGTCATGTAGTCGGAATCCGGCCCCGCGAGATACGACACGCAGGCGGCGACATCTTCCGGTTCGGACAGGCGGCCAAGCGTGATGCGTTTGGCGAAGGTTTCGGTTCCGTAGCCGAGCGGTTTACCCGCCGCTTCAGATACCTGACGGTCGATCTCGGCCCACATCGGCGTTTTGACGATGCCCGGGCAGTAGGCGTTAACGGTGATCCCCAGCGGCGCAAGGTCTCGTGCCGCCGTCTGGGTTAAGCCGCGCACCGCGAACTTGCTGGAGCTGTAGACCGCCAGTTCCGGGTTACCGGTGTGGCCCGCCTGGGAGCAGGCGTTGATGATCTTGCCGCCGTGCCCTTCTTTGCGGAACGCGGCAATCGCGGCCTGAATGCCCCAGATCACCCCTTTCACGTTGATGTTGTAAACCTTGTCGACAATCTCCGGCGTGATGGATTCGATAGGCGTAGACGGCGCGACCCCGGCGTTGTTAACGATGACGTTAAAACCGCCCAGCGCGGTGCGGGCTTTCTCAACCGCCGCAAACACCTGGTCGCGGTCGGACACGTCCACCTTCACGGCAACGGCTTTACCGCCGCTGCGGGTGATTTCATCCGCGACCGCTTTCGCCGTTTCTTCGTTGTAATCCGCGATAGCCACGGCAAAACCATCCTTCACCAGGCGCAGCGCAATCGCTTTACCAATCCCCTGGCCTGAGCCGGTTACGAGAGCAACTTTTTGCATATCTTTGTCCTTTCGTTGATTCATAAAATCTGGCTGAGATGGAGCTGGCCCATCAGCAGCGGGTTATCGCTATAGTCGACGGGGATCGCCACCACGGCCGGGCCGTCGACGTCCATTGCCGCACGCAGCGTCGGTTCAAGCGCCGCGGCGCTCTCCACGGCAAAGCCTTTCGCACCGAAGGCGTCGGCATACGCTTTGAAATCGACCGGGCCGAACTCGACGCCGGAAAGACGCTGGTATTTTTTCTCTTCCTGGATCGCCACCATGTTGTAGCAGTTGTCTACCCAGATGATGTGCAGCACGTTGGCGTTGAGGCGCACGGCGGTCTCCAGCTCCATGCTCGATTGCAGGAAACCGCCGTCACCGGATACCGAAACAACCTTGCGACCCGGGTTCACCAGCCACGCGCCAATCGCCCACGGCAGCGCAACGCCCATCGTCTGCTGACCGTTGGAGATCATCACCTGACGCGCGCGGAAGCTGTAGAGATAGCGGGCGATCCAGATGTGGAAGCTGCCCATATCCACGGTGAGCGTGACGTCGTTGTTCACGATGTCCTGCATGGCGCGCACGATACGCAGCGGGTGCAGGGCAAACTGATTGAGCGATGCGCCACGGCGGGCCAGAAGATCGCGCTGGTGCTGGCGATCCACCAGGATCTCCGTGGCGCGCGGGCTGAGCTCAAGCATATGCCCGATACGGCTGGCGAGCAGGTTCAGCGTTCCGGCGATATCCCCCACCAGCTCCAGATCCGGAACGTAGTTACGCTCTTCATAGGCGGGCAGCACGTCAATATGCACCAGCGTCGCGTCGCCGCTGTTCCACATGGACGGCTCGTATTCCACCGGGCTGTAGCCGATGCAGATAATCAGATCCGCCAGATGCAGCAGCCGGTCGCCCGCCTGGTTGTTAAACAGACCCACGCGTCCGGCAAAGCGGGTGAAGTGCTCCTGGTTCACCGCCCCGGCGGCCTGATAGGTGCTGGTGACCGGAATACGGCTTTTCTCCAGCAGCTTGCGCAGCGCGTCGCTGTTGGCGGGCTGGCTTGCCATCAGGCCGAGTAAAATGACCGGGTTTTTGGCCTTTTCGATAAGCTTCGCCACATCGTTAATGGCGGACTCCGGCGCCGGTCCCATCAACGCCGCGCCGCTGGCCGGTAAAATCGCCCCCGTGACGGGCTGGTCGACAATATCCTGCGGCAGGCTGACGAACGCCCCGCCCGGCCTGCCCTGCTCGGCGGCGCGAAACGCGTTCGATACCACCTCGGCAATCGCGTCCGGGGAATTGACCTCGACGGCGTATTTGGTGACCGGGCTGAACATGGCGACGGTGTCCATGCTCTGATGCACCAGCTTCGCTTTATCCGCCCGCTTCACCGCCCCGCCCAGCGCGACCACCGGATCGCCCTCGCTGTTAGCGGTGGCAATCCCGGTGATCAGGTTCGAACAGCCCGGCCCGGAGGTGACCAGCGCGACCCCGGCTCTACCGGTCAGTCGCCCGACCGCCGCCGCCATAAACGCCGCGTTGGCCTCGTGGCGCACCGGAATAATCTCGATGGAGGAGTCAAGCAGGGAGTCAAAAACTTTGTCGATTTTGGCGCCCGGGATGCCGAACACCTGCTTCACCCCCTGCGCTTCCAGCTGGCCGACCACCATATCGGCACCATGCGCCCACTGACGTGATTGTTTCTCACTGTTCACGGTAGTTCTCCTTTAGTTTTCGACGGAACGGATCGCAGCATCCAGATTGCTGGGGTGAAGGTTGGCCTGCAAAAACGCGCTGTCGGCGGGCAGGTCAATCATCAGCTTGTGAATTTCACCGAAGGTGAGCACGCCGTTCTCCAGCTGGTAGTCGAGCAGATGCCCCCCGCCCTGACGGTCGTCGGTGATAAAGTGTTCGTGATAGCCCGCAACGTTAATGCCCTGCATGTGCTGCGGCGTGCGGAACCCGACCAGCACGCCCGCGCGCTGGTTAAAGCGGAACACAGGCTGGTCGTCCAGCACGTCGGTCATCGCCCGGTACGGCGGCGTCTGGCGCGGGACGGTGCGGGTATGCGCGTGGCGGAAGTTGCCGTCGATGCGCAGCGCGCAGAACAGGTTGTCGGAGGGGATCTGCTGGTCGATGACGTCGTGGATCTGCTGACGGCTGACCGGGCCATCGAAGGTTTTGCGGTACTGCGGCTGGAACCAGGTCATCACCGCGAACGGCGTTTTTTGCTCGGGCTTCGCGGCCCGGGCGCTGCCGTCAGAGCGCAGCTGGTATACCTGGCTGCTGAAGGCGATCATTTCGCCGTCCAGCTCGTTGAAGGTGCCCAGCCCAAAATCCCCGTGCGCCAGCAGATCGGCGATGGTGGTTTCCCCTTCGTACACGCCGCTTAGCAGGGCGCTCATTAGCGATGTTTGATAGATAACGCTGTCAGGATGCTGGGCGGAGAACCCGCGCAGGGTTTCGCACAGGCTGGCCTCACAGTCGCAGGCGGATGAATGCGTCATGCTCGTCCTCTTCAACTTTTTTTAGAAAGATTGAATAAATGTTGACCCGATTCAGCATAGAGTTCCAATATAGAAACCATGCTGGATTGAGATCTTTTAGATATGGAACTTCGTTATCTGCGGTACTTTGTCGCGGTTGCACGCGAGCGACACTTCACAAAAGCGGCCGAAGCGCTGGGTATTTCACAGCCTCCTCTGAGCCAGCAGATTAAACGGCTCGAAGAGGAGGTCGGCACGCCGCTGTTCAGACGCCTGACGCGGGGCGTGGAGCTGACCGAAGCGGGAGAAGCGTTCTATGAGGATGCCTGTAAGATCCTGGCGATGAGCGACGCCGCGCTGGAAAAAGCCCGCGGCATCGCGCGCGGGCTGAACGGCAGCCTGTCGATTGGCATTACCAGCTCCGACGCCTTTCATCCCAAAATTTTCGCCCTGATCCGCCAGTACCAGGTGCAGAACATGGCGGTGCAGGTTCATCAGGTGGAGGCCAATATGTCCTCGCTGACGACGATGCTGGCGGAGGGCGAGCTGGATATCGCCTTTGTGCGTCTGCCGTGCGAGAGCAGCAAGGCGTTCGAAATCAACATTCTCGACCGGGAGCCGATGGTGGTGGCGCTGCATCGCGACCACCCGCTGGCGGCGTGCGATTCGCTGGCGCTGGAGCAGCTTCGAGATACCCCGGTGGTGCTGTTCCCGCAGGAGGTCGCGCCGGGGCTGTATGAGCGGGTTTACGGCTGCTGCGAGCGGGCCGGGATTGACGTGCAGCACGCGCTGCAATCGTCACAGCTTTCCTCTTCCCTGAGCATGGTCTCCGCAGGTGGCGGATTCGCGCTGGTGCCCAAATCTATGGCGGCCATTTCCCCGCCGAACGTTACCTATCACGCGTTAACTTCACCGGAGCTTTTTACCGATATCGCGCTCTGCTGGCGGCGGTTTGAACGCTCGCGCACGGTGAAGCGGTTTTTAGCGATGATGAATGAGGGGTGATGGTGCGGCTGTGCCCGGCGGCACTGCGCTTGCACGGGCCTACGGTTCGTATCGCTGTGTTGGGTATTTGTTTTTGTAGGCCGGGTAAGGCGTAGCCGCCACCCGACAGTGCCGTTCTGGAAGACGCCTCGCAAACCTGCAAGTAACCTATGTAGAAAGCGCTGTTCGTCACCTTTGCTGGCGGCGCTCAAGCGACTGCGGGATTGCTGCATGATATGGTCTGGCTGCTGGCAGAGTTTGAGAAGGAGCCTTATATAACGGCGCATTGAGGCGGGTGCCGGGAGGCCGAAATTCTGCTGGGGGAGGAGCAGGATTTCGGCGTTAAGGAGGTATGACGCTCTTTATTGAATGTCTGGTAGGAGCGAGGAGCAGACACTGAAGTTCTCCTCAATGAAGATAACTCATGCCGCTGCGTCAAATTATCGGAATTGAATGGCGGCTCAATGTGCCATTTCAAATGTCACATCGATATTACCCGTATGCCTGAAAATCCCAACCCCAGAGTGGATACGGCCCACTTTCTGAAGATTACCGATCTGTTCATTGTTCTGTTTGTACATGATGACGAAGCTGTGGCGGGGTGCCCAGTAAACAATATCTCCCACTTCATAACCGCTGGTTTTCGTTTCGTTTGCCGGCAGCGCATCCGGGAACCGGTAACACATTTCACGTCCATATAAATTTTCCATGGGCAGCGTCAGCGGAAAACGTGAGACCAGTGCCCGGGTAGTGGCATTGTCATAAAACGTTGCCGTCATCACCTGGTCACCCGCGGTGATCTTGACCCGGATACCTTCGGCCTCAGCCCCCAAGGATGAGAATGACACCGCCGTCAGGGACGCCAGAGCAAGCATGGCTGGTTTGAACATAAAACTCTCCATTGTTTTTATATTTTCAGGAATAACGGCACTGCAACAGTGCCGTTCAAATAGCGCATTATTTATCTGTTTTGAGATTGGTGTTAAAGAATGACACCAGCTTATCCCACGGGATGAGTTCAGTGCGGTCATACAGGTCGATACGGTTAGCGCCCTTAATCTCCACAAGCTCTTTCGGCTCTGCCGCCATTTTATAGGCGGTATCGGTGTAGGTGCGGGATGGTGCAGCATCACCCACGACAAAGAGTATTGGTCGCGGTGAAATGGACTCAATATCAATAAACGGATGGAAGTTCATGAATTTTGCATAGGTTGCTGGTGTTGAGCGGCGATCGTTTGATGCCACCTTACCGCGCTCCGTCTGATAAAAGTCATTGGACTCTTTACCTTCGATGAACACCGGATCGTTTTGCCCAGGACCATAAACAGGTTGCCCGGTTTCAGCGGTTTTGTAGCGTTGTTCTGCAGCAATCGCCAGGTCCTTGTTTCTCATTTCCACGGTCCGCTCATGGTTCAGACCGGTACGGAAATATTCGCCCATATCGTACATACTAACAGTGGCGAGCGCCTTAATGCGGGGATCCATTTTTGTCGCGGCGATGGCAAAGCCGCCACTACCGCAGATACCTATCACGCCAATTTTTTCACGATCCACAAATGCGCGCGTTCCGAGGAAATCAACTGCGGCGCTGAAGTTTTCTGCATAAACATCAGGCAGCACGGCGCCACGCGGCGTACCTGAACTCTCTCCCCAGAAGGACTGGTCGAAGGACAGCGCAACAAATCCGGCTTCTGCCATTTTAGTTGCATAGAGGTTAGCAGCCTGCTGTCTTACTGCGGCAAAAGGATGGCCGACAATAAGGGCATCATATTTTTTACCGGCCTCCATAGTGCGGGGAGTAAATAACGTGCCGGTGACTTCCATACCGTAAATATTTTTGAATTTAACGGTTTCAGTCTTCACCTTATCGCTTTTATAGAAATTATTCGCACCGTGGGACATATCAGCAGCGACGGCTGTGCTTGCCCCTATACCCAAAGCAACGCTCAGTATTGTCAGCGCGGCCAGGGTTTTTAATTTCCCTTTTGAATGCAGTTTCATATTACCTCCTGAATTAAATAACGGTGTTAAGACAAACGGAGTGAAGAATCCGGAGAACAATAAACCTCCGGACAGCAGGACCTTTTCAGGCCGCATTTTGTTTACTCTGGTCCGGGCGTTTTAACAGCAGGGATGCCACCACAGCAGTGGACAGCACTGCCAGCGCGCCGGCCAGGAATATCGCGTTCAGCCCAAGATGTCCTCCTACCCAGCCGAGCGCAGGGCTGCCGATCGCCATTGCCACGTCAAGAAATGCTGTGTAGATGCCCATCACCATGCCGCGGTTCTGGGGTGTTGAACCACTGATGGCTTCAATACCGAGGCCCGGGTAAACCAGTGAGTAGCCAAAACCGGCTAACGCTGAACCGATAGTCGCAATCAGGGACGTACCCGCAAGCCATATCAGAAAGAGCCCGGCGGCCTGAACGAGCACAAAAATCAGCGCAATACGTGCGCCACCAAAGCGATCTGGCAGATGACCGGCAACGGTTCTGGCAACAATCAGCGCAACGCCAAAGGCCGTGAATGCCATCCAGACGGGCTGCCAGTTCATGGCGCTGTAATACAGTGAGCTGAAGGCCAGGATGGTACAGTAGCCCGTGCTGGCAAGCGCGGCGCCCAGTCCGGGTAACCAGACCACGTGCATGACGGAGCCAAAGGAGGCTTGTGCGGCATGGGGATGAGGCGCCACGGCGGGCATACGGGCGAGATACGCCAGTACCAGCAGCGGAAGCAGGAACGTCAGCAGTGCGATCGCCTCAAAGCCGAAAGCATCAAATAACAGCGTCCCCACCGGTCCGCCGAGAGCCATAGCGGCAAACATCGCGGTACCCACCCAGGCGATAACCTTACCTGCATGCTCCTTATCCACGAGGGCCAGACCCCATGCCACGGCACCGGTAATGATGAAGCTTTCCGCCCCGCCCAGTATTGCGCGCCCGGCAAGCAAAACACCCACAGACAGTACCGGCATGCCGACGAACCAGAGCGACACCTGGTACAGTAGTCCTGAAACGGCAGCAGCGATAAGCCCGGCCACCACGCCCTTTTTGGCGCCGCGCCTGTCTGAATAACTCCCGGACCACACCCGGGAAATCAGCGATGCGGCAAACTGTGCCCCGGCGACCAGGCCCACGATAAACGTCCCGAAGCCCAGGTCATTTTTGACATGCAGCGGCAGGACGGGAAGTGCCACACCGATAATAATAAAGCCGACCAGTACCGCAGCCATTACCGGCATCAGCGCTGCGAAAACCCGGGTACCGGAGTTATTGTGAGAATGTTTTACAGGCATTTAATGCAGCCCCTTACCTTTTAATGAACAGAATGTCGTTTACGTATTTCGTTTTTAGGGCACGATGTGGCCCGCAGAAAATTCCGGTTTGAATTTCCTGTCTACAAGGAAGCGTTAATTGATACAGCTCTTTTTATTTCCGGATGATATAAACCATCCGGAAATAATGCAGGCGTCAGCTACCCGCCTGTTGATGGTTTAATAAACCTGCACGGTCGGCCGGAAAAGTATTTCGTTAACATCCACGTCGTCAGGCTGGCTGATGGCAAATGCAACGACCCGCGCAAAAGCCTCTGCCGGGATTGCATTCTCGTAGGTTTTCGACATACCTTTCGCAATATCTTCGTCGGTGATGGTTTTGGTCAGTTCGGTATCTACCGCGCCCGGGGAAACAATAGTCGTGCGGATATTCCAGGGCTTCACTTCCTGGCGCAAACCTTCTGAAATAGCCCGGACGGCCCATTTCGTCCCTGCATATACGGCACCGCCGGGTCCAACCTTGTGCCCGGCTACAGACGATACGTTGATAAACTGTCCGGACTTCTGCGCTTTCATATACGGCAGCGCGGCGGCAATACCGTAAAGTACGCCCTTAATGTTCACGTCGATCATCCGGTCCCATTCATCCACCTTCAGCTTGTCGAGCATGGAGCTCGGCATTAAGCCGGCGTTATTGATGATGACGTCAATACGGCCGTGCAATTCTACCGCCCGGTCAACGAGGGCCTGGACCTGGGTGCGGTCCGTCACGTCGGTGCGGAGTATGGCTCTGGTATTCAGCCCCAGTTCGCCGGCAAGTTGCTCAAGCTTCTCCATACGGCGCGCCCCAAGGACCACCTTTGCGCCCAGTTTCGACAGGTGTCGGGCTGTTTCTGCTCCCAGGCCGCTGCTGGCACCGGTGATGACGATGATTTTGTTTTCGATACCCTGAGACATACTGACCTCCTGTAAGGAATGGTTATTTCGACTCACGCTGCTCAAACACCGTTTTGAAAACCGGCGCTGCGGAGAAAGCATTGGGCCACCCGGCATAATACGCAAGGTGACTCAGTGCGCCGGATGCCTGCAGCCGGGTCAGGCCGTTATCCATTGCCCGGTTAAGGTGCGGCGGAATTTGCTGTATCTGCCCGTTTGCAATCAGGGCAGACAGGGTCACCAGACTTCTGTCCCGTGGTGCAAGCCCGGGACGCAGCCACAACTCCCGGAAAAGCACGTCGGTGGTGTCGCTGACAAGCCCCGGCACCGCGCTACCGATACTCTGTTCTACGCGTGCAGCGCGAGCTGCTTCAGCTTTTTCATCGATCGGCAGCAGCGCCTCCTCCGCGCGAGGAAGCTGTTCAGCGTTAATTCCTTTTTGCAGGAATATCTCTTTCGTTACCGCTGCGGCCGCAATGGCATTGCCCCAGCCGGCATAGAACGCCAGCTGCGTGATGGTTTCGGAAAGCTCAGCCGGCTTAACACCGTTTTTCAGCGCCAGCTCCAGCTGCTCCGGTAAAAGTACAGTCTGATTCCGGGCAATAACCGCTGCAACGGTAACGAGGCTGCGATCGCGTGGCGACAAATCCTTTCTTTTCCAGAGGTCTCCTGCCAGCCTGGTGCTCGCATAGCGTTCGAGTGCGGGAGATACTGCCTCTGTGTCGGTGTCTGACAGCGGGCCCCGCTGTGCCCCCGTTTCTGCAATGGCGCCAGCCGATCCGAGAGAAAGCGCCAGCGCAACTGCCGTTGAAGTTTTCATCTGACCTCCGGATTACTGATACTGTTCGTCGGAGACGGGCTCCTGCCAGTCCACGTTTTTACCGTCCACCATATACGTCATGGCCAGATGGCTCATGGGGGACGTCGCCGTGGCGCCATGCCAGTGGCGAACGGTCGCAGGGATCCAGACGACATCCCCGGGGGCTATATCCTGACGAGCCTTACCTTCTTCCTGAACCCAGCCTTTGCCTGCCGTGACGATCAGCAGCTGCCCGGCGGGATGGGTATGCCAGGCCGTGCGCGCACCCGGGGCGAAATCCACCTGGCCCAGATTGGCACGCGTGGACTCGTTTGGCGGCAACAACGGGCTGACAACCGCATGACCCGAGAAGTTATCGGCCTTGCCGACGACAGAAGGGGTCTGCCCGTTACGACGGATTTCGATACTTTCGGCAGAAACCTGGGTGGCACCCAGTACGGACATGGCTGCTGCAGCAATAATCGCTTTCATCTTTCACCTCGCGGATTACTTTCGGCTAAATGGGTGTCTGCTTACGTAAAGTCCACAACAAAACGATAACGAATGTCTTTTGCTTTGATTCGCTCAAAGGCGCGATCTATCTGGTCGGGCTTTATCAGCTCGATATCGGCCACAATGTTACGGCGGGCACAGAAATCGATGAACTCCTGAGTTTCTGCCATGCCACCCATCAGTGATGCTGAGACCTGCCGACGCTGAAGCCACAGCCCGGAACCGCGGACGTCTTCTATCGGTTCACGGGCTCCGACGATGACGTAGGTACCATCCAGGCGAAGCATATTAGTAATCGGATGAGTGGGGACGCTCGTCGGCACCGTTGATATAAGAAAATCAAACTGGTTCGCATAAGGCTTCAGGGCGTCAGGATCGTTCCAGACAACAGCCTCCCGGGCCCCCATTTTTTTCGCGTCCGTGACTTTTCCTTGAGTGGTGGTGAACACCGTAACATCAGCCCTGCGCGCGACGGCCAGCTTGACGGCTAGATGCCCGAGCCCGCCCATGCCAATAACCCCGACCCGTTGCCCGGCTTCAACCGACCAGTGCTCAAGGGGTGAGAAGGTGGTGATGCCGGCGCACATTAACGGTGCCGCAGCGGCAAGATTCATTCCCGGTGGGATGCGAACGGTAAAACGTTCGGGGATCACCACACGCTGGGAAAAACCGCCATAGTTATAGCCGCCCGAAATTTTATCCGGCGAGTTGAAATTCAGCGTCCAGCCTTTCTGGCAGTACTGTTCCAGATCGTTAACACAGTTCTCGCATTCCCCGCAGGAATCAATCATGGCACCGGCACCCGCAATATCACCCGGCCGGAATTTCGTCACCGCGCTTCCGATGGCAGCGACACGCCCGATGATCTCATGCCCCGGAACACAGGGATAATTGGTGGCAGGGTAAGGCGCCCCCCATTCCTGCCTGGCGATATGAATATCTGAATGACAGATAGCACAGTACATAATGTCGATGAGGACATCGTTCGGACGAAGTGCCCGGCGGGAAATTTCCAGGGGAACAAATTGCCCCTCCGGATTCCGGTTGCCCCAGGCACGAACACGCCAGGGTCCATTACCTGCCTGAGCGGCAGATTCCTGTGCCTGTACCTTTCCCGGCATGACCGCCAGCGTTGATGCTGCAGCAAGGCCGGCCCCGGCCATCAGAACCTTTCTCCGGGTCGGGGACGCTGGCGCGTCCGGATGACTGTTGTCTTCACATTTTCCGCACATCATTAACCTCCGTTTATCTGCCGTCTTGTTTCATAAATTATTGGCGCATCCGCAATCCGGATTGTGGCATCGGGAATGCTGACGTTTTTATTGCATTACAGTCGTCAGGCCTGATTAATTAGTGAACGGAAGAAAGTATATCGGAGGACTTATTAAGTGATTAGAGGGTAATATGAGATTGAAATTATAAGGAGAGCTTCTTAATGTCCGATCAGAATTTGAATGACCTTGCTGCCTTTATGGTGGTTGCAAAGGAGCAAAACTTTACACGCGCGGCAAAACGGCTGGGTGTTTCACAGTCCGCGCTGAGCCAGACGGTCCGCGGGTTGGAGGCTCAGCTTGGCCTGCGCTTGCTCAATCGAACCACCCGAAGGGTTGTGCCCACAGAAGCCGGAGAGCGGTTAATGGCCTCTGTCGGGCCTCAGATTGAAGATATCCAGCGCCAGTTGATGGTGCTGAGCGAACTCCGCGATAAGCCTGCGGGTACGATACGGCTTACGGCAACAGAGTATGCAGCAGAGTCAGTTCTGTGGCCGGCGGTATCCCGCCTGGTAAAAGCCTATCCGGATATTAAGGTTGAAATCCTGACGGATTACGGTTTGACCGATATTGTAAGAGATCGATTTGATGCCGGAGTGCGCCCCGGTGAAACCATTGCAAAAGATATGATTGCCGTTCGCATCGCGCCTGATATGCGCATGGCGGTTGCCGGTTCGCCAGCCTATTTCATTGACAGACCTGCTCCGGTGATACCTCAGGAACTTACCGAGCATTGCTGTATCAATCTTCGGCTCTCGGGGCATGGGGGACTGTATGCGTGGGAATTTGAGAAAGACGGGCGAGAACTGAATGTGCGGGTTGACGGCCAGCTGGTCTTCAATACCGGAAGTATGATACTCAGGGCAGCGCTAGAAGGGCGGGGTCTTGCTTATCTGCCTGAAGGGCAGCTGGAACCTTATCTGTCATCAGGACAACTGGTTCGCGTTCTGGAAGAGTGGTGTGAACCTTACTCCGGGTACCATCTTTACTATCCGAGCCACCGCCAGCCAACGCCAGCTTTTAGCTTGCTGGTTGATGAGCTACGCTATTCAACTCGCAAACAGCTATAAGATAATAAAGAGCAGCCTCTAAATTAGAGTTTAGTGGTAAATGAATGTCCGCTTCAGGCACGCAGCGGACCGTCTGGGGTAACGCGGAGTCCGCTATGAGCGATAAGCGGAAGTTCACCTTAACAGGATTTAATAGGACGATTAGTTGCTGGCGGAATTATTTATGCTTTCATTGAGAAAACCTGTAGAGGCAAAAATTAGGTCATAAAATCACGGGGTGTTGCGCCCATTACAGAGCGGAATGCCGCCGTAAACGCGGCCGGGCAGGAAAATCCTAGCTGATAGGCAACCTGCTTGGCAGGAACGCCTGACGACAGTAGATCCAGCGAGACGCAGATCCGCGCCCGCTGCTTCCAGTTTCTGAAGCTGAACCCTGTGTCCCGTATAAAAAGCCGGGAAAAGGTACGTTCTGACATAGTCGCCAAATCCGCCAGTTCGCTCACTGGCGCTCCCCAGCGCTGGTTAACCAGCAGGTCGGTGGCCACCCGGGACAGACGCTCATCCTGCGGCATCGGCAGTTCGGTTACTCGGTGCTCTGCTTCACTCAGGATTTCCATCAATAACAGTGCCATTGTCCGCTGGCTTGTCTCCTGGTATTCAGGGCTGAACAGACCGGCAATCAACTCCTTCACCAGGGCCGTCGCTGTAATGACGTGGACGTCATCGCTTTTGGTAAAGCGACTGCAGGCGGCAATGAGGCTACGGCTGAAGTAAACTGTGCGAAGCTCGGTTTGTGAAAGCAGGCTGTAACTGTGCTCCTGAAGCGCCGGCAGCCAGAGCGCGCGCTGTGGGGGGATAATCCAGCGCCTTTCTCCCGTTTCAACGAGCATCACCCCCTGAGTTGCATAAAGCAGTTGCCCCTCAACGTGGTAATGGGGCGGATCGATATCACCCCGCCGGTAGCTTCTGGCAAGCACAGACCATCCGATCGTCTCGTCGTGTCTTGGCGCTTTATCTATATTGTTTGGCATTTCAGATTTAAGGTCTGCATTTATGATCATTTGGCTGACGGCGTCCTGGCCCGTGGAACACAGGTATTACGGACAACTGTAGCAAAAAACGCACCATTAAAACCGACTTAGCTTCATCTGCAAAGAGACAACAATATGGCTTCGCATTCAACAGAACCTGAGCATCCCCCTACGATACCTTCTTCAGAAACGGTCTGCTCCTCTCAGGGGTTCCTTGTCAGCATCGTGGGTGCAACAGCGCTCGCGCACGGCTGTAATGACATGATTCAGGCCGTTCTGCCCTCGATCTACCCCATGCTTAAGGCGAGCTTTACGCTCACGTACGCGCAGATTGGCCTGATCTCTCTCGTGTATCAGATAACGGCGTCTTTACTTCAGCCCTGGGTCGGGCTTTACACCGATAAACACCCTAAACCATTTTTGTTGCCCGCAGGGATGGGGGTCACCTTCCTGGGGATTGGGCTGCTCGCGGTTGCCGGAAATTTCATGGTGATTTTGCTTGCCGCTGCGCTGATTGGCGTTGGATCGTCCGTATTCCACCCGGAGGCCTCCCGTATCGCCCGCATGGCATCGGGGGGACGATTTGGTACCGCTCAGTCTGCTTTTCAGGTTGGCGGGAATGCGGGATCGGCGTTCGGCCCACTGCTGGCTGCGCTGCTGATTATTCCTCATGGTCAGCTTTCTGTGGCCTGGCTGATGCTTTGTGCGCTTGTCGCTATTGTCATTCTGACCAGGCTTAGCCAGTGGTCCGCCCGGCACGGCCAGGCGCATATGAAGCGCCACGGCGCCGCCCCGCGACAGAAACTTTCGAAGGCGAAAGTATTCCAGGCCCTGGTTGTAGTCAGCGTTCTAATGTTCGCCAAATTTACCTACATCGCTTCGCTGAGCAATTATTTCACCTTTTATCTCGTCCACCGCTTCAGCATGTCGCTGGAGCACGCGCAGTTCTGCCTGTTTGCGTTTCTTGCGGCCGTGGCGGTCGGGACTTTTGCCGGCGGACCGGTAGGCGATCGCATTGGCCGTAAGGCCGTAGTCTGGATCTCATTCTTAGGCGTCATTCCCTTTTCACTGTTACTGCCACACGTCGGCCTGGTGTGGACGATCGTGTTCACCATTTTTATCGGCCTGATTCTGTCTTCAGCATTCTCCGCGCTCGTTGTTTACGCTCAGGAAATCGTCCCCGGTCGTGCAGGAATGGTGGCAGGGATTATGTTTGGCACGATGTTTGGTGTGGGTGGGCTCGCCGCTGCAGGTCTAGGAAAACTGGCGGACATATATGGCATCGAGTGGGTCTATAGCCTGTGTGCTTTTCTGCCTTTACTGGGATTTGCCACTCTGTTTATGCCAAATACCAGGCAAAGCCGTTAAACACCATCTCAAAATGGTTGTTACTGGTTGTATCGCCGGGCTTATAAGAAAAGCCCGGCAATGTACATCTATCCAGCGGATTTATTGACCAAGCATGCCTAAACACTACGTCCGCTTCTGGCACAAAGCGGACGTATTTTTCACAAATACCCAAATACGGTTGTAAGCAAACCATCATCTGCTCCTTCCCCTCTCACCAAACATTCCTGAAGGCGCCACGGCCATACCATCCACTTCTTTATCTTGTGACCACCGCCTAAATTGGTAGCGCTTAATAACCGGATTCTATTACGACGAACATGTTAAAAACGTGGAGCCGCTGAAGGTCCCACGTAGTCAACTCACACCCCACCCAATAATGTTTCCCTTCTGGAAGCATGGGACAAAGATGCAAGCGCCATTTGTAGGGAATTGATGCCAGATTTTCATCCGTACCGCCACCCATTTTAAAACCGCTTTCGGCATTAGCCCGGCCCCTCACTCCCCGCCGCCAGGAGCGGCACCACCACGTCGCTTATGGGCACCGCAATGCCGTGCGCGCGGCCGTAGCGCTGGATCACGCCGTTGCGGATATCCCACTCCATCGGGCGGTCGGCCTGACGGTCGGCGAGGATCGAGGTGCCTAAATCAGCGGGCGCGCGCTGGAAGTTGGTCATGATCTCCTGTGCGACAGAATCATCCAGCTTCGCCCCTTCGGCGCGCGCAACCGCAAGCCCCTCGCGCAGGTAGGCCAGCGCCAGTTCGCTGATATCGTCCCGGCGGAACATCCCGGCGCGTCGGTTAGCGAGCACCATCAGCCCGGCAACCGCGTTTTGCAGCAGCTTGCGCCAGGCGACGGTGGTGAAATCTGCCGACAGCTCAACCGCACAGCGCGTGCCCTGAAGCGCCTCGACGACGCTTGCTGCCTGCGGCACGTCCGGCAGCGTCAGACGCGGTTTAGCGCGCAGCCACACGGACGCGTCCGGCTCGCGCTGGGCCGGAAACCAGACCACCGACGGCAGCACCGTCGCGCCGTTGACCCACGGCTCAAGCTGGGCTTTCTGCTCCACGCCGTTTTGCAGGGCGCAGACCACGGTGTTTTCATCGCACAGGGCGCGCAGCCACCCGGCACTGTCGGCGTTCTGTGTGGTTTTCACCGCCACAAAAACCAGATCGACCGGGCGCTTAACGACACCTGGATCGGTTAATACCGGCCCAGGCATCACAATTTCACCGTCATCGTGGCGCAGGCGCAGTTCCGGGTGCGCGGTGCGCCCGCACAGCAGCGGCGTGCGCCCGGCGTCATGCAGCACTGCGGCGATGGTCGTCCCAATCGCGCCGGGCCCAATCAGCGCGATGGCTGGATAGTCAGACATGGTTAACTCCCCTCTTCGCTAAGCCTGCTAACAGTTATACCACTCTAAAATGTGAGCGCCACGGCGTTGTCTGCCCACAATGCATAACCTTGTTCCAGCCCTGGCCCCCGCTTTCAGAAAATGGGGGCTTCTTCTCCAGCCAAATCGCTGGAAAATTCCTGGTTTTGCTTAAGTAGAATCTTAAATTAACCTTTTACACATATCATTCACAACCAAGAAACATTCAGAAAAACCTGCCGCAGAATCCTTACCCCTCAGGACTAAAGGCTACTGAAGAGACATTTGACTCGCTTAAGCAAAATCTACTACCGCGCTTATTTCTACAATCATTAAGCTCTCTTAAATACAGGCTCACGCTTTATTGTGAAAAACAAAAATATAATCTGAAAATATAACAAGTCTTTTCCAATGCGTTTACTTTCATTTGAAAAACACCATAATTATTACACACATCATGGCACCATGATTAATGGCGCGCAGCATTGCATATAACAACATTAACAGCGCGTTGGCAGTCCTTTTAGTACCAGGAAGGTAGCGATCATGTACGACTGTAAAAATAATAAAAACCCTACTCCCGTAGGAAATAGCACTATTGCGATTGTCACGCTGAACCACTATCTCTTTTATGGATTAAAAGCGCTTGTTGCATCCATCTCACCAAGGCTTCTGAGTGAAAACTCACGGTTTTATGATGTTATACGCGTGAATAATATTGATGAACTTGACGCCAGAAAAATCTCTAAGGATAAAGGGAATATCCTGATTACGGATTTCGATCCGAGGCTCTGCGTCGGCAAGAAAAAAGACCGTTCGGCAGAAACGGTTCTCGCGTTATTTGATGGCGTCACCTTTATCTCGAAAATTCACAGTTACAGTAAAGAGGCGCCTCTTTTTTTGCACAGTAACGCAAGGTTAGACGAAACGTGCGCGTGCCTGCTTGAAATTACACGACGCGCTTTATCCGGTCAGATGCCCTCCGTACAACAAATACACCAGTATTTAAGCCATGATGAAGCGTTATTATTGAGCTTAATCATGAACGGATTTCAGCCACCGATGATGGCGAAAGTGCTGAAGATGAATATCAAACAAATCTATGCGCAGCGATCTCGCCTGTACCGTAAAGTCGGTGTTAAAAGTTTACAAGAACTCTACACGCAGCTAGGCTGTGGCTAGCGCAAGGTCAGCACGATAACCATTTCAGATGCGATCATCACACCGTATTGGGACGGCGAATTAATGACATTCCGTTTTATAAACGTAAATTTTTGTCCGAAGACGGGCTCATTCTTTTATATCTTCCAACCCTATAAAAGATAAGATCTTTACCCTAACAGTGAAGAGTATGACTGATATTGCACGATGCGGTAATTAAACTGCACTTCAACAGTGCGTTAAAATATTGACTACGTGTGTAATGCTGTGTAGATAAATTATGCATGACGATATTTTACGAAAAGAGTTCTATAAACGGGTCAGTTACCTGAATAAGACAGTCTGGACACGATTTGACACACCTAAGAAGGCTGATATTTTGTGCCAAATTAATTCAGGAGCCCGTAATGAACACGTCACTCTCTCATCCTTCCCCACCCGCCCTGTCGCTGTTAATTATTTGTAAGAATAATTACCTGAATCTCGGAATGACGTATCTCGTTAACAATCTTCAGCCGATGATTTTTCACAAGACCGGGAAATTATGCGATATCAAAACCTTTAACACGCCGGATGAACTTGATATCGGAAAACTGTCAAAAAATAGTGAACACTGTCTGGTAATCGAAAGAGACAGCTTTCGTCAATTCCATAACCTGTTATCAGAAAGCAAGTCCACGGTAACGTTTAATAACGTATTTTTCCTTTCCAGCGGAGGATGTTCGTTTACCTCGCAAATCAATTTCCTGCCCTGTAAACCGGATCTCAACTTTATAAAAAAAACGCTATTCCGGATAATGACCACCGAATACGGAGCGAGTCTGGAAACGCTGCACAATCACACCCGCAGCCTGGCGCCAGAAGATAAGACGCTGCTACGGTTAATTATCGCCGAGCATAGCGTGTCGGAGATTGCCACCGCGCTGGCTATTTCCCCCCAGGCCGTTTATGCCCAACGCAGTCGTCTGTTTGCGAAATTAGGCGTCAGCAATATTAATGAACTTTTAACCTGCGGCGCGATCATGGGTCTGTAAAAAAAACGCCATCAACTCACGTGATGGCGTTCAGGTACAGGGATGACTAACTCCCCTTAAATCGCAGATCAGAACTGATATTTGATCCCGTACATGGCCTGCGCATCGTGATAGCCTTTTCCACCCATCTGGACGGAGATATTCCCCCACATATTCAGACGGTCGCCCAGCTTCGCTTCTACGCCGGTTTTAAGTTCCCCGATGTTGCGCGCCCCCTGCTGGCTGATGGTGTGGTCGTCCAGGGTGACCGAGAAGGCTTTCGTGTTATGCAGCCAGTTTGCCTCAATAAATGGCTCAAACTCCCGGCGCTTGCCTTCGTCGATCTTGTGGTGCCCGTTAATATAGGCTCTCAGCCCCAGTCGCGTCTGCACGTTACCGTCACCGCCAAACGAGATGTTCGAACCGTTATCTTCGGTGTGCGCGCGGCTGCGAACGCCCATCCAGATAGCCTGGGCTTTTGGCTGAAGGTACCAATTATTCAACGTGCCTTTGCTACCGTAAAAGGCGCCCATATGTTCCGTCCATCCGGCCTCTACCGACGCCGTAAACCCGCGGGATTTATAGCGCTCTGCCGGTAATTCATCCCCTTTCACGTGGTTATTGAACCAGCTGTAAATGAGCCAGCTGTCGGTGTACAGCCCTTCCTTGTTTTCGTTGTCCGCATACCATGTGCTGTAAATACCCGCGCTGTAGCCGCTTAACGTGCCGTCGGCCTTATAGTGGTTCCAGCGCGAGCGGGTGTTGCTCTGGTTATTTGCATAACCGCCCATTACGCCAAGATGCCAGCGATCCTTTCCGTCCGACGACCACTGCGCAATATCGCCGCCCAGCTGCGCGACATAGCGATTGCTTTGGGTGGTCAGCTGTCCGGCGCTGTGGAAGACGTTATGTCCGCCCACCTGACGCAGCCACAGGCTGGTCACTTTC
The DNA here is from genome assembly GCF_053290175.1 of Enterobacter sp. 186315. Taxonomy (NCBI): domain Bacteria; kingdom Pseudomonadati; phylum Pseudomonadota; class Gammaproteobacteria; order Enterobacterales; family Enterobacteriaceae; genus Enterobacter; species Enterobacter sp. 186315. The sequence goes on along the minus strand of NZ_JBPTTK010000004.1, from coordinate 284,066 downwards.
TTTTCCCCGGTCAGCGCATCCGTGTACTGCGTTTCGCCAAGCCTGTCGTGCAGACGCATCACGAAAATGCCGTTGGCCGCCGCATGATTGGCAATATAGGCACCCGATTCCGGACGGACCACGGGCTCGGGCTTAGGTGTTTTCGGCGGCGGCACGGGGTCCGGTCCAGGCGGTGGCACCGGATCGGTTGGTGGTACCGGATCGGTTGGTGGTACCGGGTCAGTTGGCGGCACTGGATCGGTTGGTGGCACTGGGTCAACCGGATCGGGTGGGACAGGATCGACCGGGGGTTCGGGATCCGGTGGCACCACCGGCGTCACCGCGCTCATCAGATACCAGTTCTCTCCTTTACGCACCACGTCATAATCATAGGCACCCGCGACAATACGGCTGGCTTTGGTGAAGGTACCAATGGATTCCCCGCCTACGGTCACGATTTCAATCCCTTCCTGGGTCAGCGCGCCCTTACCGCCGATGTTGTTAATGCTCACCCGCGTATTGCCCGCTTCAACGTCGCCCAGGACGTGAAGCTGGTCAGTCAGAGAGTCATCGCCACCCAGCACGGTATTGAGCGTCAGCAGACCGTTGTTGCCGGAATAGTTCTCCACCACCGTCAGGTAGGCAGGAGAAAAAGATTCTGCGCTAACCGGCGCGCGATAGGTCAGGCGGGCATCGTTCAGATCCATACGCGTGACTACCGAGCTGCTGGTCATATCCCACAGGCTGGTGTCACCCTTCATGTTCAGGTAGATGTAGCCATTATCCGTGGTGTTTAGCTGGCCGTCCGCGTTCAGCTGCGTAGAGTCAGCCATACCGGAGAACACGGAACCCTGGATCATACGCAGGTCAATCGTCCCCTCGCGTTCGGTTAACATGTCGCCTTTAACCTGATAAACGCCTTCACTTTGCGGACCGTCGAGATATCCGGAGCCGATATAAGCCAAATGCCCGGAGGCAAACATGGCGTAGCTCTCTTCACCATTGACCTGCACGTTGACGTCACGGTTCAGATAGATACGTCCACCGTCGAAATGCGTTGCCCATCCGGAACGATCGATTTCGATTTCTTCGGAGGGAAAGGATTCGCTCACACCCATTGCCGCCTGCATGGGTGACATGGCAGGACGAGGGGCCTTATATCCATCTTCTGCGACCAGTCCAGAGGCTCCCTTACCCCAGGTCTGAACGGTGATATCCCCCGTATCCACCAGGCCGGTTTTATTGGCATAGACCCCGTGCGCATTTTCGCCGAGGGTTTCAACCCAGGCGTTGTGCCCCAGCGTGACGCTGGCTGACCAGGTGAAAAAAGAGTGATTGCGGGAAGAGGTTAAATCAAAGTAAGACGCGCCGGCGTAGACGCCGTAACCGGTATCAGAACGATTCGTCAATTTACTGAACGCATCGCCCGCAGTACGAATGACCGCATTTTCGCCCACGGTAATGCGGTTACCGTCAATATGGTTGGCTATCTCTGCCGCAATGCCCATGCCCGTTTCGGCATAGACGTTCAGATTATCCCCCACCGTCAGCGTGGAGCCGCGCGGTGGCCAAACATTGGTTTGCGCAAGATAGATCCCGTTCCCTGACGATTCAATTCGGACATTTCCGCTCAAAGCTGCACTGCCGCCGTTGAGATAAATTCCCGCCCCGCCAGTGGATTTTAGCGTCACATTGCTGTTGGATATCGTACCCAGATCTTCCGCTGACAAATAGAGAACGTCTTTGGTTGATTCAATCAGGACGGTATCCCAGAGATCGAAAATGCTTTTCGCATCGGCTGCTCCAAGCCAGGAGGTGCAGGTCGCTTTTCCTGCCTCGCTCACGTTGCAACTGTCTATATCCGCACTCGCAGAGATGCTGAAAGCGCCGCCCAGCACCCCGGCGATACTGCATGCCAGCGCCGATTTTTTAGAGCGGACTGAGAGAGCGATAATTCCTTTTTTTTTCATAACGACCTCCAGAGGATGTATGAAATATCAGGCAAAAGAAGCCTCTTCCGTGTCTGGAAAAGATTATTAGTTGAAGGTAAATACCGGAGAAAGTCCCTTGAGTAATTCCTTAGTGCACAGTATATGAAAGGCCGAATAACGCCGTAAACAGCGCGCCTTTTAATTAAGAATTTTAATTACGCAGGTAATTGCACAGGAAATTAAACCACAGGAATAGAAACATAAGCTATTGATTTTTAATCATAAAAAAAGAAATTCACTGATGTTAATTTATTGTTTCACCTCAATAAATCATATAAACCAGGAATTTTCAGTAACGCGAAACTGGCTGCCCCGATAACAGGCACTCGTTTCATAACGAATAATAATAAACGCTGACCAATATTTATTATCGCCACACACGCTCGCGGTAAATTACCCCTCCGCCTCAGGCGATTTTGTTTGTCTATAATTACGTTAAAATAGACAACGGAGTGCGCCATGCCCCTACCTGATTTCAAATCGTCAGAACCCTACACCCTCGGCATCGAACTGGAGCTTCAGGTGGTCAATCCGCCGGGCTACGATCTCAGCCAGGACTCCTCTCCTCTGATCGCCGCCGTCAAAGACGACATCAAAGGCGGCGAGGTGAAGCACGACATCACCGAAAGTATGCTCGAAATCGCCACCGGGGTGTGTCAGAGCATTGACCAGGCGGCCGCGCAGTTCTCCGCGATGCAGCAAAGCATTTTGCGGGCGGCGGCGGCGCAGCATATCCAGATCTGCGGCGGCGGGACGCACCCGTTCCAGAAATGGCAGCGCCAGGAGGTGTGCGCCGACGAGCGCTACAACGTCACCCTGGAGCGCTTCGGCTATCTGATTTTGCAGGCAACGGTGTTTGGCCAGCACGTTCACGTCGGCTGTCGGACCGGGGACGATGCCATCTACCTGCTGCACGGCCTGTCGCGCTTTGTCCCGCACTTTATCGCCCTCGCGGCGTCGTCCCCCTACATGCAGGGGACGGACACCAAGTTCTCCTCGTCGCGCCTGAATATCTTTTCCGGCTTCCCGGACAACGGCCAGATGCCGTTTGTGAACAGCTGGCAGGAGTTTGAAGGGCTGTTCCGCCGCCTGAGTTCCACCAGCATGATCGAGAGCATTAAAGATCTGCACTGGGATATTCGCCCCAGCCCGCATTTTGGCACCGTGGAGGTGCGGGTGATGGATACGCCATTGACCCTGGCCCACGCCCTCAACATTGCCGGGCTGATCCAGGCGACGTCGCACTGGCTGCTGACCACGCGTCCGTATAAGCATCAGGAAAAAGATTTTCTGCTCTACCGCTTTAACCGCTTTCAGGCCTGCCGCTACGGGCTGGAGGGCATACTGACCGACGTTCACACCGGGGAACAGAAGACGATTGCAGAGGATATTGCGTGGCTGCTGGAGCAGGTTGCGCCGTCGGCCGATAAGCTCGGCGCGACAAGCGCAATTAAAGAAATTGCCCTGATGTTAAAACAGGGCAAGAGCGAGGCGCAGCGAATGCGGGACTTTATCGCCGACGGCGGCTCGCTTATTTCTCTGGTTCAGAAGCACTGCGAGCTGTGGGCGACGAGTCCGTAAGGCCGTGGCCCCACTCGCGCAGGCGCTGGAACAGCACGAACAGCGCCGGGATAAAGACAATCCCGATAACGGTCGCCACCAGCATTCCGCTGAACACCGTGGTGCCGATGATACGGCGGCTCTGCGCTCCGGCACCGGTCGCCAGCATCATCGGTAACACGCCGATAATGAACGACACGGCGGTCATCATCACCGCCCGGAAGCGGCGTGAGGCCCCTTCTCGCGCCGCATCAACAATCGCCAGCCCTTCATTGCGCCGCGCGCGGGCGAACTCGACGATCAATATCGCGTTTTTCGCTGCGAGGGCAATTAATAGCACCAGGCCAATCTGCACGTACACGTCGTTGGCGTATCCGGCTGCCCACAGCCACACCAGCGCGCCGCCGATGGCGAACAGCACCGAGAGCATCACGCTGGCGGGCAGCGTCCAGCTCTCATACTGGGCGACCAGGAACAGCCACGCCATCACCACCGCCGCCAGCACGATCCAGACAGCCTGATTCCCGGTCTGCTGCTCCTGATACGACATCCCGCTCCAGGCGTAGTCGTAAACGGCTGGCAGGTTTTCAGCAAGTAGTTCGCCCATCGACGCCATCGCCGTGCTGCTGCTTACCCCCTGCGCCGCCGAGCCGCTCACCGACACCGACGGGAACTGGTTGTACTGCTGCAAAAACGGTGCGCCGACGGTCGGGGTGATGGTGACGAGGTTGCTCAGCCGCACCCGCTCGCCGCCGTTGCTGCGCACGTACAGATCGCTTATCTGCTCCGCGCGCTCGCGCCACTGCATCTCGTTTTGCATCACCACGTGATAGACCCGGTTGTTAACGCTGAAATCCCCCGCCCGCGTGCCGCCAAAGGCGGTTTGCAGGCTGCTGAAGATGCGCGACACCGGCACGTCCAGACGCGCGGCCCGCTCGCGGTCAACGCTTAACGTCAGCTGCGGCACGTTGCTGCTCCAGGTGGTAAACACGCGGTTAAGCTGAGGATGCTGGTTCGCCTTCAGCAGAATGCCGCGCGTCACCTGCTCCAGCTCCGCCGGGCTTTGTCCCGCCTGCGCCTGTATGCGCAGATCGAAGCCCGAGGCGTTGCCCAGCCCCGGCAGCGTCGGCGGCGCGAAGGTCATGATCGTCGCTTCCGGCAGGGCAAACAGCTGGCGTTGCAGCTCGCCCATCACCTCATCCAGCGCCGGGCGCTGGCTCCAGTCTTTTAGCATCACCGAGATAAACCCGCCGTTGGACGCGCTGGTGCCGTTGAGAATGTTAAACCCGGACACCTGAATCACATCCTCCACCGCCGGGTTGGCGGCGATCAGCGCCCGCGCTTTCGTCATCACCGCTTCGGTACGCTCAAGGGACGCCGCTTCCGGGAGCTGAACGCTGGCAAAGAAGTAGCCCTGATCCTCCTGCGGCAGGAAGCCTTTCGGCATCGCCATAAAGCTGAACGCTACCACCGCCGCCGCCGCGACGGTTGCCGCCAGCGCCAGCAGCGGGCGCAGGTTGAACACGTTCACCAGACGCGTATAGGCGCGGCGGGTGGCGTCCAGCCCACGGTTGAACCCGCGGAACATCGCGGCCGGTCGTGCCGGACGCGGGCGCAGCAGGAGCGCGCACAGCGCCGGGGTCAGCGTCAGCGCCACCAGGCTTGAGAGGGTGACGGCGGTCGAGAGCGTGACCGCAAACTGACGATACAGCTCGCCGACGATCCCCGGCAGCAGCGCCACCGGCACAAACACCGCCAGCAGCACCAGCGTGGTGGCAATCACCGGCCCGGCAATCTGGCGCAGCGCCTGCGCGGTGGCCGCCGTCCGGCTCTGCCCTTCCGCCATCAGCGTTTCCACGCTCTCCACTACCACGATGGCGTCATCCACCACCATCGTCAGCGCCAGAATAATGGCGAACAGGCTCAGGGTGTTGGCGGAATAGCCCAGCGTATAGAGCACCGCAAAGGTGCCAATCAGGGAAACCGGAATGGCGAGCGCCACAATCAGCGTCGCGCGCCAGCTTTGCAAAAACAGCGAGACCACAACCACCACCGCCAGCAGGGTCAGCGCCAGCGATACACCAATCTCTTTGATGGTCGCCGCGACAAAGCGGGTGGTGTCGAACTTCACCTCGTAGGTCAGATCGTCGGGAAAGCGCGTTGCCAGATGCGCCAGCTCGGCGCGCACCGCGTCGGCAACGCGCAGGGCGTTGGCGGACGGCGTGGGGTAGATCCCGAGATAGGCGGAGTCATGGCCGTTAAGCTGCGCGCCGGAGCTGTAGCTGCGGGAACCCAGTTCGATGGTGGCGACATCCTGCAAGCGCACCAGCTGGCCCTGCTCGCCTGCGCGGATAATGATGTTCGCGAAATCGTCGGCCTGGTTAAGACGCCCCAGCCCGTTGATGGTCAGCGTCTGCTGCTGGCCGTTAAACACCGGCGGCGTGCCGACCTGCCCCGCAGCACCCTGCACGTTCTGCTCACGCAGCGCCTGGGCAACGTCATCGGTGGTAATGTTCAGGGCGTTCATGCGATCCGGACGCAGCCAGATGCGCATACTGTAGTCTCGCGCGCCGAACATCTGCACCTGCCCCACGCCCGGCAGACGCGCCAGCGCCTCGCGCACCTGGGTGCTGGCGTAGTTGCTCACGTACAGCGGCGAGTGGGTGCTACCCGGTGAGTAAAGGCTCACCCCCATCATCAGATTGCTGGCGCGCTTGCGCACCTGAACGCCGTTTTGCTGCGCCTCGGTGGGCAGCTGCGCGACGGCCTGCGCCACGCGGTTTTGCACGTCGATCGCCGCCAGATCCGGGTCGGTGCCCGCCGCGAAGGTAATGTTCAGGCTGTAAGCCCCTTCGTCCGAGCTGGTAGACTCCATATACAGCATGTGGTCCACGCCGTTAAGCTGGGTCTCCAGCGGCGTGGCGATGGCCTCCGCCACGTCCGCCGAGCTGGCACCCGGCCAGGAGGCTGACACATTCACAACCGGGGGTGTGATCTGCGGGTACTGCTCCACCGGGATCAGCCTGAGCGCAATCGCCCCCAGCAGGGTAATAACCAGCGCGATCACCATGGCGAAACGCGGGCGTTTAATGAAAAACGTCAGCATAGCGGCTCCTTACTCCAGTACCTGGACGGTCATGCCGTCCTGCAAACGCTGCGCGCCCTCGGTCACCACGCGCTCGTTAGCGCGTAGCCCCGACAGCACCTGATACTGCTGGCCGGACTGTGCGCCCAGCGCCAGCGGGCGTTTGTGCGCGGCGTTGTTTGCATCCACGATCCACGCGAAAAAGCCGTCGCCGTTCTGCCCAACCGCCGCCGCCGGAATAAACAGCGCAGGCTGTTCAGACTGCGGGCGCAGCCAGACGTTGATGCTGCCGCCCGGCAGCAGGCGATGGCGCGGATTGGCAAACTCGGCGCGCACCATCACGCTCGCGGTGCGCGGATCGATGCGGTTATCCACCGAGGTCAGCTCGCCGCTTTCGCGCCCGTCGCCGCTCTCAATATCTGCCCGCCAGGCTTTTTTCAGCTCGGCAATATCCGCATGTTGCCCCGCTTTGCTGGCAAACGCCCCCTCTTCCAGCGCAAAGGCGATACGGATCGGATCGAGCTGCACCACGTCCACCAGCACGCCGCTGGACGGGTTCACCAGGCTGCCCGGATGAAACCGGCTGTGCCCCACCCGGCCATCAATCGGCGAGGTGATGCGGGTGTAGGCCAGCGTGACGTTGCGCGCCTCTAAGCGGGCTTTGGCCTGCTCCAGCGCCGCGCTCGCCACGTCGCGCTGCATCCGCGCGGTGTCCACGTCGTTACGGCTGATGGCGTTCCCGGTTTTCAGGCTTTCAAATCGCGACAGCTGCTGCTGCGCCTGACGCAGCGTGGCTTCGGCGCTTTTGACCTCGGCCTGCGCCAGACGCACGGCGGCACGCGGCTCGGCGTCGTCCAGCTCGAACAGCAGGTCGCCCTTTTTCACATACTGCCCGTCGCGAAAATGCATTTTGGTGATAACGCCTTCCGTGCGGGCGCGCAGCTCGACGGTGTGAATCGCTTCAAGACGACCGGGGATCTGGCGCTCCGCGGCGTGCGCGGTTTGCTCAACGGTGGCCGTGCGCACGGGAACGGCGGCGAATGCGGGTTGGAGGGTACAGACGAGAAACGCGCTGGCCAGGGCGGCGCGCAAGAAAGTCAGTTTCATGGAGATTGTCTCGGTGTTTGTCCCCTCACCCCGACCCTCTCCCAAAGGGAGAGGGAGGTCTGAGTTCCCTCTCCCCGTGGGAGAGGGTTAGGGTGAGGGCAAAAGGTTATGCAGCCTTACGGAACCTGCGGGTCAGTCGCTTCTCAAGCTCGACGACGAAGAACATCGCGCCCGCAATCACCAGGGTGATGGCCCAGTAGCGCAGCGGCAGGGCTTCGGTGCCAAACAGCATCTGCATAAACGGCAGGTAGATAATCGCCAGCTGCAACAGGAGCAGCACGCCGGTCACCAGCCAAATTCCTTTGTTGGCCAGCAGGCCACGGTTCAGGGAGAAGCCGCCGGTGTTGCGGCAGTTAATCATGTAGACCCACTGGGCGCAGACCAGCATCTGCAACAGCACGGTGCGGGTGAACTCGGCGCTGTGGCCGCGCGGCGCAAGCCAGGCTTCCAGCGCAAAGGCCGCGAGGGCGATCATGGTGCCGACGAAGGCCACGCGCCAGACGGCGAAGGCGTCCATGACGTGCTGCCCGGTCTGACGAGGCGGACGACGCATGATATTGCGCTCGGCGGCTTCAAAGGCCAGGCCGAAGGAGAGCGTGGCGGAGGTCGCCATGTTCATCCACAAAATCAGGACCGGCGTCAGCGGAATGATATTCCCCGCCAGCAGCGCAATCACAATCAGCAGCCCCTGCGCCAGGTTGGTTGGCATGATGAACAGGATGGTTTTCTTCAGGTTGTCGTAGACGCGACGCCCCTCTTTTACCGAGCTGGCAATGGTGGCGAAGTTATCGTCCGTCAGCACCATGTCCGCCGCCTCTTTGGTCACTTCGGTGCCTTTGATGCCCATCGCGATGCCGACGTCCGCCTGGCGCAGCGCTGGCGCATCGTTCACCCCGTCCCCGGTCATGCCGACGATTTCGCCTTTGTCCTGCAAGGCTTTCACCAGACGCAGCTTATGCTCCGGGCTGGTGCGGGCGAAGATGTCATACTCCAGCGCCGCATTGCCCAGCTCGCGATCGTCCATCTTCTCCAGCTGATACCCGGTCACCGCCTGGGTGCTGTTGGTGATCCCCAGCATCTGACCAATGCTCATCGCCGTCTGCGGGTGATCGCCGGTGATCATCTTCACGCGGATCCCGGCCTGCTGGCAGGCGTGGATCGCCTCGATGGCCTCCGGACGCGGCGGGTCCATCATCCCGGCAATGCCGAGGAAGATCAGGCCGTGGCTGAGGTCGTCATGGGTCAGCGACGCTTCACCGTTGGCCGGCTTGAAGGCGGCGGCGACCATGCGCAGCCCCTGACGCGCATAGCGCTCCATCTCAGATTCCCAGTACGCGCGGTTGAAGATTTCCGTGCCGTTGCGGGTCTGCTGCTGCTCGCACAGGGAGAAAAGCACGTCCGGCGCACCGGTGACCAGGATCTGCTCCTCGCCGCCAATCTGGTAGTGGGTGCTCATGTACTTGTACTGAGAGTCAAACGGGATCTTGTTGATTAAGGTGGTCACGACCGGCGCGAGGTTTGCTTTCGCGGCCAGCACCTTCAGCGCCCCTTCGGTCGGGCCTCCGGTGATGCCCCACAGCCCGCGCTCGTCCTTAATCAGCTGGCTGTCGTTACAGAGGTCAACGGTGCGCAGGTACTGCTCCAGCAGGGTGTCCGGCTGGATCTGTACCGGCTCGTCGCTGCCTTCCAGATAGATGTTGCCCACCGGCTCGTAGCTATTGCCCTCGACGCGGTAGCAGGTGTCCGCCGTGATAATCGCCTTCACGGTCATTTCGTTCATGGTCAGGGTGCCGGTTTTATCCGAGCAGACCACGGTCATCGCCCCCAGGGTTTCTACCGTCGGCAGCTTGCGGATAATGGCCCGCTTGCGCGCCATCGCCTGCACGCCCAGCGAGAGGATGATGGAGATAATCGCCGGCAGACCTTCCGGCACGGAGGCCACCGCGAGGCTAATCAGGGAGAGCAGCAGTTCGCCCATCGGGATATCGCGCAGCACCAGGCTGAAGACAAACAGCGCGGCCATCATCGCCAGAATAATGGCGAAAATCGCTTTGCCGAGCTTGTCCATCTGCACCAGCAGCGGGGTGCGGTGCTTTTCAATGCCCGCCATCATCTGGTTGATGTGGCCCAGCTCCGTGTCCTGCCCGGTGGCAATCACCACGCCCACGCCGCCGCCCGCGCTCACCGTCGTACCGGAAAAGACCAGGTTGGTGCGATCGCCCAGCGGCAATTCTCCTTCCAGGGGAAGCGTGTGTTTATCCACCACGGTGGATTCGCCGGTTAAAATAGCTTCTTCCACGCGTAAATTATGCGCCTCAATCAAACGCATATCCGCCGGAATACGATCGCCCGCGCGTAAAACAATAATATCCCCCGGGACTATTTCAGTCGTAGGAAGGGTTTCATGACTGCCATTACGAATAACGCGCGCGTCGCTGGAGAGCATATTACGAATACTTTGCAGCGATTTTTCGGCATTACTTTCCTGGATATGACCAATCAGCGCATTAATTACCGCCACGCCTAAAATAACCAGCGTATCGACCCAATGTCCCATCACGGCGGTTAGCACGGCGGCCGCCAGCAGGACATATATCAGCACGTCATTAAAGTGGGCGAGAAAACGCAGCCAGGCAGGTTTACCCTTTTTTTCCGGTAGCGCGTTCGGCCCATATTGATTCAGACGAGCCTGCGCCTCTGCGCGGTCAAGCCCGGCTGGCTGCGTTTGCAGGTGAGCAAGCACTTGCTCTACCGTCTGCTGGTGGGGCTGGTTGTGAACCTGTCCTCCTGCGGGAGGCATATTCTGCGGATTTTTCATCTTAGTCATTAATTCAATTCCTTCACTATCCGGTGGGCGGAAGCCAAATTTCCTTTCTGGCTTAAATAAATTTGATAACTGCAATTTTTATTTGTTGCGGAGAAAATTGATCTACCGCAAAATAATTACTGCCGGGTTATTCAAAACTCAGTAAACTTAATTTGATAAGATGATTCTTACAAAATATTTCTAAACCTTCTCTAAACAAGGAGACACCATGTTTGGCATTTATCGCGCGCGCCGCCTGGCGTTATACATTATCGCCGCCATTGTTATTGCAACGTTAATTGGATATAGCACCTATACCTTTGTAAAATTATTTGCCTGAGACAGACGTTTATTTACATAAGCCGAAATTAATTTAAGCGGATCGGGTTATTTATTTTTATTTTGCCCATAGCGTGCAGAATGACGCATTCATTTGGTGTAAAAACCGCAGCCGGGTTTATATTGCTTTACGAAAGGTAATGTCCGACAATCGCTTTTTTAACTGACGATTAACATTAATATGAAACACCCGTTAGAATCGCTGCTGACGGCCGGGGGCATCCTGCTGATGGCCCTGCTCTCCTGTCTGCTGCTGCCCGCCCCCTCGTTAGGGCTGGTGCTGGCGAAAAAGATGATGACCACGTTCCATCTGGTCGATCTTAACCAGCTCTACACCATTCTCTTCTGCCTGTGGTTTCTGCTGCTTGGCGCGATCGAGTTCTTCATACTGCGCTTCGTCTGGCGTCGCTGGATTTCAGTCGGATCGTAAGCGGCCATCTCCTGTCGCCAGGGCAAAAAAAAGCCGGGCGGCGATATCGCCTTACCCGGCCTGCGTAACGCACCTCAGTGCGCCCGGCTGTGGTTCTCTTTGCGATAGGCGCCGGGCGGCTGATGGAAGGTGCGGGTGAAGATGCGCGTGAAGGTCTGCTGGGAATCAAACCCGTAGCGCAGGCAGATGTCGTAGACGCGCTCGTCGGATTCGCGCAGATCGCGCGCCGCCAGCAGCAGCTTGCGCTCGCGGATGTAGCGCCCGAGGCTCTCCCCTTTGTACTGCATAAACAGCCGCTGTAAATGCCACTTGGAATAGCCCGCGTGGCGGGCAATCTCTTCAATGCGCAACGGCTGATGTAAATTGTCGTCGATCCACTCGACAATGGTGTCGATGACCTGAGCGGAAATAGTCATGGTGCTCTCCCCCTCTTCTCCTCGATTAAACATTATTCCCACCACTGGCTAAATTGTTGGGTGGTGTCCCTCACCCGGACCGGCTCGCCCAGCTCCGGCGTCAGCAGCCGATAGCCTTTATCTTTGCTGGCTTTGGCGAGCTGGATCAGCGGGTCGTTCCACGTATGTTTCGCCAACACGAAGCGCCCGTTGTGGCCGGGAACCACCGCTCTGGCGTTCAGATCTTCCGACGCCTGCGCCGTTTCGTCCGGCAGCATGTGGATGTACTTCCAGTCCTGGTCGTACTGGCCGTTTTCCATAATGGCGAGATCCACCTCGCCAAACTGCTCACCAATCGCCTTAAAGTGCGGGCCGTAACCGGAATCCCCGCTGTAATAGACCTTCCGATCCGGCGTGACGAACATAAAGCTGCCCCACAGGGTCTGGTCGCGCTTGATGCCGCGCCCGGAGAAGTGACGCGCCGGGAGCACGTGCACCGTCAGCTCATCGCTGATGCGCACCGACTGGTTCCAGTCACGCTCGTCGATAATCTCCGGGTTCATGCCCCAGTAGCGCAGGTGTGAACCCACACCCAGCGGCGTGACCACGCGCTTCACCTTCGGCAGCAGCGCCTTGATGGTGGCGTAATCCAGATGATCGTAGTGATCGTGCGAAATAATCAGCAGGTCGATATCCGGCATCGACTCCGCGCGCCACGGGTAGTCACCCACGAAGGCTTTATTGAGGAACGAGAACGGCGCGGCGTAGTTGCCGAGCACCGGATCGATCAGGATGCGTTTCCCGGCAAACTGCATATACCACGAAGAGTGGCCGAGCCACACCAGCGTGTCCTGCTCCAGCGGCAGGCTGGCGAGATCGGTGTTCACCAGCGGCAGCGGCTGCGCCGGACGGGCGTTTTCGGTTTTACGGGTCAGAAACTGCCACCACGCCACCAGCATATTTTGCTCACCGGTAAAACCCGGCGTCGGCAGCGTATTGTGGAACTTCCCGTCGCGATAGTGCGGGGAGGCTTCCACCTCGGAAAGCTGCTCACCCTGCGGCGGCTGGCCAAATCCGGCGTTCAGAATAAAAGGTAAACTCGCAGCTGAAGCAATAATCATGACAAACACCACGCAGATGAACAGAGGCTTTTTCATATCCCGACCCGGCTACGCGCCCCTTCCGTTGGTTTGCGCGGGTTAACTTGATTATGAGTGAGTAAGCACTCATTATAGGTATGGCGATAAAGTCGTCAAGACGTTTTCTTATATTTGATCTGCGCCGTTGCAGCCTGACTACGCGCATGTTTCAATCACTGTTTTTGCGATTGACAGGGGGAAGAATTTAGTGGCACGTCCGAAGAGTGAAGATAAAAAACTGGCCTTACTGGAAGCAGCGACCGCTGCCTTTGCGCAGTCGGGTATTGCCGCCTCCACGGCGCTTATTGCCCGTAACGCGGGCGTCGCTGAAGGCACGCTGTTTCGCTATTTTGCCACTAAAGACGATCTGCTCAACGCCCTCTACCTGCACCTGAAGCAGGATCTTTGTCAGACCATGCTCGCCAATCTCGATCGCACTATCAGTCTACCAAAAGAACATACGCGAAATATCTGGAATAGTTATGTCGACTGGGGGATCCGCAACCCGGTCGCCCACGCCGCGATCCGCCAGATTGGCGTCAGTGAAAAGCTCAACGCCGAGACCGAACAGGCGGTAAAAGATATGTTCCCGGAGCTGCACGAGCTGTGCCGCCGTTCGGTGCGCGCGGTGTTTATGTCCGACGAATTTAAAACCTTCGGTGATGCGATGTTCTTATCGCTGGCTGAAACCACCATGGAATTTGCCACCCGAGATCCGTCCCGCGCCGCCGATTTTAAATCCCTGGGCTTTGAGGCCATGTGGCGCGGGCTTGCCGAGGAACAGAGCGATGGAGAGTAAAGCCCTACAGGAACACGCTAAACGCGTAGCGCTGGAGCAGCCGTTTACCGAGCACTGCTGGCCGTTTGGCCCGGAGTTCGACGTGTTTAAGGTCGGCGGCAAGATTTTTATGATTATCGCCGTCGCCCACGGTCGGCCGCACGTCAGCCTGAAATCCGATCCTGAAAAATCCCTGTTAAATCAGCAGATCTACCGCGGCATTGAGCCGGGCTATCACCTGAATAAAAAGCACTGGATTTCGCTGTACGGCACCGACGATATCACCCCCGAGCTGGTGACCGACCTGGTTATCGACTCGTGGAACCTGATCGTCGATAAGCTGCCGAAAAAAGATCGGAAGTGGATCCGCCCCTGCTGATTGTTCGTCTTAGGCGAACAGTTTAAGCGCTCGAATCGCACTTATCTTTTCCCGCGTCCCGCTGTAATCTGCTCTCTTTCGCGCCCGTGAGGGGCGCATTTACACACCAGGAGTTAATATGGATATCATTTCTGTCGCTCTGAAACGCCACTCCACCAAGGCGTTCGACGCAAGCAAAAAACTGACCGCAGACGAAGCGGAGAAGATCAAAACCCTGTTGCAGTACAGCCCGTCGAGCACCAACTCTCAGCCGTGGCATTTCATCGTTGCCAGCACCGAAGAGGGTAAAGCGCGCGTGGCAAAATCCGCAGCGGGTACCTACGTGTTCAACGAACGCAAAATGATGGATGCGTCTCACGTGGTGGTGTTTTGCGCCAAAACCGCGATGGACGATGCGTGGCTGGATCGCGTTGTCGATCAGGAAGATGCTGACGGTCGTTTCAACACGCCAGAAGCCAAAGCCGCCAACAACAAGGGCCGCCGCTTCTTCGCCGATATGCACCGTGTCGATCTGAAAGATGACGACCAGTGGATGGCAAAACAGGTGTACCTGAACGTCGGTAATTTCCTGCTGGGCGTGGCCGCTATGGGCCTGGACGCGGTGCCAATTGAAGGCTTCGACGCGGCGATCCTCGACGAAGAGTTCGGCCTGAAAGAGAAAGGCTACACCAGCCTGGTGGTCGTGCCGGTCGGACACCACAGCGTGGAAGATTTCAACGCTACGCTGCCGAAGTCCCGCCTGCCGCTGAGCACGATTGTGACCGAGTGCTAAAAGCCAACGGGCCGCTCAATGCGGCCCGCTATGTTTTACTGATCACCAGCCTGCGATGCGGATGCACATCGCGATCGTAACCCCACGCGAAGGTTATCCAGCGCTCTTCAAGCTCAGCGTATGAGCCGACAGGCGTTAACTGCCACTCCTCACCCACCGTGCCGTCTGCCACGCTTATCTGATAATTCATGGTAAACGCCCAGTCGATCATCCGCAGCCAGAACCGCTGCCCGTCACCGGTTTGCTCACTGTCAGAGACAACAATGTCATATTCGCCAAGCAGCCACTGAAAGAAGAGCTGGGGAAAGCCGCTAATCACCCGCTGATGCACGGCGCGTGGCGTGCGCCACACCATTACCTGCGTCGCCGCACCGTGGGGAAAAGTGATCTCTTTATGAAACGCCGGCTTCACCGCATACGCCGTATAGGGTTTGCCGTCATCGGTCGTAATGATGCGATACTCATCGCTGTGACGGGATTTCAGCAGTCGATAGCCCACTGGCAGCAAAAATCCCGGCAGATGAAACGCCAGCGTACCGCGCACCAGGAAGGCTTCGGTGTGCTCAACGTTTCGGGAGATAAGCCCTAATTTTTGGCTGAAGTCTGCGGAATCAATCATCAGTTAAATTCATTATCAGCCCCTTAATAAAGCGTAATCTGCGGATGCTTTACTCCACACACCAGCGCATAGCGCGTTAAGGTATCAAGGCTTGCGCGAGTAATATTGGCTTCCATACGGGATACGGTTGGCGCACTGACCCCCATCCGCTCCGCAACCTGAGCGCGCGTCAGCCCTGCATGATTACGCCACTGCGCCAGCATTTCACGCAGACGCTCCTTACGCTCTTCGGCATCAAAGGCGGCTTGTACGTCAGAATGACTGAGCAACTCCGCTCTCAGCTCATCCCAGTCGATAATTTTCTTGCTCATCCAGCATCTCCTGTTGTCGTTTCAGTGCCAGACGGATCTCAGCAGAGGGTGTTTTCTGCGTCTTCTTGATAAATACGCGCAAGAGAAAAAGGGTCTTCTCACGCTGATACACATAAATCCCACGGCGATGGATAATCCCGACCGTTCTGATTTCAAACAAACCCTCCGGCAGTGGTTTACTGTCCGGCTCCCGCAATGCGGTTGGGTTAGAGCGTAATTTATCAAGCTGGCGAATTAACTTCGCCTGTACTCCTGAGGGCAGAGAGAGGATCTCTTCTCTGACAGCCTCATGAACGATGAGTCTGAACACGTTTTCATCCCTGATGATGTTAGCATATAAGGCAATTTGCATTAAAGGCTAATCTCGCCTTTGTGACTCACCTTACACGCCTTATCAGGGCGCTGCCGAATTCCCGTTCATTCTCTCGTAGCCCCTCGCAAAAAACTTATTTCACCGAAGCACCCGCGTGCCAGATCCGCTCCGCGTAGCGCCCTATCACCGCCAGCGACGCCGCCAGGATCAGGAAGAACACCACCTTGTTCATGCCGTCCCAGAAATATTCGAAATAGCGGGTGTAGAGGTTGATGGCGAGGAAGGTCAGGCCAAAACCGCGCAGCATTCCGTCGTCGGTTTTGAGGCTGATGTAAATGCACAGCACCGCCGCCACGGCGAACAGCAGCGCCCACGGCAGCAGTGAAGCCTGGGTAACGCCGTACCAGCTATCGATGTCGTAATTGCCGAAAATCGACATGATCCACAGGGCGACAAACAGATACGTCAGCCCCATAGCTTTACTGGTGGCGTAGAGATGACGCGCCTGCAACACCGCTCGCAGCAGCCAGCACAGCGCCAGGAGCGCGCCGCCGAAGAAGATAAAGCGCACCGGATAGTTCATCCCCAGCCAGTAGGCGCCCCACCCTGACATATAGCCGGTCTCGGCGCCAAACCAGTTCCCGAGCGAGAGCAAAAAGAACAGCCAGACCAGCCCGGAGCGACCGAAATATCCCACCAGCCCGTAAACCGCACAGCCTGCCAGAAACAGCGGCGCAACATGCCCGCTGCTGTTATCGAGCCGTTCACCAAGCTGCCAGAGGGCGATGGCGGTAAATAGCACGCCAAGAAAAAGGAGCGCCTCGGTGCTGTAATGCCAGCGGATCTCACGCCGCTGTCGGCTAAAGCCCCACAGGTAAAACAGCGCCGCAACCACCGCAGGCAGCCCGATGCGGGCAAGTGAGGAGAAGGCGAAGAATTCGATAATGCGCGCCATCAGCTCGCTGTCTGAGAACAGGCTGCCGATAGCGATAACGACGCAGGCCAGCGCCGTCCAGAAGGCGTAACGGCTGAGCCGCTGCCAGTCCATCGTGACGCGTTTGAGGGTGCCCGCCAGACGCTGATGATCGTTGGCGGTTAGCGCCCCCTCCTGCTCCCACTCGCTAAGCGCGCGGCGCAGAAGGCGTTCCTGTTTGCGGGTAACGTTCATCCGGCCTGCTCCGCCAGCCACGTCAGCGCGTTTTCCCCTGCCTCGTCCACCGGCAGATACACCAGCAGCCGCGAGCCGTTACGCGGCGCGGAGTACCAGTACATCTGTTGCAGGTTAAAATCCCCCAGCTCGGGGTGGGAAAACAGCTTGAGCTGGTTTTCCACCCCGCGCACGTCGTTGCGCTGGTGCCAGAGGGATTTAAATTCCTCCGACACCGCGAAGAAGCGCGCCAGTTTAGCTTCCCACAAAGGATCGCCCCGGTGCTCGGCCATCGCCGCGCGGAAATAAGAGACAAAAATCGCCAGCACGTCGTCGCGTCGCCCCAGACGGCTGCGCCACGCGGGGTGGGTCAGATAGAGGTAGATGCAGTTGCGATCCTCGGGCGGGATTTCGTTGAAATCGACGCCCATCAGGTGCCCAAAGCTGTCGTTCCACGCCACGATGTCGAAGTTGGGTTTCTGAATGCTGGCCGGTTTCGGCATCAGCGTGTCCAGCAGGCGGCGCGTGCCTTCGCTGATCCCCTCGCAGCAGACCGCCTGCGGCGCTTCGCCCGGCGGCAGGCCCGCCAGTACAAACAGATGGCGGGATTCGGTGGGGGTACATTGCAGCGCCTTCGCGATGGCGGCCATCACCGCGCCCGAGGGTTTGACCTCCCTGCCCTGCTCAAGCCAGGTGTACCAGGTGACGCCTACGTCGGCCAGCATCGCCACCTCTTCGCGACGAAGGCCCGGCGTGCGGCGGCGGCCGCTTCGGGGGAGGCCCAGCCGCTGCGGGTCGAGACTCTCCCGACGCGCGCGTAAAAAAGCCCCGAGCTGTTTGCGGGTGTCATCCTGAAGCGAGGTGACAGGTTCGGACATCAGCGCCATATTTCCCCCAGCGTGGTAGTGCCAGTACCAGTATAAGCAAGAACTGGTACCCGTTTATCAGATAGTCGATGCTACGACCATCTGTTGAATGACGCAATGGAGTCATCATGAATACGTCTGTTGTTTCACCGGGTCGCGCAGGCCTGATATTGCTGTTAACCGGCCAGATGCTGCCGCTGATTGATACCTCAATCACCAACGTGGCGCTGGACTCCATCACCCACTCTCTGCACGCCACCGCCACCGAGCTGGAGCTGATTGTCGCGCTCTACGGCGTGGCCTTCGCCGTCTGTCTGGCGCTCGGCAGCAAGCTCGGGGATAACCTGGGGCGTCGTCGCCTGTTTATGATCGGCGTCGCCATTTTTGGTCTGGCCTCGCTGCTGTGCGGCATGGCGGGCAGCGTGGAGCAGCTTCTCGCGGCGCGCATTGTTCAGGGCGCGGGTGCGGCGCTGATCGTGCCGCAAATCCTGGCGACGCTGCACGTCACCCTCAAAGGCACCGCGCACGCAAAAGCCATCAGCCTGTTTGGCGGCATCGGCGGGATCGCCTTTATCGTCGGCCAGATGGGCGGCGGCTGGCTGGTGTCGGCGGATATCGCCGGGCTGGGCTGGCGTAACGCCTTCTTTATTAACGTGCCGATTTGTCTGGCGGTGCTGGCGATGAGCCGCCGCTACGTGCCGGAAACCCGTCGCGATACCCCGTCGCGCATCGACTGGACGGGCACCGCGCTGCTGGCGGTGATCCTCTGCTGTCTGCTGTTCCCGATGGCGCTCGGCACGCAGTGGCACTGGTCGTGGCCGCTGAAGGCCGCGCTGGTTGCGGTCATTCCGCTGGCCTGGCTGATGGCGATGAATGCGCGACAAAAAGAGCGCGACGGCGCGCATCCGCTGATCCCGCCGCGCCTGTTGCAGCTTGGCAGCATTCGTTTTGGCGTGCTGATCGCGATGCTCTTTTTCAGCGTCTGGTCCGGTTTTATGTTCTGCATGGCGCTGACGATGCAGACCGGTCTGGGCATGGCGCCGTGGCAATCCGGGAACAGCTTTATCGCGCTCGGCGTGACCTATTTTGTCTCGGCGTGGTTCGCCCCGCGCCTGATTGCCCGCTACAGCACCAGCAATATTCTGCTGATCGGGCTGGCTATCCAGATAACCGGCCTGCTGGCGCTGATTGCCACCTTCCGCGTCTGGGGAATGGAGAACACCGCCCTCACGCTGGCCCCGGCGACCGGGCTGGTGGGCTACGGGCAGGCGCTAATTGTGAACAGCTTTTACCGCATCGGGATGCGCGATATTCAGCCGGACGACGCGGGAGCGGCCAGCGCCATTTTAAGCACGCTGCAACAGGCCGCGCTGGGGCTGGGGCCTGCAATTTTCGGCGCGATTTTGCTCCACGCCCTGCAAAACCATCACGGGGATTACGCCAGGGCGATTAACCTCTTCCTGGCGGTGGAAGCGGGAATGATGGTGGTGCTGGCGCTCGCCACGATACGGATGCGTCATCGCCTGCACCTGCCGGTGGTAAAGGCCTGTCAGGCGGTAAAATAATCGCTCTGAATTTGCATAATAGTTTCGCAGCCGCCATTATGGCGGCTGCATCAATACAGGAGACATTATGCAGGAATTAATTGCTCAGGTTGAAGAGTTAGGGATTGAAATTAACCACACCACGTCGTTGATTATTATCTTTGGTATTATTTTTCTTACCGCCCTTATCGTTCATTTTATTCTGCACAAACTGGTGCTGCGGGCTTTTGAAAAGCGCGCGCAGGCCAGCAGCCATTTGTGGTTACAGATAATCACCCAAAATAAACTATTTCACCGTCTGGCCTTTACCCTTCAGGGGATTATTGTCAACGTCCAGGCGGTGCTGTGGCTGCAAAAAGGAAGCGAAGCAGCCGAATTATTGACCACCTGCGCGAAGCTGTGGGTGATGGTCTATGCCCTGCTCTCGTTCTTCTCGCTGCTGGACGTGATTTTCAATCTGTCGCAGAAAATGGCAACCGCCTCGCAGCTGCCGCTGAAGGGCATTTTCCAGGGCATTAAGCTGGTGAGCGCCATTCTGGTGGGGATACTGATTATCTCCCTGCTGATTGGTCAGTCCCCGGCGATCCTGATAAGCGGTCTGGGCGCCATGGCCGCGGTGCTGATGCTGGTCTTTAAGGATCCGATCCTGGGGTTGGTCGCCGGAATTCAGCTCTCTGCCAACGACATGCTGAAGCTCGGCGACTGGCTGGAGATGCCGAAATACGGCGCCAACGGTACGGTCACGGATATCGGCCTGACCACCGTGAAGGTGCGTAATTTCGATAACACCATCACCACCATTCCCACCTGGGCGCTGGTGTCGGACGCCTTTATCAACTGGAGCGGCATGTCGGCCTCGGGCGGGCGACGCATCAAGCGCAGCCTGAATATCGACACCACCAGCATTCATTTTCTCGACGAGCAGGAGCAGCAAAGCCTGATTCGGGCGAAGCTGCTGAAGCCGTATATGGCGGCGCGTCACGAGGAGATCAGCGTGTGGAATCAGCAGCACGCGGAAGGCGAATCGGTGCTTAACCTGCGTAAGATGACCAATATCGGCACCTTCCGCGCCTACCTGAATGAATATCTGCGCAACCATCCGCGCATTCGCAAAGATATGACTTTAATGGTGCGCCAGCTTGCCCCGGATGCGAATGGTCTGCCGGTAGAAATATATGCGTTTACCAACACCGTCGTCTGGGCGGAATATGAAGAAATTCAGGCCGATATTTTCGACCATATTTTCGCGGTGGTCGACGAGTTTGGTTTACGCGTTCATCAGACACCGACCGGGAACGATATTCGCTCGCTGGCGGGTGCGCTGACAAAATAGATCAGGTGCTGGCGCGGGAAATATAGCGCCAGTCCATCATCACCCTCTGCGCGGGCGCATCCGGGTTGTCGATGTTATTCAGCAATAGATCGACGGCCTTGCGCCCGATATCCCGCGACGGCTGTTCGATGGTCGACAGGGAAATCATCTCCGCAAGCTCCGTGCCGTCAAAACCAGCCACCGCGATATCTTCCGGCACCCGCAGCCCCGCCTGCTGAATGGCCCGCAGCGCCCCGGCCGCCAGTGTGTCGGAAACCGCAAACACCGCATCCGGCGGGTTCTCTTTAAGCAGCGCCTGCATCGCCGCCCCCCCCGCCGCCGGGCTCAGATCGCTCGCATATTCCACCACCTGATAGTCGAGATCGCGCAGATGCAGCACGCTCTTATACCCGCGCTCGCGCAGGCGGGCATATTTGTAGCTCAGGTCGTGGTTAATCATGGCAATGCGTTTGCGCCCGCCGTCGGCAAGCTGGCTCACCGCGTGCTGCGACGCGTCGACGTCGTTAATGCCGACGCAGGAAACCGATCCGTTATCGGCGTATTCGGCGCACTGCACCCAGGGGGCGTTGCCGATTAGCGCGGCGAGCTCGGGCAGCTTAGAGAAGGCGTCCATGGTGATAATGCCGTCGACGATTTTCCCCGACAGCAGGCTCAGGCCGGAGCGGGAGCGTTCGATATCGGACCCGGAGTTGCAGAGCAAAATGCGGTAGCCGTTTTTCTCGGCCTCTTCCTCGATGCCCTTTACCACCTCGGCGCAGAACGGGTTAGCGATGTTCGAAACCATCACCAGGATCATGTAGCTGCGGGCGGTGCGCAGCTGGCGCGCCAGCAGATTTGGCTGGTAGTTGCTCTCTTTAATGGCCTTCAGGACGCGTTCGCGGTTTTTCGCTTTCACCGTATCGCTGTTGTTGAGCACGCGCGACACGGTTGCCACGGAAACCCCGGCCAGCTGGGCGATTTTCTGAATAGACATAGCGACGACACATCCTGCGGTTAGCGTTTTGTGCAGGCTACCATAAATTCAGCGCCCGGCGAACCGGGCAGCCGTCATCGTTCGATGCGTATCCACCGCTGCTGCTGATGGCTTTTTACAATCGCATCAATGATATACATCACGTCCGCGCCGTCGTGGAAGGTCGCGAACAGCGGGTGTGCCGGCATTTCGCCCGCCTGCACCGCACGATAGAACTGCGCCATCATATTTTTAAAGGCATCCGGCCAGCCCTCGATATGCCCGCCGGGGAAGTGGGCGCTGTCGGCCACGTCCGGGTTCATCAGCCCCGGATCGTCTGTGAGCGTCTGGTTGGCCTTCGTGCGATGTCCGATCCACAGCTGCTGCGGCAGTTCCTGATCCCAGGCCACGGATTGCTCGCTGCCGTTTAACTCAAAGGCCAGACGATTTTTGCGCCCGGCGCTGACCTGCGACACGCTAAAGCTGCCCCTGCTGCCGTCGTCAAAGCGGAACAGCACCGAGCCGAAATCCTCGGTGGTGACGGGTTTGTCTTCATAGCGGGCGTGCTCGTCATGAGTGAAGGTCTGACTGCCCCCGACGCTGGCTTTACGCGTTGACCAGACGATAGCGAGATCCGCCATCACCTCGGTGATACGCCGCCCGGTGACAAACTGCACCGTGTCGCACCAGTGGGAGCCGATATCCGCCACCGCGCGCGACGCCCCGCCGAGCGCGGCATCTACCCGCCAGTTGTAGTCGGTTTCCAGCAGCATCCAGTCCTGCAAATAGCTACCGTGCGCGGCAAACAGCCGTCCGACGCTGCCATGTCGCATCATGCTGGCGGCCTGGCGCACCATCGCAAACTGGCGATAGACAAAGCTGACGCCGTGGATAACGCCCGCCTGCTCCGCCAGCACTACCAGCTCGCGCGCCTCGTCCGGGGTCATGCACAGCGGCTTTTCGGAAAAGAGGTGCTTGCCCGCGCGTAAAATCTGCCGGTTGATCTCCGCGTGCAGATGGTTCGGCGTGCAGTTGTGAACGACGTGAAGATCGGGATGGGCGAGCAGCGCCTCCACGCTGGCGTAGGCGTGCGGCACGTTAAGCAGACGCGCCTTCTCCTGCGCCTGTGCAAGAGAGCCGTCGCACAGGGCAACGACCTGCACGAACCCGAGGCGGCGCAGGGCTTCGATGTGCGCCGGGCCGATAAACCCGCTGCCGATAATGCCGACGTTAATCATGGCGGCCTCCGGCGGCGAAATCATCAAATGCCCGATCCGAAACCGGGATAATGTGGCGGCGGATAAACGCGCTCCCCTCGCTGGCCCCGGCGTCGCCCTCTTTCAGGCAGCACTCCCACTCCAGCACCGCCCAGCCGTCGTAGTCGTACTCGGTGAGCTTGCTGAAGATGCCTTTGAAATCGATCTGCCCGTCGCCCAGCGAGCGAAAGCGTCCGGCGCGGTGGATCCACGGCTGATAGCCGCCGTATACCCCGCTGCGTCCGCTCGCCCTGAATTCGGCGTCCTTGACGTGAAACGCCTTAATACGTGAATGGTAGATATCGATAAAGCGCAGATAATCCATCTGTTGCAGTAGCATATGGCTTGGGTCAAAGAGAATGTTGCAGCGCGGATGGTTGTCCACCAGCGCCAGAAAACGCTCGAAGGTGACGCCATCGTGCAGATCTTCGCCCGGATGTAGCTCAAAACAGACGTTCACGCCCTGCTCGTCAAACGCATCAAGAATCGGTCGCCAGCGGCGGGCAAGCTCCTCAAACGCCTCCTCAAAACGCTGCGCGTTGTGCGGCGGCCAGGGGTAGAAAAAGGGCCAGGCCAGCGAGCCGGAAAAGGTCGCGTGCGCGGTGAGCCCAAGCCTTGCCGAGGCCTTCGCCGCCTGCTTCAGTTTCTCCGTTGCCCACGCCCGTCGCGCGTCATCGTTGCCGCGCACCGACGCCGGGGCAAAGTGATCGAAGGCGTCGCTGTAAGCCTCGTTAACCGCCATCAGCTGTCCTTCCAGATGCGTCGACAGTTCACTGATCGCCAGCCCATAGTGCGCCAGCCGGGCGGTTATCTCATCGCAGTACGCCTGGCTTTCGGCCGCTTTTTCCACATCAAAAATGTGCGGATGGTTGCAGGGAATTTGCAGGGCCTTGTAGCCCTTTTCGGCGGCCCAGCCCGCCAGCCCGTCCAGCGAGTTAAACGGCGGCTGCGCCCCGATAAACTGCGAGAGAAAAATGCCCGGTCCCTTAATCGTTCTCATACCGCCTCCTGAGAATTACGCTTTGTCGTCGTCGTACTTAAACGTCAGCATGAAGATCAGTGCAATCACGGCGGCGGCCACCGCTGGGATCCACCAGAACGTCACCCACGCCTGCGGCACGGTTTGGCCCGCCACCAGCTGGTTATACAGCGCGCCCGAAATCTGCGAGCCAAGCAGCATCCCGATCCCGTAGGTAAACATCACGATCATGCTCTGCGCCTGCCCTTTTACCTTTTCGCCCGCCACGCGGTCGGTATAGATAAAGCCGACCACAAAGAAGAAGTCATAGCACACGCCGTGGAGCAGAATGCCGAGATAGAGCAGGATGCGCCCCTCTTCGCTCACGCCGAGGGCAAACATGGCGTAGCGCACGAACCACGCCAGCATCCCGATCAGCAGCATGATTTTCACCCCCAGACGGCGGAACAGCAGCGGGATGATCAGCATGAAGAAGATTTCAGACATCTGCCCGAAGGACATGGCGGTACTGACGTCCGCGATCCCGGCATCCGCCAGATAGGAGGCGGTGTAGGCGTAGTAGGTACCCAGCGGGACGGAAATCAGCATCGCGCAGAGCGAGAAGATAAAGAAGTGGCGGGTTTTGAGCAGCGCAAAGGCGTCGGCGCAGAACAGATCGCGCACCTTGACCGGCAGCCCTTTGGCGGGCGCTGGCGTGTGGGGCAGCGTCAGGCTGTAGATTGCCAGCAGCACGGAGCAGGTCGCCGCAACCCTGAAGATGGTTACGCTTGAGGCCACGCCGGTGACGCCGATGAAGATCCCCGCGACAATCCAGCCGATAGTGCCGAACACGCGCACCACCGGGAAGGTTTTATCCACGTTGCGCAGGCTGTGAAACGCGATGTTGTTGGTGAGCGCCAGCGTCGGCATATAGCAGAGCGTGTAGCCAAACAGAAGGCCAATCAGCAGCGCGCCGTTTTCTGCGATCAGCGCCCCCGGCACAAACCACAGGATCGCTGCCCCGGCGAGGTGCATCACAGCCATCACCTTCTGCGAGGCAAAGAAGCGATCCACCAGCATCCCGAGCACAAACGGCGAGAGGATAGAGGCGATTGGCCCGGCGGAGAACGCATCGCCAATCAGCAGCGACATGTTGTGCTGGGTCATCACCAGCCCGAGCGTGACCGACCAGCTACCCCAGATAAAAAACTGCATAAACATCATCAGCGACAGGCGCGGCACCAGCATCCGGTGCTGCACTATCGCCTTCTCACTACTTTCAGTTGTTGACACCATGATGAGCCTCACC
Source organism: Enterobacter sp. 186315 (assembly GCF_053290175.1). Taxonomy (NCBI): domain Bacteria; kingdom Pseudomonadati; phylum Pseudomonadota; class Gammaproteobacteria; order Enterobacterales; family Enterobacteriaceae; genus Enterobacter; species Enterobacter sp. 186315. The sequence continues at coordinate 258,698 of NZ_JBPTTK010000004.1, read as the reverse complement.
CGCAAAAGTAATCGATTACAAAACAGTTCAGATAAAAAGTAATCGATTACAAAATAAAGATCCTGCGGATCGAAACAGATTTGGGAGGGGGGTCACGATAAAGATGGGAGCAGTGTGGGAAGGGCCGGGTGGCGGCGAGGCCTTACCGGGCCTACGTGGTGGCTGTAGGCCCGGTAAGCGCAGCGCCACCGGGCAAAACGAGGTGCGGTCTGTTGCCCTCACCCTGACCCTCTCCCACAGGGAGAGGGGAAAACGAAGATCACTTTTTACGGGACAGCTTAAACGCCACAAACAGGAACACCACCCACACCGGCAGCAGCATGGCCGACAGGCGCATACCGTCCATCGTACACATCAGCACGAGGATCATCGCCAGGAAGGCGATGCAGAGGTAGTTCCCCGCCGGGTAGAGCAGCGCTTTGAACTGGGTTTCACGCCCTTTGCGGCGCATCGCGGCGCGAAAACGCAGGTGCGCGAGGCAGATCATGACCCAGTTCAGTAACAGAGTGGCGACAACCAGCGCCATCAGCAGGCCAAAGGCGGACTTTGGCAGCAGGTAGTTGATCAGCACCACCAGCGACGTAATCGCGCCCGACAGCATCAGCGAGTTCACCGGCACGCCGCGACGGCTGACGCGGGTCAGGAACTTCGGCGCGTTGCCCTGCACGGAGAGGCCGAACAGCATACGGCTGTTGGAGTACACGCCGCTGTTATAAACGGACAGAGAAGCGACCAGAATGACGAAGTTAAGCGCCGATGCCACCACGTTGCTGTTTAGATCGTGGAAAATCATCACGAACGGACTGCTGTCGGATTTGACTTCTACCCACGGGTACAGCGCCAGCAGCACCACCAGCGAACCGATATAGAACAGCAGAATGCGGTACACCACTTGATTCACCGCTTTCGGAATGCTCTTCTGCGGATCGCGCGCTTCGGCGGCGGTAATACCAATCAGCTCAAGCCCGCCAAAGGAGAACATGATCACCGCCAGCGACAGAATAAGCCCCTTCCAGCCCGTCGCGAGGAAGCCGCCGTGCTGCCACAGGTTGTCGAGAGTAGCGCGCTCGCCGCCGTGGCCGGAGAACAGCAGCCACAGGCCAAAGCCGATCATGCCGATAATCGCCAGCACCTTGATCAGCGCAAACCAGAACTCGGTTTCACCGTACATGCGCACGTTCACCAGGTTAACGGCGTTGATGATAATAAAGAAGGCGGCGGCCCAGACCCAGGTCGGCACGTCCGGCAGCCAGTACTGCATATAGATGCCAGCGGCGGTCAGCTCGGCCATTCCCACCAGCACGAACATTACCCAGTAGTTCCAGCCGGAGAGGAACCCGGCAAACGGGCCCCAGTATTTGTAGGCGAAGTGGGCGAAGGAGCCTGACACCGGCTCTTCAACGACCATCTCACCGAGCTGGCGCATGATCAGAAAGGCGATAATCCCGGCGATGCCGTAACCCAGCAGTACCGCCGGCCCCGCCATCTGGATCGCAGGACCAATCCCCAGAAACAGTCCTGTACCGATGGCGCCGCCGAGGGCAATTAATTGAATATGTCGATTTTGCAAACCACGTTGCAGCGTCGGATTTTGTTCCGACGAGGCTTCAGGGCTCTCACTGCCTGAAGCGGATGACGCGTCTTTCACATCCATTCCCTGTCTCTTTTTTAGAAGGGGCACGTTTTAACACTTCATGCTGGTGGTAGCAAGCTGAAAGGATTGGGGCTTCCCTGCCCCGGATAACGAGGGTGGAACTCAGAACTCGTAGCCAACCGACACCTTAAAGGTGCGCGGTTCGCCCTGAGTGACGTAGGTACCGGAATCGTCCACGGATGCCCAGTAGTTTTCGTCGGTTACGTTGTCGATGCCCGCGCGAAGCGTCATCTGATTCTCATTGTGGTTCACCGCGAAGCGATAGCGCACGCCCAGATCCAGCGTGGTATAGCTGTCGAGCTTTTTGCTGTTCGCCAGATCGGCGTACTGCGAGCCGGAGTGGTTGACGCGCGCGGTGGCGGTCAGCCCGTCGATCGGCTTGATGTCGTACTCCGCGCCCAGCACCGCGTAGAAGTTCGGCACGCCGATGGCGTCGTTGCCCTGGTTCAGCCCGTTGTTGGTTTTGGTCAGCTCCGCCTGCAACCAGGTGGCGCTGGCGTTCAGACGCATGCCGAGCATCGGCTCGCCAAAGACGTTCAGCTCCACCCCGCGGTTACGCTGCTCCGCATCCAGGCCGTAGTGTTTGGTTTCGCTGTCGAGAATAGCCGACGGCATTTTGATCTCGAACAGCGCCAGCGAGCCGCCCACGCGCCCGAAGTCGGCCTTCACCCCGACCTCGTTCTGCTTAGAGTGGACGATCCCGGTACTCTGGCCGTAGTTGGTGGCGGTGTTTGGCGCGGTCTTGCCAGGCTGCAACGCTTCGGTGTGGTTGGCGTAAAGTGAGATCTGCTCCCACGGCTTGTATACCACGCCGTAGGTTGGCATCCAGCGGCTGCCGTCGAAGCCGTCCGCGTCGTTTTCCGCGCCGGTGATTTTGTTATAGCCGCGGATCACCACTTTCTGATGGCGCGCCCCGGCGGTGAACAGCAGTTTGTCGTCGAGCACGCCGAGGGTATCGCTCAGCAGCCAGCCCTGGGTGCGGGTGCGCCCGCTGGTCAGCGGATCGCTGTATTTGCCGCCGGAGCCGTTGAAGTTGGTGCTGTCCGGGGCGTTCACGCCGGTGTTGTGGTAGATGTTGGTGGTCGGGTTATCCGCCGCCGCCGACATCTTCCACGCTATTTTTTCGTTTTTGGTCATCGCCGAATAGCCGACGTTGACCTTGTGGGAGATAAACCCGGTATCGAAGCTGCCGCGAATGCCCGCCATCCCGCTGACGGAGTCGCTGATGCGGTTGGTGTCGAGGCGGCTGGCGGTCGCCGTACCGCTCTTATCCAGCAGTTTTGGTGCGCTGTACAGCCCCTCTTCGTGCGCGTGCTGCGCCCCCAGCCCGGTGTAGGCCGTCCAGCTATCGGTGATGTCGTACTCGCTGCGCCACATGCCGAATTCGTTTTCGATATCGCTATACGCCCACTTCTGCGAGAAGTTGCGGTCGTTTTTCGGCGGCTCCGGCACGAAATCCACCGCAGAAATATTGACGCTGGTCGGGCTGCCGTGGAAGGTCTTCTTCTGATAGCCCACGTCCAGCGAGGTGCGGAAGTTGTCGCCTTTGTAATCCAGCCCGGTGGAGAGCAGCGTGGTGCGACGACGGTCGTTCGGGATCCCGGTTTCCCCTTCGCGGTGAACCAGGTTTACGCGCGCGCCGAACTGGTCGCTGTCGCCAAAGCGGCGACCCGCATCGAGCGTAGTGCCAATCTGCGAATCGGAGGTGTAATCGACGCCTATCTTCGCCTGCGGGGTTTCGCCCGCGTGCTTCGGCTCCAGGTTGATCATCCCGCCCACGCCGGAGCTGGCCGCGCCGTTCATCAGCGAGTTCGCCCCTTTGAAGATCTCAATACGTTCCACCATCTGCGCGTCCACCACCTGACGCGGCAGCACGCCGGACAGGCCGCCGAAGGTCATGTCATCGCCGTCAAACTTCAGGCCGCGAATGCGGAAGCTTTCGGCGCTGTTCCCGTAGCCCTGAACGTACTGCACGCCCGCGTCGTTAGCGACCACGTCGGCAATGGTTTTCGCCTGCTGATCTTCCACCAGCTTTGAGGTGTAGCTGATGATGTTGAACGGCACGTCCATCGTGTTCTGCTGGCCGAGCATCCCCATGCGTCCGCCGTTTGCCACCTGCCCGTCCAGGAAGGCCGGAACAAGATTATCGCCGCCGGGTTTGAAATCGCCGGCAGGCGCGGACTGGACAACGATGGTGTCCTCTTTTTTGCCGTCCGCCGCGAAGGCGGAGTGCGTAACCGCGCCGATAGCCAGCGCCAGAAGCGTTTTATGCATATTGGTGTTGTTCATCATTAACTCATTAAAATCGCGCAAAAATGGCCCGTCGCCGGGCCTGAATATTTAGTGAAGTGCAATACGGACAACGCTGTCCGGCCCGTTAGTCGAATGGTCTTTGTTGAAAGCCTGCTTAACGGTGACGTACAGGGTCTGGCCGTCCGCCGACAGCAGCAGGCTGTTCGGATTCGGCGGCAGATCCCAGGATTGCTTCACGGCGTAGGTGGTCGCGTCCAGGCTCAGCAGCTTGCCGCTTTCGCGCTGGGTGATGTACAGCTCGTTGCGTTTGGCGTTGAATTTCACCGCCAGCGAATCGCCCACGTCCAGCTGTTTGATCGTTTCGCCCGTGCGGATGTTCAGCACCAGGGTGGTTTTAGCTTTGGAGTTATCGGTCACGAACAGACGCCCGGTGGCGGGATCTTCCGCCATGTTCAGCAGCAGCGCAGGCTTGTCGCCGAGCGGCTTCCAGCGTTTTTCGATTTTGTTGCTGTGCGGGTTAATCACCAGGATCTCGCCGCCGCCGTTGGCCGCGTACAGCCTGTTCGTCTGCGCAGACCACAGCAGGCCGGTCACCCACTGCCCCGCGTTTTTGATGGTTTTCTTGAGCTTCAGGCTGTCGGCATCGACCACCCAAATCACCGCCGGATCGCCCACGCCGCCGACGTACAGCAGCCCGTCGTGCAGCAGAATTTCACGCGCGCCGAACGGGAAGCCCTCTTTATTGCGCTCGGTAAACATCAGGCGCTTTTTGATTTTGCCGTCGGCGGTGCTGATGGCGCTGATACCGCCGTCAAGCGAGTTGGTGACGTACACCGTCTGGCCGTCCGGGGAAATCGTCATCGCGAAGTTTTTCAGGTCAGTATGGCTGCGACCAAGCGTTTTCAGCGTGGCGGGATCGAGCTTATAGATCACCCCACCCTGCACGTCCTTAAACCCTTCTGAACTGGCAACGTACAGCGCATCGCCCTTCTGGTTGAGCACCATCTCGTACAGACCGTCGGCCAGATCGCGTTTTATCACGGCGGTATTCTCAGGGGCCGTTACCGTGGTTTTCGCCGCAGGCGCAGGCGTAGAGGCAGTGTGCGAAGCCGCACAGCCGGAAAGCGAGACAGCAACAAGCAATGCCAGCGCAGACATTTTTTGGGTCATCAGGAACATCCTTTATCGTAGAAAGTCGGGCGGGAATTTGCGTCGTATGTCGCTATGCGATCTGTGTCATGACGGGCGCCGAGGCCAGTGCAAAGTCCACCGTATTTACTCAGTGTTCCCTGTGAGCCAGGCACTCACTGCTGCTGCGGGAGAGATCCATCGTGGCCGCAAACACTAAAGAGAATGAGAACTATACTCATTCTTCTTCTGTAAGCAAGCGTAAATAGTTCAGGGGATTAACAAAATAGCCGCAGACCAGGCGTGGTTTTCCCCCCGTGTTAGCTTTTTGAACAATAAAAAACGGGCGCGCCGCCGTAGGTGAAAATATCGCTGACCGCATTGGCCGGGGTTATTTGAACGCGAAGGCCGCGCTCGCGATGCTGGAAGAAATCGGGAATATCTTTTCTGAATTTTTGATAGCGCGTGGGCAGCGGATTGGTTTCGTCCGACACCAGGATCACCGCCCCATCTTCACGCCAGTAGTTAAAGAGAATTTTATTACTGACCGAGGTCGGCGGCTCGCCCTTTTCATTTAGCTCCCCGGCGGATTCATAAAACCCCGTACCGTGATCGAAGTTAAAGTTAAGAATAACGTCCAGCACTCTGTTTTCGTCAACAATAACGGTGTGGATCTCGCAGCTGTAATTATCCCGCTGGTAGTGGATATAGCCCGCCCCCAACAGCGGCAAAATAATTGCCGCGCCCGCCAGCGCCCCGTACAGGATGTCCTTATTCATCTTCATGATATATCTGCCTGTAATAAATAGAGTGACAGCGTGCCTGACTATCCTGCGGATCATTATCACAAATAATAACGGTGACGCCGCGCTGGGCATGGCTGAGGGTTATATAGGCGCGCTCGCCGGGCTGACACTGCAACGGATAACGGCGGGATAATGTCTGAAAGGCGCGCTGGCTTTTATCCCGATCGTACCAGGAGGAGAAAACTTCACAGCCGTTAAGCCGACCGACAGGATGATATTTCGCTAACGCAGGCGGCTCGCTTTTCCAGGTCCAGTAAAACACCCCGCAGGATATAATAAACAGCAGCCCTGCCAGAGAATAGAACAGCGGGCGTAATGGCATTTTTCTGGCGATAGCGGCGGTTTCTGCGATTTTGGAGGATGTGACGTCTGGTCGCGGCTCTTCTGCGATTTTCTGCGGTTCAGAGAAGTCGGCTAATTCGCCGGTCCGGATCCGCGCGATGCACTTAAAGCCCTCTTTGGGCAGGGTTTTAATAATGTCCTCTTCCAGCCCGGCCGTTTTGAGCGCTTTGCGGATGGAGGCAATCGTCTGATAAAGCGCGTTTGTGGTCACCACCGCGCCCTGCTTTTCCCATACGGCAGAAAAGAGATAGCGCTGAGTAAGCACTTGCTCATTGTGCTCAAGCAGTTGCAGCAGGCATTCGTTTACCGGGCCATGCAGGGTAAGGGCCCGCTGCGGATACTCTTTTCGCGGCCCCAGGCGACGATGTTCCGGCTCAAAGAGGATCGTTTCGTTAATAAGAAAAACGTTTTTCATGACATGACCATGTGCATCTTGCAGAAGAACATCGTGTTCACGCTAAGCCGATCGCGCGGGAATAAACTCTGATTCAGATTTTTATCATTATAAACCATAGAGTTAAAATTCACATCCTGCCCGGCGCTCACGTCGCCCGGCCCGTTATGAATCAGTATAAATCAAATAACATCACTCCTCCTGAAGGCGCTTCGGGTCTATTGTGGTGTCCATCAAGTATAACGCCGGGTTTCTCTTCAAGGCAGCGGGCGGCAAGTTCGTTCTTATCCTGTAAAGATAATCAAATTCGGAATTTAATGTTGAGCAACGCGCTCATAACGCAAAATCAGAATAAACAGTCAACCGGGAATTTAACGGCAGAACAAAAAGTGGGAAATTTGATTTATAACGTCAAACATATCATCAACGGATGCTAAACGAACGGTTTCATATAATGCATCGGGTTGTGGATTGGAAAGCCTGGAGGGCAGCAATATAATCCCCCACACAAAGCGTATGGATTTTCACCACCCTTATATGTCGTGGTACGGTTAAGTCACAAATTAATGCAGGTATATAAGATGGGCTATCGTCTGTATGGATTTATGATCGGTGATGAAATTCATTTTGATATTGCGAATCGCAGGCTTTACCGACTGTCGGGCAGCCACGCGGATAAGAGCATTGCGTTTGCGTCGATCTATTTTAATGAAACGATGTTAAGGCTTTTTCTTTATCTTCTGATAAATGGCAGAACGCAACCTATAACAAAAGAAGAACTGTTTGAAGAGATTTGGGAGGCGCACGATCTTAGCCCCTCAACGCAGCGCTTATGGCAAGTTCTTCATAATCTGAACGGTAAATTGAGCCAGCTGGGCCTGCCAGGGAATTTTATACAAAACATTAGAGGTCGTGGTTACATCGTGAATTATCCGGATGTAATCCCGGTTTATTATAGGATGAGTGAACTCCCGGCTCATTCTGTTAAAAAAGAGGAGAAGACAGATACCCTGAGTGAGTGATGTCAACTCAGGCATTCGCCCTGATCATGTAAGTGTGAGGGGCATTTTTTTATCTTCTTTCATCCGACTCGTTTATCTCCCTTTGATGATAGCACCAACAGCTCTATTGCCCGGTAATTTCCGGGACTGGAAAACAATATGAATATCGTAAACCGCTTTATCAATTTAAAAGTCAGTAAGAAATTATTTTTCGGCTTCGCAACAGTTCTGTTAATCACTCTCGCGATCCTGACGACCGGCCTGTTTGGATTACTTAATATTCAGGACAAAGTGGATAAGAACGGTCACACCACCGACCTGTTCAATGCCCTTTCCGCCGTGCGGCTTAACCGGACTAACTATCAGTACACGCTGGATCAAAAATATCTGGACCAGGTCAACGCGGCTATCCAGCGTATGCAGGGCTCGGTGTCTGAACTGGAAAAATTCACTTGGACGCCGGACGGAAAAGCCAGGCTCGACGCTACCGCAAACGCCATGAACAGCTACGTTGACACGCTGTCGCTTTTCACCAAAGCCCTGGGCGAAAAGAAGGTGAGTGAAGGCAAGCTGAACACGCAAAATCTGTGTGATAACGGTGATAGCGCATCCCTGCTTGGACAGGACAGCAGCCTGCCGCCGGCGATATCGCTGCTTGCCGCCCAGATGTCTTTCATTCTGAGCGACATCGATTCTCAGGTGAGCTTGTACAAACAGCACCCGACGGATGCGCTGCGTCAGGGCATTCTTAAGCGCCTGGAAGCGGGTAAAAAAGACGCCGATGAGCTGATCTCTGCCGTGCCCGACGCGCAAAAAGCCTGGCTTGAGTCTGCCGTTGTCGATATGAAGCGCGTCGGCGGCGAGCTGGACAATTACAGCAACGTCTGGAGCACGCAGAGCGCCTTGTCGGACGCCCTCACCGGAAAAGCCCTTACCCTGACGAAATCCATTCAGGATCTGTTCGCCAGCCAGCAGCAAAAAGTGTTTGATACCGTTGATAGCATTCAGACTCAGATGATTATCGTCGCGGCGATTGGGATTATCTTAGGCCTGCTGCTGGCGCTGGCGATCACCCGCTCCATCACGCGTCCGCTCAACGAAACGCTGCACGTGGCTGAAAGCATTGCACAAGGCGATTTAACCAGCACGCTGACCAGCAGCCGCAGCGACGAGCCGGGTCTGCTGATGCAGGCGGTGTCCACCATGAACGAAAATCTAAAGCGGATCATCAACGAGGTACACGACGGCGTGGACAGCGTGGCCCGCTCTTCCTCGGAAATTGCCGCCGGGAATATGGATCTCTCTGCGCGAACCGAGCAGCAGTCTGCCGCCGTGGTTGAAACCGCCGCCAGCATGGAAGAGCTGACCTCTACCGTGGCGCTGAACGCGGAAAACGCTAACCATGCGCGCCTGCTGGCAGAAGAAGCGTCGCAAAACGCCAGCCAGGGCAGCCAGATTTCGCACAAGGTTATCGACACCATGAAAAACGTGCGCAGCAGCTCGCACCGTATTTCTGAGATAACCACCGTGATTAACAGCATCGCTTTCCAGACCAATATTCTGGCGCTGAATGCCGCCGTAGAAGCGGCGCGCGCGGGGGATCAGGGTAAGGGCTTTGCCGTAGTAGCCGCCGAAGTGCGCACCCTCGCCCAGCGCAGCGCCCAGTCCGCCAAAGAGATCGAAAACCTGATCAACGAGTCGGTGGTGCACGTGGATACCGGGTTTAACCTGGTTGAAAGCGCGGGCGAGGCGATGTCCAAAATTGAGACCTCCGTGGCGCAGGTGCGCGACATCATGGGCGAAATTGCCGCCGCCACCGACGAGCAAAGCCGGGGAATTGCCCAGATTGCCCAGGCGATGGCCGAGATGGACACCACCACCCAGCAAAACGCCGCGCTGGTTGAGGAGTCTTCTGCCGCGGCCAGCTCGCTGGAAGATCAGGCCGTCCAGCTTGAAAAAGTGGTGTCTATCTTCCGCGTGTCGAAAAACCCGAGCGCGCGCGGCGAAGCGCGTCGCACCGGAGGGGGCACGGTGTCTGTGTTAAACCCGGTAAAACGCCCTTCGACTCAAGACCAGGATGACTGGGTCAAATTCTGATAACACTCGCGGTTGCCTGCCCCAGGCAACCGCAACGGAACCTCGCGATGATGACCTCAACCAAACAGTACCCTGCCCTGCTCACGGGCGTTAGCTCGCTGATGGCCCGTTTCTTTGCCCTTGCCCCGGCAAATGCGCTCGCTTCCGCTATCGCTCAGCGCCAGATAACGCCCGTCTACCAGCCGATTATCGACAGCCAGACGGGTAAAATCGCCGGGGTTGAAGTGCTCGCGCGATGGAGGCATCCGCTGTACGGTCACATCTCCCCGGACACCTTTATTCCGCTGGCCGAGAAGCAAAACCTTATCGCCCCGCTGACCCATCAGCTTATCCAGCAGGTGATTTCGGATCTGCAATACCACATTCATCTGTTTCCAAAAGGGATGTATATCTCGCTGAATCTGAGCGCCTGGAACTGCCTCGACCCGCGTTTTGAAACCGATACCGTCGAGCTGCTCCAGCGCCTTGCCGCCAGCCAGGTTCAGCTGGTTATTGAAATCACCGAGAAACATCCGCTGCATTTCACCCCGGAGCTGTGCGAGTGGTTTGCCACCCTGCGCAGAGCCAATATCGCTATCGCGCTGGATGATTTTGGAACCGGGTATTCGAACCTGTCGTGGATAGCCGCCCTGGCCCCGGAATTCATCAAAATTGATAAGCTGTTTATCAGCCAGATTATCGAGAACGGCGATACGCGACTGGTGGAGGGGCTGATTGAGCTGGCGAGAAAAATGCAGCTGACGGTGATTGCCGAAGGGGTAGAAACGCAGCATCAGGTGGACTACCTGCGGGAAAAAGCGATCGCGTTTATGCAGGGCTACTATTTTGCCAGGCCGATTCCGGCGGGTGAGCTGATCAGAATGACGGTGGCGCAGCACGGCTACGCCAGTTAGACCGCATGAGCAACGCCCCACCCCGCCGTCCGGGATGGGGCATTAATTATTTTTTCTTGTAGATGTTCGCCGTACCGTGGATTTTGTTGTTGGTATTGCCGGACGTCAGCACCAGCACATCCGCGCCCTCTTTATCCGCTTTTTCAATCAGCTCTTTTTTCGCGTCATCTACCGACACTTCACCGGAGGTGTTTACCGTCCCGATTTTGGTGTACTGAGATTCCACTTTCTCGAACTCGTTTTTCGTCAGCAGTTCAGCAGCAAAGGCATTGGTAGCAAACAGGAACGCCGTTCCCAACAAAATAGCAGTCGTCTTTTTCATAACCTTTTTCCTTGAGATTAATCAGCAACAACAAAAAACCTCACCGAAAATAGCGAGGTTTAATCAGCATGGTTGAGAAACCCAGGAATTACCATGTGGAGGAAAATACTAACGATCGTTAAGGAGAATGAGCGGGTAACGGAGCATGCGAAGCAGATTGACTCGATTTTCGGGGTTGGTGTCCCAAATATGTCCACAGAGGAAGCAGAGAGGCGTAAGTGTCTGGATCAGAATGGCACGCCCTGTAGGATTCGAACCTACGACCTACGGCTTAGAAGGCCGTTGCTCTATCCAACTGAGCTAAGGGCGCACTGAGAAGTGTGTACTTCGTGGCGGTGAAACGCGTGGAATTATACGGTCAATGGCAAGTGAGTCAATGCCTTTCGGCGTGATTGCCGCTCTTCTGTGTCGAACCCCGCTACTTAGCTGTTAATACGTCTGTTTTTTCTCCATTTTCCGCTTTTGTGCGGGGGTTGTCGTTGCGAAAAAGCCTGGCTGCAATTAAGTAACGCCTGGTGTTATCTGACATCCGCTCTCGCCACACTGTATCCTGGATTTGCAGACAACAGGACAACGGCGTGGCAGAGCCAAATCAGACCTATACCTCCCCTCGCTTACAGCATATTTCCCGCGACATTATCGGCATTAAACTTGAACCTATCGTGTCCCTCTCCTCTTCTCGCCCGGTGGGCGCAGAAGTGCTCAGCGTGCTGTCGCCCGACGCTCAAAGCGAATGTTTCTTTAGCGATCAAACGGCCGAGCAGTCGCTCAGGCTGCTGGACGCGCAGCTCGCCGCGCTTAAAAACGCCAGAAATGCCAGCAACCTTTTTATCAACCTGCCGATAACCGTATTTACAAGAGGCGACATTTTTCAGCAATTGCTGGAGCTTAACTGCCCACCGCTGAATATTGAGATCGTCGATCCGGGCTGTCTTTTTAGCCTGTCTGCCGAATTATCCGCGCGCGTTGCCCGGCGTCTGCAACAGTTAACGATGCAGGGCCATCGCATCTGGCTGGATGACGTTGATGAAGCATTGATTCATCCGTTTTTATCCTCGCAGCTGCCTTTGTGCGGCGTCAAAATCGATAAGTTCGCATTCTGGCGGCTGCGCGCTACACCCGCGCTCTCATCACTGGTCACTCTCTGCTCGACGATTGCCGATCAGGTTCTCATTGAAGGGATAGAAACAGAGCACGACCGCACATGCGCGCTTCAGGCAGGAGCAGGACTGGGTCAGGGCTATCACTGGCCCGCCTGGCACTGGCCGGAGAATTAGCCCGTCATCGCCAGGAGGGAAGCCATGCGAATGACCGTACGCCGCTACAGGCGGCGTCGAACTGGAGGTGATTCGCCGGGATTTACGCAGGCACTGTATCCTCCTCCTCTCTTCGACCGCCTTGAGTTCTTAAGCCAGTCAATACGCCAGACGCGCAAAACCGACGCCCCCTTTCTGGTTCTGGTGACCCGGGATAATTACCTTCGCGTCGGGCTGTTGCAGGGGCAATCGCTACTCAATCAATGCCTGGACTATGAAACGCTGGATGAGGCGCTTGGTGCGGCCAGCCACTGGCCCTCTGCCAGGCTGCTGGTGGATATCGACAGCCGCACCACGACGCTGATTGAGATGCTGGACGCGCTCAGACGGCAAAGCCTGTATGCGCCCTTTCTCACGCCCCATCTGCTTATCAGGGCCGATGACTATGACGCACGCCTGTTTTGCAAAGCCGCCGGCCCTTTTCACGTCATGGAGCGCCAGCTTACCGCGCAGGCGCTTCAGCATGCCCTGCTTGAGCCTCCCGCCGCCGCGCCTTCGCGCAACGAGTGGTTCTCCCGCCACGAGTGGCCCCTTCTCCAGCTGTTAGCGCAGGGAAAATCCTTACGTGAGATTGCCCTGCTGCAAAACCATCCCTACAGCCGCATTATCTATCGTCTGGGATGCATCTTAAAAAAACTGGGGCTGACTCATCGCCAGGAGCTATTCCACCTTCTCACTCACCTGACTGAATTTACCTTTTAACCTGGTCACTAACCTCTTCATTCCTAAAGACCTTTAGGAATTTACTTATACATATTGTTAATTTTATGTAAATTTTTAACAAAAATATCAAAAGTAAAACTATTCCTAATTTTCATCATTTGGCAACGCTTAATACTGGAAAAGGATTAACATGCAGTTTTTTCACCCAAGCGTTAAGGATTTATTTATTGAGTTAATGAGATGATAACGATGTAAAAACAAGCAGATCGGCAGCCATCGTGACGATCGCAAAGACTCGTGCCTGATATATCTCGCTGTTGAATAATGCTGTTTTTACCGCCCAGAAGAGCGGCCTTCAAATGAAGGTGTTACGCGAGTTGGGGGGCGAAAAGTCTGTTAACATCCAGGGCCCTGGCGTCGCTAAAAGTCCTTCCGTTATTAACAAACGATCAACATACAGGGATATCTGTTATTTTTTGTTATTACATAAAGATGATAAACGGCATTAAATGCAATAGAGGGTTATTTCAACTAATTTTGAAAAATTACTCTGTGAGATCCAGAAGATAATACATAACAATAAGCTTTCAATAATTTACAGGCTTTTCGGAGAAAACTTACACGTTATAATAAGACGCGTTCCAAATATGAATAAGAAAAGACTTTCTACCACCGTCATCGATACGGGTTAATTGTGAAATGACAACATCATCATCGTAAGAAAACAAAGGACGCTCTCGATTTTCCAGGGAAATACTACCGTATAAGGATCTCGTTAATTATCCTTCCGGCCTTCCGAGAGTTTCAGCAAACTCTGCATAACGCTTTTAACAATCTGAGGCATAAAAAAATGAAACCGGCATCCGTTATCATCATGGACGAACACCCCATAGTCAGAATGTCGATAGAAGTTCTGCTGGAGAAGAATAAAAACATCGTGGTCAAGCTCAAGTCCGGCGACAGCCATGAAGTGCTTGATTGTATTCGTAATCACCCCATCGATCTGGTGATCATGGATATCGAAATGTCCGGCATTGATGGCTTCTCTTTACTCAAGAGAATCAGGAACTTAAATAAAGACATCAAAGTACTATTTCTGTCTTCCAAGTCTGAAGCATTTTATGCCGGACGCGCTATGCGAGCCGGTGCAAATGGTTTTGTCAGCAAGAGAAAGGATTTGGGGGATATCTATAATGCGGTCGAGATGATTTTATCCGGATATTCATTCTTCCCATCCGACACATTAAGCTTTATTAATCATCTGACTAACCAGCATGGTGCCACCGGCGATATGCCATTATCGAATCGGGAATTGACCGTGCTGCGCTACCTGGCAAATGGAATGTCCAACAAGGAAATTGCACAGCAGCTATTACTTAGCAACAAAACTATTAGCGCACATAAATCGAATATCTATTCAAAATTAGGATTGCAGTCTATCGTTGAGCTAATCGATTATGCTAAAGATCATGAGCTGCTTTAATATTTAAGAATACTCCCTGTTTCGCCTTTACGTTTCAGGGAGCATTCTGAATTTAATTATAATTAATCATAAATGTTGCATCGGCGTCGGCGCGGCCTGGCTGCGGGTTATTTGCAGTGGCAATGTAGTGGGCATAAAAAGAGAGTTCCGCGTCGCCATTGGCATCGATTACCACCTCCCGGCTGGCCTGGAGCAGCGGCAGCCGCGTTTTATCCCCGTCCAGGATCTCCACCGCAACGTTGGTCGCGTTGCTCGCGTCGTTAAGCGCCAGCAGCTGAGTGTCCTGGGCGTTCGCTTTCCCGGAGAAGGTAATCGACGCGGCCCCCGGCGGGCAGCCGGTCAGCTTCAGCGTAAAGGGCATCGCCTGCGTTTTGCTGCCTGCGGTTTTGAGCTGTTTTGTGGCCCAGGTGCCTAACGGCACCGTTTTGCTGGCGTCGCTGCCCTCCGCCACGCAGGTAAAATCAACCACGTTGCCGTAAAGCTGAATGTTAATTTCCCCCAGCGGGTTAGCCGCCTGAGCGAGCGGAAGCCACAGCGCGCCCGCCGCCAGCGCGCAGGTTAAGAGTTTATGCATTCTATGCGCCTCCCTTATTGATAGTCGACGCGCAGATAGCCGCGCGAGGTAAAGCGCCCTTCCGCCGGTTTTTTGCCGGTCACGCTCACCGGCCACGCGGTAATGGCTACCTGCGCCGTGGCGTTATCATCCAGGCGGAACGGGATCACGCTGCTGATATTGTTAGGCGTCAGCGGCGTGCCGGACGAATCGGCGACAATAAACCCGACGTCCGGGTTATCTGACACCATCATATTCCCGGAGGATTTTTCCGCCTCAACGCGCATCGTCAGATAGGCTTTCGCTTCAACGTTGGTACATTTAATGCCGATGGTTTTGCTCTGCTTGTTGATCCCTTCCGGCCGATTTCCCGCCCCCGCCGCGCTAAACAGCGAGGCGCCGATATCGCCAAAATCAAACTCCACGATGCTGCCGACGTTGATCTCGCATTTTTGCGGCACGTTAATCGTCCCGCTGTAGCTGATGGTATAGACCGGCGTGGAGAGCGGATCGCCAGCGGTCGTGGTCACATAGACGCGGAACATCACCGTGCGTGGTATCACCACCATGTTGATAAACCGGCGGGTAACCTTTAAGCGGAACACCAGATTGGAATCCTCCACCGCAAACGGCTGCTGCCTCGGCACGTTCGCGTCACTCCCCATCTGGATATAGTTGGCAGGCGGATAAAACGCCCCGGCATAGCTGTCGGTGATTTTCATCGCGCCGTCAAGATATTCGTTAAGACGCAGATATTTATAACCATCAATTGTCGTGGTCACGGGAAAATCGGTGACGTAGCTACGCTTGGTGGTCGTGCCCGTTGTCCCCGCCGGGCAGGTCGCATAAACACCGATCAACTGCGATTTCTGTGCCAGCGTGACGATACTGCCAATCTGGTTGTTCGACGCGTTAAACGTGTTAGAGAGATCGTAATAGATGTCCGTTGCAACCCCGGTCGAGTTTCGGCAAACGGTCGCCAGCGCCTGGGTGGCTGGCAGAGACACCAGCAGCGCCAGGATCAGGGTACGCAGTTTACTCACAGCGGAGCTCCTTAAGTGTAATGGCCTGTTGCAGGCTCGTTTCCGGCAGGGAGTAAGGCGCGCGGCACTGGGAATTTGCCCCATTGCCCCACTGCACAAGCAGTTCGCCCACGAGCGGCAGGCCGCTCAGGTAGATCTGCCCCTCGTCCCCGACCATGCTGGTCACGCCGCTCGTGTTCTCACGCACTACCGCACCGAACGGCGCCGGCTGGTTGGCACGCAGTACGGTAAACAGGGCGCGTACGCCGACGTGTGCATCAAAGTTTGCCCGCACCAGCGCGCCTTTGGTTGGCACGACGCTGCTGACGTTATCTTCAATATCAATGCTGTTGCTCATGGTGTCGGTGTTCAGTGCAATACGGTTGTAGCGATAGACGGTGGCGTACGGCATCACGGCGTAACCGCGCCAGTCGGTTTTGACCCCGGTCTGGTTTTCGACGCTCACGCCCGACGCGCCGGGGGCTTTGATCAGCACGTTGGTGTCGCCGAGCGGCTGGCTGAAGGTTACGCCATCGGCATGACCCACGATGCCGCCAGAGAGCTGCCAGTTAAGATCGTGCTGGTTGTGGCTGTAGTTGTACCCGGCCCCGAGGGTGCCGTAGGTCGCCTGCCAGTTCGCCGTGGCGTTGCCGCTCGCACCGTTGTGGCTGGAGTGGCCCTGCATCACGCTGTAGTTCAGGTTTCGGTCTTCAAGCAGGGTTCCGCTCACCCCGGCCTGCCAGCTGCTCTCTCCTTCGCTGTTGCGGCTGACGGAGGTGGTCGCATAGGCGCGGTCGATGGCGGTTTCGCGGTGATACCCGTGACCGGTGAACAGGCTTAACGGCACGGACACGTTAAACGAGATAATTTTGTCGGTGCCGCTCATGCCGAGCGCCTGGTTCCACGACCAGGAGAGGGAGTAGCTCACGCCTTTGAATCCGCCCGCATAGCCCAGCTGATACCAGGCGCTGACGTCGCTGGTTCCCCAGTAGGACTGCTCGCTGCCGGAAAGATACATTGAGCCGTAATCCCCCAGCGACTGGGAGATGTTGACCTGCAAGCGCCCTTTTTTATTCCAGCGCAGGTTGTGATAGCTCTGCACCTCCGGCACGCCGTTTTCATCTTTGGTATCGCCGTACTGGTAGCCTTCCATCGAGCGCCAGGCCACATCGTCCAGGGTGTAGAACCCTTTGGTCGAATAGCGATAACCCAGCAGCTGGAAGTTTGTGCCGAATCCGTTGAGGGATTTTGCGTACAGGAAACGCAGGGATTGCCCTTCGTGGCGGCTGTCATCCGCGAGCTGGCTGCGCGCGTGGGTGATATCAAAGGAGACTGCCCCCCAGTCGCCCAGGTTTTTACCTAACCCGAGCGCCAGCGCGGTGTAGTCAGACGCGAGCTGCGTACCGCCATAGGCGGTGTAACCTTCCGGTAAACCGGCGATCAGCGTGCCCTGAGTAAAGTACGGCGTGTCCTGATCCTTGTTACCGCTGCGGTAATTCCCGGTGACGACGTCATATTTCAGACGTCCTTCACGCTGGAGCAGCGGCACGGTGGAGTACGGCACGCTGTAGCGCTGCTGGCTCCCGTCCTTCTCTTCAACGGTCACGTCGAGGTCACCGCTTGACGAAGTAGGGTTCAGATCGGATATGGCAAAAGCCCCGGCCTGCACGTAGCTTTGGTAGATCACGTAGCCGTTCTGGCGGATCACCACTTTTGCCGGGGTGCGCGCGATCCCGCGAACGGTAGGCGCGTAGCCCTGCATGCTGTCCGGATACATGCTGTCGGAGGAGTAGAGCCGCGCCCCGCGAAAGCCCATGCTGTCGAACACGTCGTTGCCGGTGTTGCTGTCGCCCAGCACCAGATCGCTTCGCAGCGGGATCACCGTGCGCTGCAACGAGGTGCCGATATTTTGCCAGCGGCTGGAGTGCGAGCTGTTGCCGCTGCTATAGCGCCACGCGCCGTTGTTGCGCAGCCGCCAGGCCCCGTAGTTCAGCCCGCTTTGCAGGTTCAGATAATAGCTGTCGTCCTCGCTCCCCCGGTTGCCGGTAAAGCTGTAGTTAAACAGCGCCGCCGTTATCCCCTCGTCCCACTGTTCCGGGGGAATATAGCCGCGCACGCTGTTCTGCATCGCCACCTGCGGCAGGTTGATGTTCAGGCGCAGTGAGGCGAAGTTAAAGGCGATTTCACTGCCGGGAATGGCGGTCTGAAGCGGCACGCAGCTCTGCTTGTCGGCCTCTGCCAGTTCAGGAAACGCGGTAAGGTTGACCCCGAAGCGCTCCAGCATCCCGCGCGTGATGCACGGCGACAGCCCGCCCGCGAGCGGCTGGACCTTCTCCGTCGCCGACTCAAAATTAACGTCCTGTGTGGCGAAAAAGTCGTCGTTAAGCCAGATGTCGACGCGATACACGCCGGGCGCCTGGTGGTGGCCTTTCTCAAAGCGCGACAGATCCGCGACGTTTGCCGTTTCGTCAGACAAAAAGGCAGGGTTGAAGTAGCTCTCGCCCCGGCCAGTCTGCGGCATGAACGAGGCCATTACAGCCAGTGCAACCGGGCAGTAGCGCCATCCCTGAAGATTCATAATTCAGCCTCTGCTTATAGGCTGACGCTGCGCGTCGGTGTAATCGCACCATAATCATTGACGCTCTGCCACAACAGCGTGCCGCCCGCCCCTGCCGGGAGCGCCTGCTGGGTGGAGTTTTTTGGCGCAACCATCAGGTTGCTGAGCTTCTTGCCGCCCATTTGCAGATTGACCAGCGTGATGTAATACGGCGAGGCGTTGCTCACCTTCAGGTGGTTCCCCACGCGTTCAAAGTGCAGGTTCGACAGCGCATCTTCCGGCTCCATCGCCAGATTTTTCGGGCGTACAAACAGCTTGATGCGGGAAAGAATCGCCAGCTGAAGGACATTTTTACCCTCAAGATTGGCCTTATCCACCGACGGGATGGCTTTTACGTTCATGTAAAAGAGCGATTCACGATCCGCAGGCAGCTGTGGACCGGTATAAATAATGCGCAGGGTATTTTCACTTTTTGGCTCGCTGACGAAGAGCGGCGGCGTGACCAGAAAGCTTTTATCTTTCTGCTCGCGGTCGTTTTCGATCCACGCGTTAATTAAATAACGCTCTTCCTTGCTGCTGTTAGTTACGGCAAGCGACGTCTGTTTTGCATCCGCGTCGTAAATAACGCGCGTCGCCCCCAGCGCAATACCGCCGGATGCCTGAGCCGTTGTCGAAAATGCTATCAAAATAAAGGAGAGAAACAGTCCTGGTTTAATTAAAGTCGTCATTCCAACTCGTCCTTTTATTATTTATTCTCAGGTGAATTCGCTGTTATGGATAAATCAACGCAAACCAAACGTCGGTCTGGATATTTCCCGGAACCAGATGTTCGGAAACGGCCCGATAGCGGGCGCTAAAGTGAAACGCCAGATCGCTGGTGGTGATGGGCAGCCCATAATTCGCCGGCACGTTGGGGATAATCAGCTGCTGCTGCGGGTCAAAAATCGCCAGCCCTACGCCGCTGCTTGACGGGTTTTCACCGGGTCCGGAGGTCGCCAGAAACACCTGAGGATCTTCAGCTGGCGTTATGCCCTGAAACATCACTCCTACCGTTTGCGACACGTCGGCACTGCAATCCACCAGCCTTAGCGTGAAAGGCACGTTGACCGTAGAAAAGCTGCCCACGCCCGTAAAGGCATTGGTGCGGTACTGCCCCATATCCACACGCAGATTTTGGCTTTCCGGCGCAACGGCGCAGGCACCATTGACCAGCTCGCCTTTCATATGCACTTTCCCGCCGTCAACCACGACCCGGTGCGCCATTGCCGGGGTGGCAGCCACCAGACAAAGCAAAATAAACCACCTGACAAAGGTCATCCGTAGCCCTCGTTCGCACGTAGATGGTCTCATCCGTGAGACCCGGTCCGTCCCTGAAAGCGGTTTTATTCGTATTTCATTACGAAGGTGGCGTCAGCGTTCGCCTGGCCAGGCTCGGTCGTTGCAGCGGTCGCTTTATAGCGTGCAGCAAAGTTCAGGGTGTTAGTCCCTTCGATCAGAGTCTGTGCAGCAGAGAAGGTTGAACCATCCGGGGTCAGCGTTGCGGAAGTGGTGTCGAGGATTTCGATACCCACGCCGGTTGCGCTGTTGGCGTTAGAGCCAGAAGAGATAGCCAGCAGCGTTTTGTCGGTAGCGTCAGTCTGACCGGTGAACGCAACGGCAGCGGTAGACGCTACGGCAGGATCGCAGTCGTTCAGTTCGATAGTGAACGGCACATTCGTAGAGGTATCACCCACTTTCGTGAAGTGTGCAGTACGATATTGTCCCAGGTTTACCGTCTGATCGGCTGATTTAGTATTTACCGAACACGCGGCATTCACTAATTCGCCTTTAAAATGGACTGTGCCACCGTTTACAGTTGTGGTTGCTGCATTCGCTGCACTTGCCATAGCCAGCGTCGCAAAAACGGCACAAGCAATATTGCTGATTTTCATAACTATTCCTTTAATATTAGAAATGTCCTTCCCGGTATATTCCGGAAATAGAAATATCTCTGCCTGATATGAGAGTTATTTCCTGAGTAATAAAGTAGCCTGCTACGCCATGTTTAAATATGTCAAAAGACTGTGGGTTATCCTGGCAACGTCCTATTTCCGGTTAGGAAATTACCCTGATAAGCACGGGGACTTTGCGTGCGGACGGGAAAGAGAAAATCGAAATCTCGCAATGGGTGACTGACAGCGGCGCTCGCTTCTGACAAAATATAGGCAATCCCCCCTTCTAACGTTACAGACGGAATCTTCTCTCTGATGGCAGCAAAGATTATTGACGGTAAAACGATTGCGCAGCAGGTGCGCTCTGAGGTTGCGGAAAAAGTGAAGGCGCGCAGAGCGGCCGGAAAACGCGCTCCAGGGTTGGCTGTTGTGCTGGTTGGCAGCAACCCGGCCTCGCAGATTTATGTCGGCAGCAAACGCAAAGCGTGTGAGGAGGTGGGCTTTCTTTCCCGCTCTTACGATCTGCCGGAAACCACCAGCGAAGCCGAACTGCTGGAACTTATTGACACCCTGAACGCTGACCGCGAGATCGACGGCATTCTGGTTCAGCTGCCGCTGCCTGCGGGCATCGACAACGTGAAGGTGCTGGAGCGTATCGCGCCGGACAAAGACGTTGACGGCTTCCACCCGTATAACGTCGGTCGCCTGTGCCAGCGCGCACCGCGCCTGCGTCCGTGTACCCCGCGCGGCATCGTCACCCTGCTGGAGCGTTACAATATCGATACTTACGGCCTGAACGCCGTGGTGATTGGCGCATCCAATATCGTCGGGCGTCCGATGAGCATGGAGCTGCTGCTGGCGGGCTGCACCACCACCGTGACCCACCGCTTCACCAAAAACCTGCGCCACCACGTTGAAAACGCCGACCTGCTGGTCGTGGCAGTTGGTAAGCCGGGCTTTATTCCCGGCGAGTGGATCAAAGAGAGTGCGATTGTGGTGGACGTCGGCATTAACCGACTGGAGAGCGGCAAAGTGGTGGGCGATGTCGTCTTCGAAGACGCCGCGGCGCGCGCATCATACATTACCCCGGTCCCGGGCGGCGTAGGCCCGATGACCGTTGCAACTTTGATTCAGAATACCTTGCAGGCATGCGAGGAGTATCACGACGTAGAGGACGCGTAACATGGCAACTTTTTCATTAGGTAAACACCCGCACGTTGAGCTGTGCGATCTGCTGAAGCTGGAAGGCTGGAGCGAAAGCGGCGCGCAGGCGAAAATCGTTATCGCCGACGGGCGCGTGAAAGTCGACGGCGCGGTAGAAACCCGCAAGCGCTGCAAGATTGTCGCGGGCCAGACCGTGAGCTTTGAAGGCCAGAGCGTGACCGTTACTGCCTGAGCCGTCTGATGCCCTCACCCTAACCCTCTCCCACCGGGAGAGGGGATAAAAATCCCCCCATACCCATCACGGTTAATTATCGATCCACTTCAAATAATCACTATTTCGTTTGTTGAAATGTGAAAATTAAGTTGCACGTTTTTCACGCTTTCCCCACGATAAGTAGAACGTTCTACTAAAACGTTCTACTTACAATAACAGCGCTAAAAAAGCGCTTCTCGGGGGAAGTCAGCATGAGTCTGATATCAGGGTTTGTTAAATCGTTGTCTAAGTTATCGATGATTGGCCGCGCCTTAATGCTGCCAATCTCACTGCTTCCCGCCGCCGGTCTGCTTTTGGCCTTCGGCGATAAATTCCACCTGCCGCTGATGATGAACGCGGGCGGGGTGATCTTTGATAACCTGCCAATGCTGTTCGCCATTGGCTCCGCCGTGGGTCTGGCGTCGGAGTCCGGCATTGCCGCGCTGTCGGCGGCGGTCTCGGTGTTCGTCACCAACATTACCATCAGCACGGTGCTGAGCATCACGCCGGAGATGGCGTCCCAGGGCGGGAAATACGCGATGGTGGTCGGCATCCCGACCTTGCAGATGGGCGTCTTCGGCGGCCTGATCTGCGGCATCCTCGCCGCCTGGTGCTACAACCGCTTCCACACCATGCAGCTGCCGGAATTCCTCGGCTTCTTCTCCGGTAAGCGCTTTGTCGCCATCGCCACCGCGTTTCTGTCGTTCGTGCTCGGCCTGCTGCTGCCCTACGTCTGGCAGCATATTCAGTCCGGCATCGACGCGCTGTCCGTGGTGGTCAACGGCGATAACCAGGCGGCATCGACCTTTATCTTTGGTCTTGTTGAACGCGCGCTGATCCCGCTCGGCCTGCACCATATCTGGTATCCCTCTTTCTGGTATTCATTCGGGGATTACACCACCCAGGCGGGCCAGGTGATCCACGGCGACCAGACCATCTGGTTCAAGATGCTGGAAGAAGGGGTGAAATCCTTCAGCAGCGATACCTACCAGAATGCCGGTAAGTTCATGCAGGGTGAGTTCCCGCTGATGCTGTTCGCGCTGCCTGCGGCCTGCCTCGCGATGTACCACGAGGCGCACACCAGGAACAAAAAAATCGCGGCCGGTATTCTGTTCTCTGCGGCGCTGACCTGCTTCCTGACCGGGATCACCGAGCCGGTGGAGTTCACCTTTATCTTCGTCGCCCCAATTCTTTATATCTTTAACGCCATCATGGCGGGCCTGGCGTACATGACCATGTACCTGCTCCATGCGCATATCGCCAAATCCTTCTCGGCGGGCTTTATCGACTACCTGTCATTCGGCATCCTGCCGTCGTTTAACGGCTATCAGACCAACTTCCTGAGCGCCATTATCATCGGTATTCCGATGGCGTTGATTTACTACTTCACCTTCCGCTTAGTGATCCGCCGCTTCGACGTGAAAACGCCGGGCCGCACCGAAGTGACCGCCAACGCCAACGATAAGACCGACACTGAGCTTGCGACGGAAATCATCGGCCTGCTGGGCGGCGCGCAGAATATCGACTCCGTGGGCTCCTGCATCACCCGTCTGCGTCTTGAAGTAGCGAAAAGCGACGAGGTGGATAAAGACGGCCTTAACGGACTCGGCGCGCGCGGCGTGGTCTTCGTCGGTGACAAGGGGATTCAGGTGATTTTCGGTGCCAGAGCACAGTTTATCGCCCAGACCATG
Organism: Enterobacter sp. 186315; assembly: GCF_053290175.1. Lineage (NCBI taxonomy): Bacteria > Pseudomonadati > Pseudomonadota > Gammaproteobacteria > Enterobacterales > Enterobacteriaceae > Enterobacter > Enterobacter sp. 186315. Next base: position 235,175 of record NZ_JBPTTK010000004.1, on the reverse strand, counting down.
TCCACCATGATCGGCAAATAATAAGATGCCTGAAAGACACGTCTTCTGTACTCTGGAGGACGTGTTTTATCTGGCTGATAATCAGCACATTACAGGGAGCGGTTTTGAAGAAAGTCAGCATTATTGATGTCGCAAAGCAGGCGGGCGTGTCGGTCTCCACCGTGTCGCTGGTCCTGCGCCAGAAAGGGAAAATCTCAGAGGCGACGATTGAGAAAGTTCATGCTGCCATCAATGCGCTTGGCTATGTCCACAATACCGCTGCCGCCAATCTTCGCGCCAACACCTCCAACCTTATCGGCCTGATCCTGCGTGATTTCAGCGACAGCTTCTCCATCAAAGTGATGGCGAGCATCGTTCAGGAGCTGGAAAAACAGGGATTTATGGTTTTTCTCGGCCAGCCGCTAAACGACCATGAACATCTTGAGCGCACCCTGCTGTCGTTTAAACAGCAGGGCGTCGCCGGGGTGGTTTATCTGGCCTCGGACACCCGCACCTCTACCCTGCCCGCGCAAATCCGCGACTGCCCGCTGCCGCTGGTGGTGGTCTCCCAGTCGCTGCTCAATGAGCCGTGCAATCTGGTGATGCGGGATAACCGCCAGGCGGCGAGTCTCGCCACCCGCTATCTGATTGAGCGAGGCCACCGCAACATCGCCTACATTGGCGGACGGGAAGGCTGTCTTATCCGCGAACAGCGCCTGCTCGGCTTTCGCAGCGCGATGGCGCAGTACGGGCTGGTGAATCGGGAAGAGTCCGCCCCGGCCTGTAGCGACGATACCCAGGCGGCAGGGGCTATCACGCGCCAGCTGCTGGACAAAAACAACACCATTACCGCCCTGCTCTGCCACTCCCCCGATGCAATGATCGGCTCAATCTCCGGCATTCATCAGGTGGGGCGCACCGTCGGCAAAGATGTATTTTTAACCCAGCAGGTCGCGCTGGTCGGCTTTGAAGATATGCTGCACGTCAACCTCACCTCCCCCTCGTTCACCTACGTTTCATCCGCCAGTGAAGAAACCGGGCGTCAGGCCGCCGGGCTGATTATCCGCAAGCTGAAAGAGCCGGGGCTGGAAACCCAGCGCATTACGCTGTCAGGGCAGCTGATTGCGCGGGAGTCGGCGTAAATCGGAATTACGCCCGGTCCTGAATTCTGCGGCGCTCTGCTATATTTCCGTGCTTCGAGACCAAAACAATAAAGGGAATTATTATGCGTAAATCGGTATTTGCCGCCATGCTGGCGTTGCTGACGTTTTCCAGCGCGAGTCATAGCCGGGATGCCTCGTCTGCTTCGATCTATGCCCTCTCCTCTGGCATTGCCAGCATTGGCGCTTCGGCTTTAGTCAGCGGTATTATCCTGTCCCCTGTCGTTTTGCCCATCACGCTTGTTATGAAATCCGTCGAAAAAAACCAAACGCAGAAAACAGCGGTACTCACCGCCGTCACCCCCGATCGGAAGGAGATTAAATTGGCAGTGCCACTGACCGTCGCTGAAGAGGGCAAGCTCAAGAAAGGTGACACCCTGATGCTTGAGAAGACCCCAGATGGCACAGGTGCATATCTGAAAAAAGACGGAAAAGTGCTGAGCCATATGGTTAATCAGGAAGATTCATCGCTCTCTGATAACCAACCCCTACCTGCAAAATGAAGCGGCTTTTACTGGCCGCCTGGCTGAGTAGCGCTTCGCTCAACGCGTATGCTTATAGCGCGGATTGTCATCCTACAGACAACGCCCCTGAGGTGGTAGCAACCGTAATGCATCAGGCTCAACAGCTAAAAGAGGCATTAAATAGCCAACCTGAGCCAGTCGCGATCCTGGTTCGCCAGGGGCAGGATATGTCCAGCCGCAATTTAACCTGGTCACATGCAGGTTATGCCCTGAAGCAGGCAAATAATAGCTGGCGGGTTTATCACAGCCTGAATCTCTGCGGCACCGCAGATTCTTCGCTCTTCGTGCAAGGATTGTATGAGTTTTTGGCAGACGATCTGGTGAACCCACAGATTGCGATATTGCGGCCCCATCCCGCACTCGGCGCGGCATTACAGACGCTCATGAACAGCCCGATAAAGCTGAACCTCTTCCACAGCCGCCGTTACAATCTTGTCGCATGGCCTTTCTCCGGGGTGTACCAGAATTCGAACGGCTGGATGCTTGAGGTATTTGCTCGCGCAAATGATGGAAACCTCTGGTCGCGTAACGATGCTCGCCGCTGGCTATTGGATCAGGGCTACCAGCCCTCCATCGTCAGCGTCAGCACCGCTGAACGCTTAGGGGCCAGGCTTTTTACCCGCAATGTGTTTACTGACGATCAGCCAACAGAGCTGTTAAAAGAGGGGAAAGTGGGGTTAAACAGTGGCGATAGCCTCATTCATTTTATGGCCCGCTACAGCCGGGAAATACCTGAATGTGAGCATCGGAATCTGGGGGAGCGGGTCTGCGTCTGGCAGCCCGTAGAATCGTTGTAATTCTGCGCAGAAAAAAGCCGGGTGGCGGCTACGCCTTACCCGGCCTACGTTCGTGATGTTGTAGGCCCGGTAAGCGTAAGCGCCACCGGGCGGGACAATCTTACTTACGACGCCAGGTCGTGCCCTGCGGGCCATCTTCCAGAATAATGCCCATCTCGGTAAGACGGTTACGCGCCGCATCGGCCGCCGCCCAGTCTTTCGCCTGACGCGCTTCCAGACGCGCCTTAATCAACGCTTCAATCTCCGCCACTTCGCCGTCGTCCGCCTGCGCACCGCTTTGCAGGAACACGTCCGGCTCCTGCTCCAGCAGGCCGAGCACGGAAGAGAGTTTACGCAGATGCGACGCCAGCGCGTTGGCCGCCGCCATATCTTCTGACTTCAGGCGGTTCACTTCACGCGCCATGTCGAACAGTACGGAGTAGGCTTCCGGGGTGTTGAAATCGTCGTTCATCACCTCAACAAAGCGCGCTTCGAAGGCGTCGCCACCCGCCGCTGCCACGGACTTGTCGGTGCCGCGCAGCGCGGTGTACAGACGCTCCAGCGCAGAGCGCGCCTGCTTCAGGTTCTCTTCGCTGTAGTTCAGCTGGCTGCGATAGTGTCCGGACATCAGGAAGTAGCGCACGGTTTCCGCGTCGTAGTACTTCAGCACGTCGCGCACGGTAAAGAAGTTGCCCAGCGATTTAGACATCTTCTCGCGGTCAACCATCACCATGCCGGAGTGCATCCAGTAGTTAACGTACTCGCCGCCGTGGGCGCAGGTGGACTGGGCGATTTCGTTTTCGTGGTGCGGGAACATCAGATCTGAACCGCCGCCGTGAATATCGAAATGTTTACCCAGCTGTTTGCAGTTCATCGCCGAGCACTCAATGTGCCAGCCCGGACGCCCTTCGCCCCACGGGGATGGCCAGCTTGGCTCGCCCTCTTTCGACATCTTCCACAGCACGAAGTCCATCGGGTTACGCTTCACGTCAACCACGTCAACGCGCGCGCCGGCCTGGAGCTGGTCCAGATCCTGACGCGAGAGCTTGCCGTAGGCCGGATCGGTCGGCACGGAGAACATTACGTCGCCGTTGTCCGCCACGTAGGCGTGACCGCGTTCGATCAGCTTTTCGGTGATGTCGATAATTTCATGAATATGGTGGGTCGCGCGCGGCTCGCTATCCGGACGCAGAATGTTGAGGGCGTCAAAATCCTTGTGCATCTCAACGATCATACGGTCCACCAGCGCGACAAAGCTTTCGCCGTTTTCATTAGCGCGCTTGATAATTTTGTCGTCGATATCGGTGATGTTGCGCACGTACTTCAGGTTGTAGCCCAGAAAACGCAGGTAGCGGGACACCACGTCAAACGCCACAAAGGTACGGCCATGGCCGATATGACAGAGATCGTAAACCGTAATACCACACACGTACATGCCGACTTCCCCGGCATGGATAGGTTTAAATTCCTCTTTCTGGCGCGTCATTGTATTAAAGATTTTTAACATCGAAGATTCCATGTAAACACGTGTGTGGACGAAAACCGGGTATTCTACCCGTAATTCAAACCCGAAGCAGCACACAATGCAAGGTGATCGCATCCTGTGGTTATGCTATAACAAGCCCCTATATGTGACCCAAATGCGGGTCGACGCACCACAATAACGGAACAGGATGCAAAAATGGTTACTTTCCACACTAATCATGGCGATATCGTAATCAAGACCTTTGATGACAAAGCGCCTGAAACAGTTAAAAACTTCCTGGACTACTGCCGCGAAGGTTTCTACAACAACACCATCTTCCACCGTGTGATCAATGGCTTTATGATCCAGGGCGGCGGTTTCGAACCTGGCATGAACCAGAAAGAAACGAAAGAAGCGATCAAAAACGAAGCCAACAACGGTCTGAAAAACACCCGTGGTACGCTGGCAATGGCCCGTACTCAGGCGCCTCACTCTGCAACCGCGCAGTTCTTCATCAACGTGGCTGACAACGACTTCCTGAACTTCTCCGGCGAAAGCCTGCAAGGTTGGGGCTACTGCGTATTCGCAGAAGTGGTTGAAGGCATGGACGTGGTTGACAAGATCAAAGCCGTTTCTACCGGCCGCAGCGGTATGCACCAGGACGTTCCTAAAGAAGACGTTGTGATTACAAGCGTGACCGTCAGCGAGTAATTCGTGGCGACACTCTTTATTGCGGATCTGCATCTGCAAACAGAAGAACCGGCGATCACCGCCGGTTTTCTGCGTTTTTTACGCGGTGAAGCGAAAAGCGCCGACGCGCTCTACATTCTCGGCGACCTCTTTGAAGCCTGGATCGGCGATGACGATCCCATTCCGCTTCACCGTGACATCGCCGCCGCCCTGAAGGCGCTCACGGATTCCGGCGTCCCCTGCTACTTCATTCACGGCAACCGCGATTTCCTGCTCGGCAAGCGCTACGCTCGCGAAAGCGGCATGACGCTGCTGCCGGAAGAACAGGTGCTCGACCTCTATGGCCGCAAGGTGCTGATCATGCACGGCGACACGCTCTGCACCGACGATACCGGCTACCTGGCGTTTCGCGCCAAAGTCCACACGCCGTGGATCCAGACGCTGTTCCTGGCCCTGCCGCTGTTTATCCGCAATCGTATCGCCGCGAAGATGCGCGCGGGCAGCAAAGCCGCCAACAGCAGCAAATCGATGTCCATCATGGACGTTAACCCGCAGGCGGTGGTGAACGTCATGGAAAAGCACCGCGTCCAGTGGCTGCTCCACGGTCACACCCATCGACCCGACGTTCACAGCCTGACGGCCAACGGCGAGCCCGCGCATCGCGTGGTTCTGGGCGCGTGGCACAGCGAAGGATCGATGATCAAAATCACGCCTGAAAACGTCGAGCTCATCGCCTTTCCCTTCTGAATATCCCGCGCAATATTCATTCTAATTTTTTGAACGATATCGGCAAATTGTTTCGATTTTAATCAGTCCGTGGTGGGTCTATTATTTATCACATCAGGGCAACACGCCCTACCCAAGACAAACCACTTAAGGAATACGACCATGAAATCCATCAAAACTTTCGTTGCAGTTGCCGCTCTGTCTCTGATCTCTTTCGGTTCTTTCGCTCAAAGCGTGAGCGCAACAGCGTCCACCCTTGACCGCGCAGAAGCCAAAATCGCGGCCCAGGCAGCGCAGGAAGGTGCGTCTTATAAAATCACCAGCGCGCAGTTCAACAACCGCGTTCACATGACTGCCGAACTGACTAAATAATCCCCTGATTGCCGTGCCGCCAGGAAACAGACGCGCGACAGCGACAAGATGATGAAGAAGGAAAAGAGAATGAAAAATATCAGCATCGCGAGCGCCCTGCTTCTGACGGCTGTCCTGTCAACGGGCGCGATGGCGGCAGAGAAACACGTCGCCACCCCGGAAGCGGGTTCAAATCTCGACACCAGCATGGTGAACCATATTGACGTCGGACACGCCTTCGATAAAAAGAACCTGACCGCAGGTAATCTTCAGTAAAACCCCGCTAAACAGACCGCCCAAATGCGGTCTGTTTTGTTATGTAAGTTGGTCGCCAACGGCTTAAGTTTTAACCGCGCAACCGTTTTCCTTGCCGGTATTACATGCTATTCTCTGTGCCCTCGAAAGCAGTGTGTTTCGCACCACAGGAGTTTTAAGACGCATGTCTTCCCGCAATAATCCGGCGCGTGTCGCCATCGTGATGGGGTCCAAAAGCGACTGGGCTACCATGCAGTTCGCCGCCGAAATCTTCGAAATCCTGAATGTTCCGCACCACGTTGAAGTGGTTTCTGCACACCGCACTCCCGATAAGCTGTTCAGCTTCGCCGAAAGCGCCGAAGAGAACGGCTACGAGGTGATTATCGCGGGCGCGGGCGGCGCAGCACATCTGCCTGGCATGATTGCCGCCAAAACGCTGGTGCCGGTACTGGGCGTACCGGTACAGAGCGCCGCGCTGAGCGGTGTCGACAGCCTCTACTCTATTGTTCAGATGCCGCGCGGTATTCCCGTCGGTACGCTGGCGATCGGCAAAGCCGGTGCCGCCAACGCCGCGCTGCTCGCCGCGCAAATTCTGGCCACCCACGATAGCGAACTGCATCAGCGTCTGGCGGACTGGCGTAAAGCCCAGACCGACGAGGTGCTGGATAACCCGGATCCGCGAGGTGAGGCATGAAGCAGGTTTGCGTCCTCGGTAACGGTCAGTTAGGCCGGATGCTGCGCCAGGCCGGCGAGCCGCTGGGCATTGCCGTCTGGCCCGTCGGGCTGGACGCGGAGCCGGAAGCCGTGCCGTTTCACCAGAGCGTCATCACCGCCGAAATCGAACGCTGGCCGGAAACCGCGCTGACCCGCGAGCTGGCGCGTCATAACGCCTTTGTGAACCGCGACGTTTTCCCAATCATTGCCGACCGCCTGACGCAAAAGCAGCTGTTCGATAAGCTCGGTCTGCCGACCGCCCCGTGGCAGCTCCTGTCCGATAAAAGCGAGTGGAATGACGTCTTCGCCATGCTGGGCGAGCTGGCTATCGTCAAACGCCGCGTGGGCGGTTACGACGGTCGCGGCCAGTGGCGCCTGCGTGAGAACGAAATCGCAGAACTGCCGGACGACTGCTACGGCGAGTGCATCGTCGAGCAGGGCATTAACTTTAGCGGTGAAGTGTCGCTGGTGGGCGCATGCGCGCACGACGGCAGCACCGTGTTCTATCCGCTGACCCACAACCTGCATCAGGACGGCATTCTGCGCACCAGCGTCGCCTTCCCGCAGGCCAATGCCGGGCAGCAGGCGCAGGCGGAAGAGATGCTCTCTGCCATCATGCATGAACTCGGTTACGTAGGCGTGATGGCGATGGAGTGCTTTGTCACCCCTGCCGGGCTGCTGATCAACGAGCTGGCGCCGCGCGTACACAACAGCGGCCACTGGACCCAGAACGGCGCGTCCATTAGCCAGTTCGAGCTGCACCTGCGCGCCATTACCGACCTGCCGCTGCCGCAGCCGGTGGTGAACAGCCCGTCGGTGATGATCAACCTGATCGGCACCGATCTGAACTACGCCTGGCTGAAGCTGCCGCTGGTGCATCTGCACTGGTACGACAAAGAGGTGCGGCCGGGTCGTAAGGTGGGTCATCTCAACCTGAACGACACCGATACCGACCGCCTGAGCGCCACGCTGGAGGCCATCGTGCCGCTGCTGCCGCCAGAATACGCGAGCGGTATTGTCTGGGCGCAGTCAAAGCTTAAATAGCCCGCCTTCCGCCGGGGAGTTGACCTCCCCTTTCCCCGGCGTACAATCCCGCCCATTGCTGCTTAGTTTTCTTCTGGAATAACCATGAACGATGGAACGGACTATCGCGCGATCCTCGCGTCCGATACCCCTTTAATCGACGTTCGCGCGCCGATCGAATTTGCACAGGGCGCGATGCCCGCCGCCCTTAACCTGCCGCTGATGAACGACGACGAACGCGCCGCCGTGGGCACCTGCTATAAACGCCAGGGGCCAGAGGCCGCGCTGGCGCTCGGTCACAGCCTGGTGAACGGCCAGACCCGTGAGGATCGGATCGCTGCCTGGCGCGATGCGTGTCTGCAACATCCGGACGGCTATCTCTGCTGCGCCCGCGGCGGCCAGCGCTCGCACATCACCCAGGCCTGGCTGAAAGCGGCGGGCGTTGAATATCCGCTGGTTAAAGGCGGCTATAAGATGCTGCGCCAGGCGGCGATGCGCGCCACCGAGGAACAGGTGCAAAAGCCGATGGTGTTGATTGGCGGCTGCACGGGCAGCGGCAAGACGCTGCTGGTGAAACAGCACGCTCAGGGCGTGGATCTGGAAGGGCTGGCGCACCATCGCGGCTCGTCGTTTGGCCGCACGCTGACGCCGCAGCTTTCCCAGGCGAGCTTTGAAAACCACCTTGCCGTCGAGCTGTTGAAAAAAGACGCGGCGCGCTGGGTGCTGGAAGACGAAGGCCGGATGATCGGCTCCAACCACCTGCCGGAGTGCCTGCGCGACCGCATGGTTGAGGCCCCGATTGTGGTTGTCGAGGATCCGTTTGATATCCGCCTTGAACGCCTGCGCGAGGAGTATTTCGACCATATGTGGGCGGATTTTTCCGCCGCGTACGGCGAGGAAGCAGGCTGGAAAGAGTACAGCGAGTATCTGCACCACGGCCTGTACGCCATCCGCCGCCGTCTGGGGCTGCAACGGTATGCGGAGTTCACCGCGCTGTTAGATTCCTCGCTCGCAGATCAGCGGCGCACCGGCAGCACCGACGCGCACTTCAGCTGGCTTGCGCCGCTTCTGGAAGACTATTACGACCCGATGTACGGCTATCAGCTGGAGAAAAAGGCGGAGAAGATTGTGTATCGCGGGACGTACGGCGAGGTCGCCGACTGGCTTAATCGCTGAAAAAAAGCCGGGTGGTGAGGTAAAAGCAAAACGGCAACCCAGGTTGCCGTTTTTAATGTTTGTTCCCTCTCCCCGCGGGAGAGGGTCAGGGTGAGGGCATCAGACCGCACCCAACATAACGGCTTAGAAGTCGTAGCGCAGACGCACCAGGTTCATGTCGCCCAGGTTGTCGGTGCTTGACGTGAACACGTGCTCGTAATCCACACGGAAGCCGTAGTCCAGCTGGAAGCTGATACCCACGCCGTTGTCGATACGCTGGTAGTTACGACCGTTCACGTACTCGATGCGATCGCCCATGAAGTAAGGCTGGATGGATTTAACCGCATACTGGCCGATTGGGAATTTGTAGCCCGCGAAGTACTCAATACCCCATGCGTCACCGGCAAAGTAGTCGTTGGTGGACACTTTTTTGGTGGTCAGGAAGTTCTGATACCAGCCGCCGCCTGCGGAGAAGGTCCAGTTATCCGGCGTCCAGCTCAGCGCTGTACCGAGGATGTTCTGGTCATAAGCCTTGCTGTCGCCGTTGTCCGGGTTACGCATGTCCGCACGGGTATAGTTCCATGCTGCGCCCCAGGTCAGGTCGGTGGTCAGGTGATAATCCAGACCCAGTGAACCGCCGCCTTTACGCTTGTAGCGCAGGCCGTTGCCCGGCAGGTATTCGCTGTCTTCAAACAGGTAGGATGCATAAATGTCAGCATCGCCCACGGTTTTCTTATATTTCAGCATCTTGCGTGAACGATAAGAGCCGTCGTAGTCGCCGTTGATGCCGTTACCTGGAGCCTGACCAATCATGTCGTAGTCCCAGATATCGGTTTTCGCGCCAACCACATCATAGTAAACGCTGTTCTGTTGACCGAAGGTCAGCGTACCCCAGGTATCGCTCTTCAGACCGGTATAAAGCATACGACGAGAGGTGTCGTGTGCGCCTTCAGCGTAGTGGTGATCCCAGTTGAACTGCGCAGGAATGTTCACGCCCAGCTCGTAGTAGCTCACCCAGCTGATGTCATCAAACAGGTAATAATCAGCCGCGAAACGGAAACGGGTACCGCCGTCAAAGCCGTTGCGCTTGTAGCTGTTTTTACCGTCATCGCCGGTCATGTTCTGGAACTGTGGACGGATACTGCCGCCAACGGTGAAGTTTAAACGGCTCAGCGGATCGCCCGCCTGAGGATCTTGTTTAAGAACAGTGATTTCCGCTTGCGTTGCGAAAGACGTTAATGCCACTGCCGCGCCGATCGTTGCCGCCAGCGCTGTTTTTTTTATAGTCATTATTTTTCCTTGAGAAACACGCAGCTAAAAATTAGCGCGTAAATATTAACTGGAATTAACCAGTCTGTGTGGGCGGGTTTTTAATGATTTGTGCTACTAAAAGAGAGGGTATTATCGATTTGTGCTGTTAAGTGATTACGCACCAGCATATAAACCGGTGCGTAATCATCACGGCATTGAACTAACTGACAAACTGACGGAACAGCGCTTTGCCTTTCAACAGGCGCGTCCCCAGCCAGCCGCCGCACAGGGAGAGCAGCACCGCGCCGCAGATTGGCAGCGTAATCCACAGACGCCAGTCAGGTTCCCACGGGAAGTCGAACACTCTGGTCTGTAACACCGCCAGCGCCGTTTCCGCGCCGATGGCCGCCACCAGCCCCGCCACCAGCCCGAGGAGGGCGAATTCACACCACAGCGTGGTGCGCAGCAGCCGCTTGCCCGCGCCGAGCGTGCGGTAAACCACCAGCTCCTGATGGCGCTGGCGCATCCCCACCTGCACCTGCGCCAGCAGCAACAGCACGCCGCAGATCGTTACCAGCACCACCATCACCTCCAGCGCCCGACTCACCTGCTCCAGCACCTGCCCGACCTGTTTGAGGATCGCGCCGATATCCAGCAGGCTGATGGTCGGGAACTCGCGGTTAAGCTGGGTCAGCATCCCGTTGCCTTTCTCCCAGCGGAAGCTGGTCAGCCAGCTCTGCGGCTGCCCGTCCAGCGCCCCCGTCGGGAAGATAAAGAAGAAGTTTGGCCGCAGGCTCTCCCAGTCAACCTTGCGCAGGCTGGTCACTTTAGCGCTGAAGTCCTGGGTATCGCCGGTAAAGGTCACGCTGTCTCCCAGTCCGATGTTCAGACGCTTCGCCAGCCCCTCCTCTATCGACACCTCTCCGGCCTTCGGCGGCCAGGTTCCGGCGACAATCGGATTGTGATCCGGGCGTTTATCCTGCCAGGTCAGGTTCAGCTCGCGGTTGAGCGACTCGTCTTTATTGCCCTCCGTCGACTGGCCGTTGATTTGCGTCAGACGGGCGCGGACGATCGGGTAAAACGACTCCGGCACGATGTGGTGCTCAGAGAGAAACGCTTTCAGCGGCGTCACCTGCTCCGGGGCGATGTTGATCAGGAAATAGTTCGGGCTTTCCGACGGCAGCTGCTGCTGCCAGCGGTCGAGCAGATCGCCGCGCAGCACCAGCAGCAGCGCCAGCAGCATAAACGACAGCGAGAACGCAGAAAGCTGGCTCAGCGTCGACCACGGCTGGCGCAGCAGACGGTTCACCGCCAGGCGCACCGGCAGCGATTTGACGGTGAGCGTTTTCAGCACGTTAAGCAGCAGCCAGCCCACTACGCCGCACAGCAGCGCCAGGACTACCGCCCCCGCCAGCACCGCCCACAGAAGCGTGCTGCCACCCATCAGCCAGGCAAGCAGCCCGACCGTGACCGCCACAATGGCGGGCAGGTAATATTTCAGCGGCCAGACGCTGGCAACCACGTCGCGACGCAGAACGCGCAGCGGCTGCGTGGCGAGCAGCAGGCGATAAGGGCGCAGCCCCACCAGCAGGGAAATCACCACCATCGCCCCTACCGCCCACAGCCACGGCCAGAGGCTCGCGGGTGGCAGCGCGGCGGGCAGCACCGGTTTTAGCAGCACCATCAGCGCCTTTTCAAACAGCAGCCCCATCGCGCCGCCGGTCGCCGCCGCCAGCGCCAGCACCATCAGCCACTGGCCGACAATCAGCTTGCGCAGCTGCGCCCTGCCCGCGCCGAGGGTTTTGAGGATAGCCACCAGATCGTAGCGGCTGCGGCAGTAGTGCCCCATCGCCACCGCGACGGCCGCCACGGCCAGCAGCAGGGTGAGCAGCGCCGAGAGCAGCAGGAACTGCTGGGAACGCTCAAGGGATTTGCCCAGCGCCCCTTCGTCCTGCTCCAGCCCGTACCAGCGATGCTCCGGTTTTAACTGCGGCAGCAGCCATTTCTCGTACGCGTCGAGCTGTGCGGGCGTGCCGCCAAACTTATAGCGCCAGGTCACGCGGCTGCCCGGCTGCACGGCGTTGGTTTTCGCCACGTCAGCGGTGTTCATCAGCAGGCGCGGCGCAAGCTGGAACGGGTTAAAGCCCGAGTCCGGCTCCTGCACCACCTCCCCTGCAATTTTGAGCGTGGCGTCCCCGACGTCAATGCTGTCGCCCGCTTTCAGGTTCAGCAGCGCCATCAGGCGCGGGGCGAGCAGCACCGTGCCGGGCTCGGGCTTCAGCCCCGGCGGGCTGGTTTGCAGCTCGCCGTACATCGGGTAGATATCATCCACGGCCTTCACGCTCGCCAGCTGCGGCGTGTCGGCGGCAAAGGTCATGGTCTGGAACGTAATCTGCTCCCCGACCTTCAGCCCCTGCTTGCGCGCCTCGTCAATCCAGGCGGCGGGCACGGTACGCGAGCTTTGCAGCGCCCGGTCACCGGCCATAAATTCACGGCTTTGCTGGCTTAAGCCTTTCTCCATGCGATCGCTGATGCTGCCGAGCGCCAGCACGCAGGCCACCGCGAGGCTTAGCGCCAGCCAGACGATCAGCAGCGAAGGCGAGCGCCATTCGCGCCAGAACCAGCGGGCTATCATGCTTCCTCCTGGAGCAGGCCGTTCACCAGACGCAGGCGGCGGTCGCAGCGGGCGGCAAGCTGCGGATCGTGCGTCACCAGAATCAGCGTGGTGCCGTGCTCGCGGTTAAGCGAGAACAGCAGATCGGCGATCTTGTCCCCGGTCTGGCGATCGAGGTTGCCGGTCGGTTCATCGGCAAACAGCACCTCCGGGCGGCCGTTGAACGCGCGCGCCAGCGCCACGCGCTGCTGCTCGCCGCCGGAAAGCTGCGCCGGGAGATGGTCAAGGCGCTTGCCCAGCCCGAGCTGTTCCAGCAGCGCTTTGGCATGTTCCCGGCTTTCGCGGGTATTTTCCCCGCGCAGCAGGCCGGGCAGCTCGACGTTTTCCAGCGCATTAAGCGTAGGAATGAGCATGAAGGACTGAAAAACAAAGCCGATATGTCTGGCGCGCAGGGCGGCGCGCGCCTCTTCGTCCAGCGCGTGCAGCGGCTTGCCGACAAGATTCACCTCGCCGCTGCTGCCGTCATCCAGCCCGGCTAAAATCGCCAGCAGCGTGGATTTACCGGAACCCGACTCGCCGATCAGCGCAATGCTTTCAGCGCGTTTGACAACCAGTTCAACTCCGGTGAGGATGGACAGCTGGTGTTCCCCCTGACCCACGGACTTCTTAAGATGATGAACTTCAACAATGTTTTCCGCTGGCATTTGCCCTTCCTTTTTTTGATTCTGATGACCTTCCGCGCGGCAGCGGCGGATACGTTACTGGTTCTGGGCGACAGCCTGAGCGCGGGTTATCGCATGGCGGCCACCGCCGCGTGGCCTGCGCTGCTCAACGATAAATGGCAGGCCAAAACGACCGTTATCAACGCCAGCATCAGCGGCGATACCTCGCAGCAGGGTCTGTCGCGCCTGCCTGCCCTGCTCAAACAGCATCAGCCGCGCTGGGTGCTGGTGGAGCTGGGCGGTAACGACGGGTTACGCGGCTTCCAGCCTCAGCAAACGGAGCAAACGCTGCGCACCATTTTGCAGGACATCAAGGCCGCCAACGCCAAACCGCTGCTGATGCAAATTCGTCTGCCTGCCAACTACGGTCGTCGGTATAATGAAGCCTTTAGCGCGATTTACCCTAAGCTTGCCAAAGAGTTTGATATTCCGCTGCTGCCATTTTTCATGGAAGAGGTCTATCTCAAACCCCAGTGGATGCAGGACGACGGTATTCACCCCAATCGCGATGCGCAGCCGTTTATTGCCGACTGGATGGCAACGCGGCTGGCTCCTTTAGTTAAACACGACTCGTCAAACAGCTGAGATCCTGACAGGTAAAGTTATGCAAAAATCGGTCTTAATAACAGGATGTTCCAGCGGAATTGGCCTTGAAAGCGCCCTTGAGTTAAAACGGCAGGGATTTTGGGTTCTGGCGGCCTGCCGCAAACCCGAAGACGTCGAGCGCATGAACGGGATGGGTTTTACCGGCGTGCAGCTGGATCTGGACTCCCCCGAAAGCGTAGAGCAAGCGGCTGATAAGGTCATCGCTCTGACCGACAACCGTTTATACGGTCTTTTCAACAATGCGGGCTACGGCGTTTACGGCCCGCTGCAAACCCTCTCCCGCGACCAGCTGGAGCAGCAGTTCTCGTCCAATTTCTTCGGCGTGCATCAGCTCACCATGCGCTTACTGCCCGCCATGCTCCCTCACGGCGAGGGGCGGATCGTGATGACCTCGTCCGTGATGGGGCTTATCTCCACGCCGGGCCGTGGCGCCTATGCCGCCAGCAAATATGCGCTGGAAGCCTGGTCCGACGCCCTGCGCATGGAGCTGCGCCACAGCGGGATCAACGTCAGCCTGATTGAGCCTGGCCCAATCCGCACCCGTTTCACCGAGAATGTTAACCAGACGCAGGCGGATAAACCGGTTGAAAATCCCGGCATTGCCGCACGTTTTACCCTCGGTCCGGAAGCGGTTGTCGCCAAAGTGCGCCATGCTTTTGAAAGCGATCGTCCGAAAATGCGTTATCCGGTCACGCTGGTGACTCACGCGGTAGGCTGGCTGAAACGCCTGCTGCCTGGCCGGATGATGGACAAAATTTTGCAGGGTTGAGTTGAAGCCTCGCGGCTTGTCCCCCATGTAAGAACAAACTGATAAACAGAGAATGACGTATGTCCGCACAGAATATCGTAAACATTACTGAAGCTAACCTGCATCAGACCCTCGAACAGTCGATGACCAAACCGGTGCTGTTCTACTTCTGGTCTGAACGCAGCCAACACTGCCAGCAGCTGACGCCGGTTCTGGAAAGCCTTGCCGCGCAGTACAACGGTCAGTTCATTCTGGCGAAGCTGGACTGCGACGCCGAGCCGATGGTGGCCTCTCAGTTTGGCCTGCGCGCGATCCCAACGGTCTATCTGTTCCAGAACGGTCAGCCCGTTGATGGCTTCCAGGGTCCGCAGCCGGAAGAGGCCGTTCGCGCCCTGCTGGATAAGGTGCTGCCGCGCGAAGAGGAGCTGAAAGCGCAGGAGGCCGCGGCGCTAATGCAGGAAGGCAAATACGAAGAGGCGCTTCCGCTGCTGAAAGACGCCTGGCAGCTGTCAAACCAGGACAGCCAAATTGGCCTACTGCTGGCGGAAACCCAGATCGCCCTGCACCGTCCGGACGACGCGGAAGCGGTGCTGAAAACCGTGCCGATGCAGGATCAGGACACCCGCTATCAGGGACTGGTAGCGCAGATTGAGCTGCTGAAGCAGGCGGCGGATACGCCGGAAATCCAGCAGTTGCAGCAGCAGGTGGCCGATAACCCGGACGACGCGGCGCTTGCCAGCCAGCTGGCTTTACAGCTGCATCAGGTGGGCCGTAACGAAGAGGCGCTGGAGCTGCTGTTCAGCCATCTGAAGAAGGATTTAACCGCCGCCGACGGCCAGGCGCGCAAGATGTTCCAGGAAATTCTTGCGGCTCTGGGGACGGGTGATGCGCTGGCGTCGAAGTACCGTCGTCAGCTGTACGCGCTGTTGTATTGATAAAAAAGCCCGGTGGCGCTTGCGCTTACCGGGCCTACAAAACCTACTTCACTTCATTTCGTTTGTTTCAACTGCGTCACCACCAGCTGATGGCGGGAATTGTAGAACTTCCGATAGGTCAAATAGCAGGCAATAATGGTCGACAGGCTCGCCGTTGAGAGCAGCATAAAGGTCACCATAATCTGATACTTAATCGCTTTAACCGGATCGATCCCCGCAAAAATCAGCCCCGACATCATTCCCGGCAGGCTTACCAGCCCGACCGTTTTCGCCGAATCCACCGTTGGGATCAGCGAAGAGCGAATGCTCTCGCGGATAAGCCGGGCTGAGGCCATCTTCGGCGTGGCGCCCAGGCTGAGCTTCTCCTGGATCTGCTGCTGTTCGCTGCTAAAGCGCTGGCCGAGATTGTTGTAGCACAGCCCGACCGCCACCATCGCGTTCCCGGCGATCATCCCGGAAATCGGGATTACCTGCATCGGCGCGAACTCAATAGAGCCAGAAAGTACCAGCACGGTAAGCGTGAGCGCCGTACCGGTGGTAATGGCGATAAACGACGAGATAAACGCCTTATCGATGTACTTACTGCGCTTTTGCGCGTTCCAGGCGGCGTTGAAGCAGATAAACAGAACCATCAGCAGCGTTAACACCGCGTGGTTGACGTTGAAAATGTACTTCAGCACGTAGCCGACAATAATGAGCTGAACCACCGCCCGGCAGATGCTCCAGACGATATCCTTCTCCAGCCCCAGCTTTTCGCGGTAGCTGATCAGAATCGCCACCAGCACCAGCACCATTGAAAACGCCAGCGATTCGTTGGTGATGTTATGCCCGTCCACGGTCTGCCTCCTGCATTTTTCCGCCCTGCACCTGAAGCCTGATGACGTCATCCGCATGGCTAATTTCGTTTGAATCGTGCGTCACCCACAGCACGGCAATATTTTGCTCGCGCGCGTAGCGGTGAATTATCTCGTTCACGTTCTGCTTGTTGTGCTCGTCCAGCGCGCTGGTGACTTCGTCCAGCAGCAGAACCTTCGGTAAAAACTGAAGGTTTCGGATCAGGGAAACGCGCTGCTTTTCGCCGCCGGACAGCTCGTTAACGGCTTTGGTAAGCGTCTCCTGAGAGAGCCCAAAGCGGGCCAGGTCGTCGATAAACTTCTCAGGCTCCGGGGTTTTCTGGCGGATCTGCCAGGGAAAAATAAGGTTGTCGTAGACCGTGTTGCCGAACAGCGAAGGCGTTTGCACCGAATACGAGACCTGCTGGCGATAGCGCTCCGGTGAAAGCGCGCTGACGTCCTCGCCCTCAAACAGCACGCAACCCTCCGTTGGGCTAAGCAGCGAGGCCACTATCTTAAGTAACGTGCTCTTGCCACAGCCTGACGGGCCGGTGATCAGCTTGAACTCACCCGGCGAAAGGCAAAAGTTAACGTGTTCAAGGATCCTGTTTTCGCCAACGCGATAGCCTACATCCTTGATATGCAAAATAATGTTTTTATCACTCATCGTATTTCCATTCACTGCATCCCAGAAGCGCTATTATGCGCGCGGCTTATTGAATAAGTCCTCAATATCTGCGGCTTATCTTTTTACGTTTCTTCCATCAGACTTACTTAAGTGTTTAACGTTAACGCCATCAAAACACTCAAAAGACACATAGTGTTTAAAAATATTAGTCTTCATGATGTCAACAAGGTTTGACATGTTGACATTAAAAAGTAACGTATTTCTTCCATTTGTGATCTCGCCGGTTTTCTCGCCACGGGGGCGCATGGCCTCAGACAGTGAGTAGTGTTAGAATTTTTCGCCAGCAATATGTCATTCTTATAACTATAGGAAGTATGCAACATGACACATATATTTTATGAGTTCCCTTCCCTTAAGCCAGGCGTTCCTGATGTAGAAACATTAATGGAAGTCATCAAAACCTCGGAACTCACACGTTTTGTCATCGGTGCAGAAGTCGTCGATTTTGTGAAGAAAGCGCTTATCGTCAATACCACTATTGGCAGTTTTAAAAATTGCTATTTCGCCTTTAATAATGGTTCTGAGTTCCTTGAATTTGATGGTAAAGGGAAATCCAGACGCTTCACCGAGGTGCCCGCCTGGTTTGTGTCTCCGGCCGAGTTTTCCCGCACCCAGTGGCTTATCAACCATGACCTCGCGGATGTAAAAGCGACCCAGTTTATTGATGTGCTTCTCTCCTACCCGCTTAAAGAACGTCGCGCCCACTGTAATTTGCTGTTCGGGCTGGAGCTGGAGAAGTTCAATGCGGTGCCGTCACCGGCCTACACCACCAGTAAAATCGGCAACAAGAACGGCAAAACCACCAAACCGCGCGTGACCGACCTCGGATCCTTCGAGCTGTTCAGCCAGTTCTTCGATCGCATGAAAACCGCCGTTTTCGCCGACGAGTTCCCGACCCTGCAAGTCCTGACCGGGATCGATAATCTGGCCAAAGCGCCGAACAACTTAAAGCAGGGGATCCGAACCTGGTTTAAAGCCATTGCAGGCGATCTCCCGCCAAACAACAAACGCGTAGAAGCGGGGAACGCGGTGCTGTTCTGCGCACCTATTCGCGAGCAGATCCAGCAGATCGAGGCCATCGGGCTGGAAAATTATTATCAGGGACTTTCCCGGGCCATCGCCGAGGCGGGTGACGGGTTCATTACCGATTTCAGCTATACCCATTCCGAAGCGTAACCCCCACGCCCTGCTCATCGGGCGGGGCTGTCCGTTTTCCCACCTCTTTACAGGGGCGAATTTCTGAGCGATAGCCGATATACTTACGGCTAACACTCCCGCAGTTTCTCTTTGCAGCATTCAAAACAGGAGGTTTTATGCTCATCGTTATTCCTGTCCTTATCTTCGTCGCGCTGGTTATCGTTGGCGCGGGCGTCAAAATTGTTCCGCAGGGCTATCAGTGGACCGTCGAACGCTTTGGCCGCTACACCAAAACGCTTCAGCCTGGCCTGAGCCTTATCGTCCCCTTCATGGACCGGATTGGTCGTAAAATCAACATGATGGAGCAGGTGCTGGATATTCCTTCCCAGGAAGTGATCTCCAAGGACAACGCCAACGTCACCATCGATGCGGTCTGTTTTATTCAGGTGATCGACGCGCCAAAGGCCGCCTATGAGGTCAGCAACCTCGAACTCGCTATCGTAAACCTCACGATGACAAATATTCGAACGGTCCTCGGCTCAATGGAACTGGACGAGATGCTTTCACAGCGCGACAGCATCAACACCCGCCTGCTGCACATCGTCGATCAGGCGACGAACCCGTGGGGGATCAAAGTCACCCGTATTGAGATCCGCGACGTGCGCCCACCGGCGGAGCTGATCGCCTCCATGAACGCCCAGATGAAAGCCGAGCGTACCAAGCGCGCCTATATTCTTGAGGCCGAAGGCGTGCGTCAGGCGGAGATCCTGAAGGCCGAAGGGGAAAAACAGTCGCAGATCCTCAAAGCCGAGGGGGAGCGCCAGTCTGCCTTCCTGCAAGCCGAAGCGCGTGAACGTTCGGCAGAGGCGGAAGCCCGCGCGACCCAGATGGTGTCCGAAGCGATTGCCGCCGGGGATATTCAGGCCGTGAACTACTTCGTCGCGCAGAAATATACCGATGCCCTGAAAGAGATCGGCTCTGCGAACAACAGCAAAGTGGTGATGATGCCGCTCGATGCCAGCAGCCTGATGGGGTCGATTGCCGGTATCTCTGAACTGATCAAAGACAGCGGAAACGAGCGCAGAAAATGATTGAACTCATCGTCGCACATCCTCATGCCTTCTGGCTGAGTCTTGGCGGCCTGCTGCTGGCCGCCGAGATGCTCGGCGGCAACGGCTATTTGCTCTGGAGCGGCGTCGCGGCAGTGTTAACCGGGCTGCTCGTCTGGCTGCTGCCCCTCGACTGGGCATGGCAGGGAGCGATGTTTGCGGTGCTGACGCTGGTGGCCGCGTGGCTGTGGTGGCGCTGGCTGAACCGCCAGGTGAAAGAGCAAAAACCCGCCGACGCGTATCTTAACCAGCGCGGGCAGCAGATTATCGGTAAGCACTTTACGCTGGATACTACGCTGGTTAACGGGCGCGGCCACATGCGCGTGGGGGACAGCTCCTGGCCGGTAGTCGCAGACGATGACCTCAGCGCGGGGACGCGGGTAGAGGTCATTGCGGTAGAGGGGATCACCCTGCGGGTGAAAGCCCGTTAAGCGTGGGCCTTGCGGTGGCAGCAGCCGGAAAGATTGTCGATAATCGGGCAGTCGGCGCTGTCATCGCCCGGACAGGACGCCGCCAGGGACAGCAGCTGGGTGCGCATCTCCTGTAGCTCGGCAATGTGGCGTTCGATTTCCGCCACCTTTTCCAGCGTGCGTTTTTTTACGTCCGCGCTGTGGCGCTTCGGATCGTTAAACAGCTGCACCAGCTCGCCGCACTCTTCCAGATTAAACCCCACCTGCCGGGCCTGGCGCAGCAGCGTCAGCTCGTCGAGATGCAGCTGCGTATAGCTGCGGTAGCCGTTTTCACTGCGCAGCGGCGGCGTGACCAGCCCCTTCTCTTCGTAAAAGCGAATCGCTTTGCTGGTTAATCCGGTTTTTTTCGCAACGTCACTGATATTCACATTTCCCCCTTGACCTTCCCCTTGATGGAAGGTTTAACCTTTATAACAGTTAGCGAAAAGCGTTAAAAAGGTCAATAACTGACCAGTCATTATACGGGAGTTTTATTATGTCTCACACCATTGATCTGACGCTGGACGGCCTCTCCTGCGGCCACTGCGTCAAACGCGTTAAAGAAAGTCTGGAACAGCGTCCTGACGTTGAAAGCGCGGACGTGACGATCGATCACGCTGCGGTAATCGGTAGCGCCAGCGCCGACGCGCTGATCGAGACCATTAAACAGGCCGGTTACGGGGCGGAGCTAAGCCACCCAAAGGCTAAACCGCTGGCAGAGTCATCACTCCCGTCGGAAGCACTGACAGCGGCCACTCCTGAGCTTCCGGTAGCTGATGATATTGATGACAGCCAACAGCTGCTGATCAACGGCATGAGCTGCGCCAGCTGCGTTTCCCGGGTACAAAACGCCTTGCAGGCGGTGCCGGGTGTCGCGCAGGCACGGGTCAATCTTGCGGAGCGTACTGCGCTGGTGATGGGCAGTGCCTCCACCGCAGATTTAGTGCAGGCGGTAGAAAAAGCGGGCTACGGCGCAGAGGCCATCGAGGATGACGCCAAACGCCGCGAGCGCCAGCAGGAAACCGCCATCGCCACCATGAAACGCTTCCGCTGGCAGGCGATTGTCGCGCTGCTGGTGGGGATCCCGGTGATGGTCTGGGGAATGATCGGCGACAACATGATGGTCACCGACGATAACCGTTCCCTGTGGCTGGCGATCGGGCTGATTACCCTCGCCGTGATGGTCTTCGCGGGCGGTCACTTCTATACCAGCGCCTGGAAAAGTTTGAAAAACCGCACCGCGACGATGGATACGCTGGTTGCCCTCGGTACGGGCGCGGCGTGGCTCTACTCCATGAGCGTCAACGTCTGGCCGCAGTGGTTCCCGATGGAGGCGCGCCACCTTTATTACGAAGCCAGCGCGATGATTATCGGTCTGATTAACCTCGGCCATATGCTTGAAGCGCGGGCGCGTCAGCGCTCCTCGAAGGCGCTGGAAAGATTGCTCGATTTAACCCCGCCGACGGCGCGCGTCGTCACGGATGCAGGAGAAAAGAGCGTCCCGCTGGCTGACGTGCAGCCGGGCATGACGCTGCGCCTGACCACCGGGGATCGCGTCCCGGTTGACGGTGAAATCACCCAGGGAGAAGCCTGGCTGGATGAAGCCATGCTTACCGGGGAGCCGGTTCCGCAGCAGAAATCCACAGGCGATGCGGTTCACGCCGGGACGGTCGTGCAAGACGGGAGCGTGCTGTTTCGCGCCAGCGCCGTCGGCAGCCACACCACGCTGTCGCGCATTATTCGCATGGTGCGCCAGGCGCAGAGCAGCAAGCCGGAAATCGGCCAGCTCGCCGATAAAATCTCCGCCATTTTCGTGCCGGTGGTGGTGGGTATTGCCCTGCTGAGCGCCGCTATCTGGTACGTCTTTGGCCCGGCACCGCAGATTGTGTACACCCTGGTGATTGCCACCACGGTGCTGATTATCGCCTGCCCTTGCGCGCTGGGTCTGGCAACGCCGATGTCGATTATTTCCGGCGTCGGTCGCGCCGCCGAATTTGGCGTACTGGTTCGTGACGCCGACGCCCTGCAACGCGCAAGCACCCTCGATACGCTGGTATTTGATAAAACCGGCACGCTGACCGAAGGGAAACCGCAGGTCGTGGCGATCACCACCGCAGGCATTAGCGAAGCCGGCGCATTGCGCCTCGCCGCCGCGCTGGAGCAGGGTTCCAGCCACCCGCTGGCGCGCGCCATTCTGGATAAAGCGGCAGAGCCTTCGCTGCCGCAGGTCAATAATTTCCGCACCCTGCGCGGGCTGGGGGTAAGCGGTGACGTGGACAATCACGCGCTGCTGCTCGGCAACCAGGCACTGCTGCACGAGAACGGTATTGAGACCGCCGCGCTTGACGATGCGCTGAAAGCGCAGGCCTCACGGGGCGCAACGCCGGTGCTGCTGGCCGTTGACGGTAAAGCCGCCGCGCTGTTTGCCGTTCGCGACCCGCTGCGTCAGGACAGCGTCGAGGCGCTACAGCGTCTGCACCGCGCGGGCTATCGTCTGGTAATGCTGACCGGGGATAACCCGACCACCGCCAACGCTATCGCGAAAGAGGCGGGTATTGATGAGGTGATTGCGGGCGTGCTGCCGGACGGCAAAGCCGATGCCATCAAAAAGCTGCAAGGCCAGGGACGTCAGGTGGCGATGGTCGGTGACGGCATTAACGATGCCCCGGCGCTGGCGCAGGCGGACGTGGGGATTGCGATGGGCGGCGGCAGCGATGTCGCCATTGAAACCGCCGCCATTACCCTGATGCGCCACAGCCTGATGGGGGTAGCCGACGCGCTGTCTATCGCGAAAGCGACGTTGCGCAACATGAAGCAAAACCTGCTCGGGGCCTTTGTCTATAACTCTCTCGGCATTCCGATTGCCGCCGGGATTTTATGGCCGCTGACCGGCACGCTGCTGAACCCGGTGGTGGCGGGTGCGGCGATGGCGCTCTCCTCCATCACCGTGGTGAGCAACGCCAACCGCCTGCTGCGGTTTAAACCGAAAGATTGAACCTTGTACTCGTACGCGCTAGCATGAACCTTTCCGTTTATGGAGCGCGTATGAGCCTGTTTAATCGTATAAAAACCTCGTTTCGCGCCCTGTTTCCCCGTCGCTACGCCTGGCCCGGCATCGATATTTCACTGCCCGGCGGGCAGCATCTGCATCTGGTCGGCAGCATCCATATGGGCACCTCCGGGATGTCGCCTCTCCCGCCCGCTCTGCTCAACCTGTTGCGCAAAGCCGATGCGCTGGTGGTCGAAGCGGATATTTCCGGCAGCGAATCTCCCTTTGCCGGGCTGGACATTCCTCCCCCGCTGAATGAACGCCTGAGCGAAGACCAGCTTGCCGGGCTGACCCGCGCGGCGGACGAGCTCGGTTTATCCCTGTCGATGCTGGAAACCCAGCCCCTGTGGCAAATTGCGATGGTGCTCCAGGCGACCCAGGCGCAGCGTCTGGGCCTGCGCGGGGAATACGGCATTGATTACCAGTTGCTCAACGTCGCCCGCGCGCAGGATCTGCCGATTATCGAGCTTGAAGGGGCGGACAGTCAGGTTGATTTGCTGCGCCAGCTTCCGGACGATGGCCTGCTGCTGCTGGACGACACCCTGACGCACTGGCATACCAACGCGCGGTTATTGCAGGTAATGGTGGGCTGGTGGCTGGAGTCGCCACCTGCGGATGATAAGCCCGTGCTGCCCGCCACCTTCAGCCAGTCGCTGTACGATGTGCTGATGAACGAGCGTAACCGGGCCTGGCGAGAAACGCTGTATGCCCTGCCCGCCGGGCGCTACGTGGTGGCCGTCGGGGCGCTGCATTTGTACGGAGAAGGAAATTTGCCGTCGTTGCTGAAATAAAAAAAATGGCCAATATCTCTATTGGCCCGTCAAAGAGGAATTTCATCGTTTTTATTATGCCGAAGGAGACCTTCGGTTGAGCCGATTGTCGCTCAAAGTGACCATCACTGCCAACACTATATGCGCAAGATGGTGCTATTTTTTAGACAAACGTCAGGCGTATGCTTTACGCATAAATCGTCTGTCGTAAGAAGGATAGGTATGACTCCCGCCGTTAAATTACTCGAAAAAAACAAAATCACCTTCCGGATCCACACTTACGATCACGATCCAAATGAAACCAATTTTGGCGACGAAGTGGTGCGCAAGCTGGGGCTGAACGCCGACCAGGTCTACAAGACGCTGCTGGTCGCGGTGAACGGGGATATGAAGCACCTCGCCGTTGCGGTCACCCCCGTTGCCGGGCAGCTCGATCTGAAGAAGGTCGCTAAAGCATTAGGGGCGAAAAAGGTTGATATGGCCGACCCGATGGTTGCGCAACGCACGACCGGGTATCTGGTGGGCGGGATCAGCCCGCTGGGACAGAAAAAGCGCCTGCCAACGCTGATTGACGCCCCTTCGCAGGAATTTAGCACCATCTTTATCTCCGGCGGCAAGCGCGGGCTGGATATCGAACTGGCGGCGGCAGATCTGGCGAAAATGCTGGATGCGAAATTTGCGGATATCGCGCGTCGGGAGTAAAAAAAGCCGGGTGGCGGCTACGAGGTAAAAGCAAAACGGTAACAGGCGTTACCGTTTTTTGTGTTTGCGCCCTCTCCCGGTGGGAGAGGGTTCCTCAGTAATTTTTCTCATAAAGCGATGAGAATAATTTCATATAGATAACAGCGTTACAGCAACACCCTGGTCCGGCTGTAAATCGCCGAAGCGTTTCCGTAATGCCGGGGCGAGGCGCATGGACGCGCCGAGAGGGCATAGCCTGCATGGATGCAGGCTGGTGCCCGACCCGATAGCATGAAGGAATAAGCTGAGGGTACCGCGAAGCGGCGATTTTCTTGCCGGGAGCCCGGGTTGCCAGGGGGGCGGCGGCGAGCCCCCATGGCACGTTCACAAGTAGTGTGGTGACAGAGAAGCAAGGAACCCAAGGTGAACGGAATGACCAACAGAGCCGTATGTTCCCCCTCACCCTAACCCTCTCCCAAGGGGAGAGGGAATGGTTTAGCGCCTACATTTGGTGGGGAAGCCCTGTGGGAGAGGGCCAGGGTGAGGGCATCAGGCCGCACAACACTACTGCCAGCTCACCTCACCTTTCGGTTCGTACGCATTCACGTCAATCGGCGAGTTCTGCTGAATAAACTGCTTCAACACCTCCGCATCGATAAAGCCGGTATTCACGTAGCCCGGTTTGTCATCGATATGGGGATACCCGTCGCCGCCGGTGGCGTTAAAGCTTAGGGTCGCCATACGGTAGGTCTTCACAGGATCGACCGGCTCACCTTTGATTTTCAAATCGTTAAGCTTGCCCTCTTTGGCCACAAAGCTGACGTTGGCAAACTGCGGATAGGCGCCGGAGTCCGGCTTCATCTGCGCCACGGCGGTCAGATAATCAATCACCTCTTTGCCGCTCATGTCGGCATAGACCACCACGTTGCCAAACGGCTGCACCTTCAGCACGTCTTTATAGGTGATGTTGCCGCCTTCGATGGAGTCACGAATACCGCCGCCGCTCATCACGCCGAAATCGGCCCCGGTGCGCGCGATTTGCGCCGCCAGGATCAGGTGACCCATGTTGGTCTGCACGAAGCGGACTTTGCTGCGATCCCCTTCCAGACGACCGTTAAGCGTGCCGATTTTCACGTCCAGCTGCGCTTTGCCTTTGTTCTGGAACGGCGTCAGCAGGGAGAGCATCTGCGGGTTCTCGGCGATTTCCGGTGTATAGAGCACGCGCTCGCTCTTCCCGTCCTGATAGGTCACTTTCTTCTTCAGGTTCACCGGGATAAGCTGGTAGTGCACCATCTTCATCTCGCCGTTGCGGAATTCGAAGTCCGCACGCCCCACGTATTTGCCCCACTCGTGCGCCTGAACGATCCAGATACCGTTCTGACGGTCCGGTGCGCACGGCGTGCCCGGCACGTAATCCACCTGCTTTTTATTCTCGGAGGCCATGCAGACCGGATCCTGCGAGTGACCACCCACAATCATTGCCAGCGAGCCAGCGGGCAGGCTGCGCGCCATCTCCACGTCGCCCGGCGCGTTCGAGCCGTGGTTGCCGTTATCGTAGTGCCCCATATGGGTAGTCGCGATAATCACGTCCGGCTTTTCGTTCATCTGCAATTCCTGGATAACCAGCTTCGCCTCGTCGGCCGGTTTGCGGAATTCGATGTCGGTAAAATATTCGGGATTGCCGATCTTCGCCGTGTCGTCGGTGGTGAGACCGATAACCGCGATTTTCAGATCCTGACGCTTAAACAGCGCGTAGGGTTTGAACAGGCGCTCGCCGGTGCTTTTCTGGTAAATATTGGCAGAGAGGAACGGGAATTTAGACCACTTCTCCTGCTGGCGCAGCACGCTCAGCGGGTTATCAAACTCGTGGTTGCCGACCGCCATCGCGTCATAGCCAATCAGGTTCATGCCGCGAAAATCGGGCTCGGCATCCTGTAAATCAGACTCCGGCACACCGGTGTTAATATCACCGCCCGACAGCAGCAGCACGCTGCCGCCTTCGGCTGCCACCTCTTTGCGAATGCCGTCCACCAGCGTTTTTTGCGCAGACAGGCCATACTCGCCGTATTCACTGCGCCAGAAATGGCCGTGGTGATCGTTGGTATGCAGGATCGTGATTTTATAGGTTTTATCTTTTTCGTATGCCTGCGCCGGCAGGCTTGTCAGCCCCCATGCGGCAAGCAGCGCCAGCGCAACGGCACGCTTCATTAACTTCATCTCTTCTCTCCCTGACCCATAGATAAACGCAAAAATTACAGTGACTCACAAGAATAGACAAATATGTTTTCAGAATTGCGACTTTCTTCAAATGTCGCGGGCGGGTATGTTAGTCGGATAATAATTACACCCTGCATCTCTAATAACAATTAACGTGGTATTTATGGCAATCAGTGAATCAACCCAGCCCGCGCCGGGCGCTGCGGCGTCGCGCACGTCTTTCAAAGTATTAGGCGCAATCAGCCTCTCGCATCTGCTCAACGATATGATTCAGTCATTAATTCTGGCTATCTATCCGCTGTTGCAGTCCGAGTTTTCATTAACCTTCGTCCAGATCGGTATGATCACCCTGACCTTCCAGCTGGCCTCGTCGCTGCTACAGCCGGTCGTAGGCTACTGGACGGATAAATATCCGATGCCGTGGTCGCTGCCGATTGGCATGTGCTTCACCCTGAGCGGTCTTGTTTTGCTGGCGATGGCGGGCAGCTTCGAAGCCGTTCTTATTGCCGCCGCGCTGGTGGGTACGGGTTCGTCGGTATTCCATCCGGAGTCGTCACGCGTGGCGCGAATGGCGTCCGGCGGCCGTCACGGGCTGGCGCAGTCCCTGTTCCAGGTGGGCGGTAACTTCGGCAGCTCCCTCGGCCCGCTGCTGGCGGCGGTGATCATCGCTCCTTACGGCAAGGGCAACGTGGCGTGGTTCGTCCTGGCGGCGCTGCTGGCGATTGTGGTGCTGGCGCAGATCAGCCGCTGGTACGCCGCGCAGCATCGCGTTAATAAGGGCAAACCGGTCGTGAAAGTGGTGAATCCGCTACCGCGCAATAAGGTCGTGCTGGCGGTATCGGTCCTGCTGGTGCTGATTTTCTCGAAATACTTCTATATGGCGAGCATCAGCAGCTATTACACCTTTTATCTGATGCAAAAGTTCGGATTATCGGTGCAAAACGCCCAGTTCCACCTGTTTGCCTTCCTGTTTGCCGTTGCTGCCGGGACGGTGATTGGCGGGCCTGTGGGCGATAAGATTGGGCGCAAATACGTGATTTGGGGCTCTATCCTCGGCGTCGCGCCGTTTACGCTTGTTTTACCCTACGCCAGCCTGGAATGGACCGGGATTTTAACCGTGATCATTGGCTTTATCCTCGCGTCGGCCTTCTCTGCGATATTGGTCTACGCGCAGGAGCTGCTGCCGGGGCGTATCGGCATGGTTTCTGGCCTGTTCTTTGGCTTCGCGTTTGGCATGGGTGGCTTAGGGGCCGCCGTGCTGGGTATGGTTGCCGATCACACCAGTATCTTCCTGGTCTATAAAATCTGCGCTTTCCTGCCTCTTTTAGGGATGTTGACCATATTCCTGCCTGACAACCGTCACAAAGCGTAATTTTTCGGTCGCCAAAGTTTTACTTTGGCGACCAAACTGCCTGATGCCGTAAGGCTTTTTCCTCTTTCCCCCCTCTGAATTTATCAAAATCTGCTTTTTTTCACGCTTATTGCTGTTTTATTCAAATTTCAACAATTGTTCATAAACATAACGATAAAAATTGTCATAAACTATTACTAGCCCTTTTGGTATTTACGCCAGATATGGATCACCCAAACGAAAGGAGAACGAATGCATCACGCCACACCGCTTATCACCACCATTGTTGGTGGTCTTGTGCTCGCCTTTATCCTCGGCATGATTGCCAATAAACTGCGTATTTCTCCTCTTGTGGGCTATTTGTTAGCGGGCGTGCTGGCGGGGCCGTTTACGCCAGGTTTTGTGGCGGATACCAAACTGGCACCTGAACTGGCGGAGCTGGGCGTGATTTTGCTGATGTTCGGCGTGGGTCTGCACTTCTCACTGAAGGATTTGATGGCGGTAAAGAATATCGCCATACCCGGCGCTATCGCCCAGATAGGGGTGGCGACGCTGCTGGGGATGGCGCTTTCGGCCCTGCTTGGCTGGTCTTTGATGACCGGTATCGTGTTTGGTCTGTGTCTTTCCACCGCCAGCACCGTGGTGCTGCTGCGCGCGCTTGAGGAGAGGCAGCTCATTGACAGCCAGCGCGGGCAAATCGCAATTGGCTGGCTGATTGTTGAAGATCTGGTGATGGTGCTGACGCTGGTGCTGCTGCCTGCCGTTGCCGGGATGATGGAAAAAGATAACATCGGCTTTGCCTCGCTGGCGCTGGATATGAGCATCACCATCGGCAAGGTAGTGGCGTTTATCGCCATCATGATGCTGGTGGGGCGTCGACTGGTGCCGTGGATCATGTCCCGCAGCGCCGCTACCGGCTCCCGCGAGCTGTTTACGCTCTCGGTTCTTGCGCTGGCGCTGGGCATCGCCTTCGGGGCGGTTGAGCTGTTCGATGTCTCCTTCGCCCTCGGCGCGTTCTTCGCCGGGATGGTGCTGAACGAATCCGAGCTGAGCCACCGCGCCGCTCACGATACCCTGCCGCTGCGCGACGCGTTCGCCGTGCTGTTCTTTGTCTCCGTCGGCATGCTGTTTGACCCGATGATCCTCGTAGAGCAGCCGCTGGCCGTGCTGGGGACGCTGGCAATTATCATCTTCGGCAAGTCGGTGGCGGCCTTCTTCCTGGTGCGCATGTTTGGCCACTCGCCGCGTACCGCCCTGACGATTGCCGCCAGCCTTGCGCAGATCGGTGAGTTTGCCTTTATCCTCGCGGGCCTCGGCATGGCGCTGAACCTGCTGCCGCAGACCGGACAGAATCTGGTGCTGGCCGGGGCGATCCTCTCCATCATGCTGAACCCGGTGCTGTTCGCCCTGCTGGAAAAATACCTCGAAAAAACCGAAACCCTCGAAGAGCAGACGCTGGAAGAGGCGATTGAAGAAGAGAAGCAGATCCCGGTAGATATTTGTAACCACGCGCTGCTGGTGGGCTTTGGCCGCGTCGGCAGCCTGCTGGGCGAAAAATTGATGGCGCAGGGCATTCCGCTGGTGGTGATTGAAACGTCCCGCACCCGCGTCGACGAGCTGCGCGCCCGTGGGATCCGCGCGGTGCTGGGCAATGCGGCTAACGAAGAGATCATGAATCTGGCGCATCTGGACTGCGCCCGCTGGCTGCTGCTGACCATCCCGAACGGCTACGAGGCCGGGGAAATTGTCGCTTCTGCCCGCGAGAAGTGCCCGACCATTGAGATTATCGCCCGCGCGCATTACGACGACGAGGTTGAGTATATTACCGAGCGCGGTGCGAATCAGGTGGTGATGGGCGAGCGTGAGATTGCGAATACGATGCTGACGCTGCTGGAGAAGCCGCCGGTTGGTGAGGTGGTGACGGGTTAGCCTGTGCGGTCTGATGCCCTCACCCTGGCACTCTCCCACAGGGAGAGGGAACAAACATTAAAAACGGCAACCGAAGTTGCCGTTTTGCTTTTACCTTGTGCGGTCTGATGCCCTCACCCTGGCCCTCTCCCACAGGGAGAGGGAACAAACATTAAAAACGGCAACCACGTTGCCGTTTTGCTTTTACCTGTCCCAGTACGCCTCTTCGAGGCTGTCTTCCCTTTCCGGCAGGCCGCGCGTTAAGCGCGGAGAGTGCTGGTTCAGCACCTGATAACTCACGCGGTTCGCGTATTTACACACCTGCGCCAGCGACGAATAGGTCAGCCAGCTGAATTTGTGCTTGCTGGAGTTCGGCACGTTGGTTTTGTGATAGGCGTTAGCGGTGATGTCGTGCAGCAGCGCCGCCAGCGCGCCATCGCCCGCGCCGTTGGTGTTCATGATCTTCTCAGGCCCGCCCATGTATGGGGCGATGTGCGAGTAGATGCGCAGCGGATGCTCGCAATCTTTATGGCGCATCGCGCGGCTGAACTCGTACTGGTTGAACTCGGCAATCGCTCCCGGCAGCAGCGGGTGCTGGGTTTTACGCTTGCTCTCTTCCTCAGTGAAGCCCGCCATGTACAGACCGACCGGCCCGGCGGTACAGAGCACCAGATCCACCCAGTCCAGCGCTTTATCTGAGGCCAGCAGCGGATCGCTTTCGCCGGTTAAGGCTTCGGCCTCTTCTTCGTTCATCGCCAGAATCGAGACATGCTCTTTCAGGAACGCCTGCCACCACTCCGGGTTATCGGCAATCACAAACTTGGTGCCGAGCGTCAGCACCACCGGCACGTTGTATTTCTTAGCGTATTCCACCGCCTTCATAGTGGCTTCGGGCATCGGCTCGCCGGGCTTGCAGCGCACCAGATAGGAGGTCAACACCAGGGCAGACGCCCCCGCGATCACCGCTTCCGGAATGCTCTCGGCGCGCAGCTTATTCATATGGCCCGGGCTGATGGCAAAGGTGCGCTCGCCGGAGTCGCTGATCAGCGTGAAGCAGCGGCCAATTGGGCCATCGACGCCTTGCAGGTAGTTGAGATCGGTACGGCTGGAGGTATTGCACAGATAGCGGTAGGCATAGCCGCCGATTTCGATGTTGCTGCACATCACGCCGAGCAGCACGGAACGGTCGTCGGCCAGCACGGAGTAGTTGTGCATGGTGTTGCCGATGGTGCCGCCCGCAAACTGGTGGGTGATGAGATTTTCGCGTACCAGCTCCTGATACAGCGCTTCGGCGACGTCGTCTTCAATCACCAGCGAGTGCCCGGCGCTCAGACCGTAGCGCGCGACAAACGCATCATCCACTTTCGCTTCGATATCCACCAGCGTCTGATCGATACCCACTACCCAGGCGGCGCTGGTTTCGTTTACCGGCTGAATTTGTTGCAGCAGCGGATCGCGGGCGTTGACGGGAAAGTAGTGTTTAGATTTGCGTTTACCGGGAAATTTCATGGTCTGAGCTTTGCAAGAATATGGGCCGGGAATGGTAGCACAAACCCGGCCATAAGCGCGATCAGCGGCTGTTCTTCACCAGCGACGCCATCATCTCGATATGCTCAGGGGAGTCGTTAAGCGCAGGAATGTATTCGTACTTTCCCCCGCCCGCTTCCAGGAAGAACTCTTTGTTTTGCACGGCGATCTCTTCCAGCGTTTCAAGACAGTCCGCCGAGAAGCCCGGCGACATCACCTGAATGTGCTTGATGCCTTTTTCGCCCAGCATTTTGAGCGTTTCATCGGTGTAGGGCGTGAGCCACGGCTCGCGGCCAAAGCGCGACTGGAAGGTCATCATCACCTTTTCAGGCGGCAGGCCAAGGGCGGAGACCAGCTCGCGGGTAGTATCGCGACAGCGCTGCGGATAGTCGTCCCCTTCGTCGGCGAAACGCTGAGGAATGCCGTGATAGGAGAGCAGGAGCAGGTCCGGCTCGCCGTGTTTTTCAAACGACGCGCGGGCGCTGCTGGCGAGGGCGTTGATATACAGTTCGTTATCGGCGTAATCGCGAATAAAGGTGATGGCCGGAATACGGCGACGCGTCGCCATGATCCGCGCCAGCTCGTCCCAGACGGCGGCAACCGTCGAGCAGGAGTACTGCGGATAGAGCGCCAGCACGACGATATGCTCAACGCCCTGCGAAAGCAGTACGTCCACCGCGCTGGCAAGGGAAGGTTTGCCGTAGCTCATCCCCAGCGCAACGGGCATATCCGGCAGGCGGGCGGCCAGCGCTTTTTCCTGACGACGGCTGTAAACCATCAGCGGAGAGCCTTCTTCCATCCAGACGGACTGATACAGTTTTGCCACGCGCGGGGCGCGGATCGGCAGAATGACGCCGCGCAGCAGCGGCCACCACAGCAATCTTGGGGTATCCACAACGCGGGTATCGCTTAAAAACTGCCGCAGATAGCGTTTTACCGCTTCAGGGGTGGGTGCTTCTGGGGTGCCCAGATTGGCAAGCAAGATGCCGGTTTTCGCCTGACTCATTCACGCCTCTTAACCATTTGAATGGTTGTCAATTGTAGCGGAAATGCGGTTAAACGAAACCAATTACAGCGAAAGGAAAATGAGAAATTTTCTCACCCGGAGAACCCGGGTGAGAACGGTGCTATTAGCCGAGGATTTTTTCCAGCTCTGCACGGACGTCAGCCACGGCCTGGGTGCCGTCGACTTTCGCGTATTTGGTGTTACCCGCCTGCGCTTCTTTAGAGTAGTAGCCGATCAGCGGTGCGGTCATCTGATGGTATTCCACCAGGCGCTTACGCACGGTCTCTTCCTGATCGTCTTTACGGGTGGTCAGCTCTTCGCCGGTCACGTCGTCTTTGCCTTCAACCTTAGGCGGGTTGAATTTGATGTGGTAAACGCGGCCTGATGCAGCGTGAACGCGACGGCCAACGATACGGTCAACGATCAGCTCGTCTGGTACATCAAATTCCAGAACGTAGTCAACGTTGATGCCCGCTTCTTTCATGGCGTCAGCCTGAGGGATGGTGCGTGGGAAGCCGTCCAGCAGGAAACCGTTGCGGCAGTCTTCCTGAGCAATACGCTCTTTCACCAGCGCGATAACCAGTTCGTCGGTTACCAGCTTGCCCGCGTCCATAATGTCTTTAGCCTGTTTACCCAGCTCGGAGCCAGATTTAACTGCGGCACGCAGCATGTCACCGGTAGAGATTTGCGGAATACCGTATTTCTCCATGATGAACTGAGCCTGAGTTCCTTTACCCGCGCCCGGAGCGCCAAGCAGAATAATACGCATTGCGAAAATCCCCTCAAAAGTTGGTTCAATTTTTCAAAAGCGCTAAACAATACCATCAGAACGGACGTGGCTCAAGGAAGGCGCGGAAGCTGAAACGGTTAATGGAGGGAGATAATTTGGGAGGGTGCTGTCTGATGTCCCCTCACCCTAACCCTCTCCCCACGGGGGAGAGGGAATTTGAACACCCTCTCCCCCGTGGGGAGAGGGCAGGGTGAGGGGCAGGTGTTTCATTACGCCAGCAGCAGCGCATTCACACGTTTAATGAACAGGTTAGGATCTTCCAGCGTGCCGCGCTCGGCCAGCAGGGACTGATCCAGCAGCAGCTCGACCCACTCGGCGAAGCGGGTTTCGTCCTGGGTATCCGCCGCGCGTTTCACCAGCGGGTGATCCGGGTTCAGCTCGAAGATGTATTTCACTTCCGGTACCGCCTGGCCCGCCGCGGCGAACAGCTTCGCCATCTGGGTGCCCATTTCGTCGGCGTCGGTGGTGACAATCGCCGGGGTGTCGGTCAGACGGTGGGTGAAGCGTACCTCTTTCACACGGTCGCCCAGCAGAGTTTTGACGCGCTCAACGAACGGCTCCAGCGCTTTTTCAGCTTCTTTCGCGCTTTCGTCCACCTCGTCGGCCAGCTTGTCGATAGACTCGTCGGCTTTGGCAACGGACTGGAAAGTTTTACCGTCGAACTCGGTCAGGTAGTTCATCATCCACTCATCGATGCGGTCAGAAAGCAGCAGCACTTCGATGCCCTTCTTGCGCAGCAGCTCCAGGTGCGGGCTGCTCTTCGCCGCCGCGTAGCTGTCGGCGGTGATGTAGTAAATCTTCTCCTGACCCTCTTTCATGCGGGAGATGTACTCTTCCAGCGACACGTTCTGCTCGGAAGAGTCATTATGCGTAGAGGCGAAGCGCAGCAGTTTGGCGATCGTTTCCACGTTCGCCGTGTCTTCCGCCGGGCCTTCTTTCAGCACCAGGCCGAACTGTTTCCAGAAGGTCAGATATTTTTCCGCGTCGTCTTTCGCCAGTTTCTCCAGCATCTGCAAGGTACGCTTGGTCAACGCGTTACGCAGGTTGCGGGTCACGGTGCTGTCCTGGAGGATTTCACGGGACACGTTCAGCGGCAGATCGTTGGAGTCGATCAGCCCGCGGGTAAAGCGCAGGTAGTTCGGCATGAACTGTTCGGCTTCATCCATGATGAACACGCGCTGCACGTACAGCTTCAGGCCGTGCTTGTGATCGCGGTTCCACATATCCCACGGCGCCTGCGCCGGGATGTACAGCAGGCTGGTGTACTCCTGCTTACCTTCCACGCGGTTGTGGCTCCAGGTCAGCGGATCGGTAAAGTCGTGGGCGATGTGCTTGTAGAATTCGTTGTATTCTTCGTCTTTAATTTCAGACTTGTTACGCGTCCACAGCGCCTGCGCCTTGTTGATTTTCTCCCAGGAGATGACGGTTTCGCCGTCTTTTTCTTCCTGTTTTTCAATTTCAACCGGCAGCGCGATGTGGTCGGAATATTTGCTGATGATGGAGCGCACGCGCCAGTCGTTGAGGAAATCGTCTTCGCCTTCGCGCAGATGCAGGGTAATTTCGGTTCCGCGATCCGCTTTGGTGATATCTGCAACGGTGTATTCGCCTTCGCCCTGAGATTCCCAGAATACGCCGCTCTCCGCGCTCTCGCCCGCCGCGCGGGTACGGACGGTCACTTTGTCCGCCACGATAAACGCCGAGTAGAAGCCCACGCCGAACTGACCGATCAGCTGGCTGTCTTTCGCCTGGTCAGAACCCATCGATTGCAGGAACGCTTTGGTGCCGGATTTGGCGATGGTGCCCAGGTGATCGATCACCTCGTCGCGGGTCATCCCGATGCCGTTATCGGCAATGGTCAGGGTGCGGTCTTCTTTGTTAAAGGAGACACGCACGCGCAGATCGCCGTCGCCTTCGTACAGATCCGGGTTAGACAGCGCGCGGAAACGCAGCTTGTCCGCCGCATCGGAGGCGTTGGAAATCAGCTCGCGCAGAAAGATTTCTTTATTGGAATAAAGGGAATGGATCATCAGGTGCAGAAGCTGTTTTACTTCTGACTGGAAACCACGGGTTTCTTGTCCTTTCATCTATTTCGACCTCAACAATGCCATTTAATGGGGTTTTAAAAACGTTGAGTGTGAGATGGGGATAAGCGGGGAAAATTTCAAGCGGAGGCCACGAATGCAACCTCCGTTTGGTCAGAAAATAATCTTGTGACGGCCGGCCAGGGAGTGCGACAGCGTGGTGCCGTCGACCATCTCCAGCTCGCCGCCCACCGGTACGCCGTGGGCAATACGGCTGGCGTCAACGCCGTACTGCGAGCACAGTTCAGCGATGTAGTTGGCGGTTGCCTCCCCTTCCACCGTCGGGTTGGTGGCGAGGATCACCTCTTTGATCGTTTCCGATTCAAGGCGCTGCTCCAGACGATCGAGACCGATATCGTCCGGGCCGATGCCGTCCAGCGGAGAGAGATGCCCCATCAGCACGAAGTAGCGGCCAGAAAACTGCCCTGTCTGCTCGATGGCATAGATGTCCGCCGGACTCTCTACCACGCAAATCTGACCGTTTTCCTGGCGACGCGGGTTAGTGCAGATGTTACACACGTCCTGCTCGGTAAAGGTGCGGCAATCCGCACAGTGACCGATTTCTGACATGGCGCGGGTCAAGGCCTGCGCCAGGCGCATCCCGCCGCTGCGGTCGCGCTGTAACAGCGTAAACGCCATGCGCTGCGCCGACTTCGGACCGACGCCCGGCAGACAGCGCAATGCTTCCATTAACTGCGTGAGCAGCGGACTGGTTTGCATGAAAGCCTTCCTTTCTGAAGCTGGATACAAGAAATAAAGTGGCATAGAGTAGCATCTGTCACTCCACAAAACATCGCTCAGTTGTAGATGAAGTTCAGCGTGCCCGCCGCATTGGCCTTACCCGGCGTCACGGTAGATTGCGTTTTGTAATAATCCGCCGTAAAGGTCAGCGTTTCACTGGCTAATGCGCCCCCCGGTTCCCCCGGATCAGAAAACGCCGTGTAACCCTCGCTACCGTGGGTGACGCGCTGCGAGGTCAGGATGGCGACAGGCGTATTGAGAGGGAGGCCGTTTTGCCCACTGTCATAGCGTCCTGACGCCAGCCGCAAATTGAGTTGTACCCCGACGCCCTGCGCCACACCGGATGCTCCGCTCTCTGATAGCGCAATCAGGGTATTATTCTGATTATCCCCGTCAGTGACCGACGGCGCCTGAACGGTGACTGCGACGTTGGTACCTGGCTCGCAGGACAGAGTGAGTGCCTGCGTCACGCCCCCCACGCGCGATGCGGTGTTAAACCGCGTTACGTTGATATCGGACATATCAAAATTTAGCGCGGCGCGATCGGCAATGCATCCCATTGCTTTCACATCGACCTGGCTGCCAGACACGGACAGGCTCGATGCAACGTCACCCGAACTGGTCATCGTTTTGTTTTCCCGGAAATCCACTCTTGCGAGCGGTGACGGCAGCGTTAACGTACCGCTGCGAATAGCGCCTCCTGTGGCAACCAGTTGCAGCTGATAGGATGAATTATTCAGGGTGTGGCTTGAGTACAACATCCCTCCGTCGCCAGCCTGCCAGCTATTATCAATTGCCCGTGAGCTGTCGTAAGGCCCGGCCTGGTTAAGGGTATAAACCCTGACACCCACCCCCTCAAGATTTGTCGGGTAGATATTTTCTCCAATCATACTTCCCGTTTGCGGAGCAGAAAGATAAATAAATCCGACATAATAGTTCTGGTAACAATCTTTTATGGTCACTTTACCGTCGCTGCCCGCAATAAATCCTGAATCGTATAAAATCGTTCCTCTGGTATAACTCCCGCTGTTAATCAATATATGGTCGGGCAAGGAAATGGTTGAAACCGACACGCCATCGTTCTTATCACGCGTGCAGTCTGCATGGGACGAAAACGATAATAAAAATAAGACGATGCCCAACAGATAAATAAACTGCATGGGTTTTCTCCTGCGATGCGTTAGTGATAGGAAAAATTAAGCGTGATAGCGGTGTGAAAATCCCCGGCGGTGGGTTTACCTTCGGGTGAATACATTCGGGCAATAATATGTAATGCTCCGCCTGCCGTCTGCTCATCAATTTGAAAGGGGTAGCTCACCCCATTGGCAAGATTGACCCGCGCGTTGCCGTCGTTGTTATAGAGCTGCAAGCCCAGTCCCTTTGCCCCTTCTGCCACCTGATTTGCATACAGCGCGGTTCCCCATGCGCCATCGTCATAGGGCGTACCTGAGAAGGAAACGACAGCCTGCGTTAGCCCCCTGGAACAGTCCGTCAGAGTGATAGTAAACGGCACATTGGCGCTGTTAGCACCCGCCACGGACAGATCCTGACGCGCATAGCTGCCTAAATCAATCCGTGAGGGGACATTCACCGTGCACAGAGGCTGAATAATATTGCCCTTCACCGTAAAGTTAACCGTATCCTGGCTATTAAAAGCAGCCCCCGGCCAGGCATATATCAATAATAAAAGCATTCCATATCGCCACAGCGTCATATCACCCCTTCCTGTATTTCTTTTATTTACTTACGCCCCAAACGAACGACACTGTCCCTGATAAAAAATAATATTATTAAGGGATCCCGCTTTCGGCAGTTGATAATCAACCCAGCATTGTTTATCCGACGTATCGCCCCATTTAACCTGTAATGTCCCTTTCGCCGGTAGCCCCACCAGATAAACCTGGCCATCATCACCCACAATATTGGTACGTGCCGGTTCGTTATCACTATTTTCCGTCGTCACGATGGCACCAAATGGGACTGCCCTCCCCCGATAACGGAGGGTCATCATCGATTTATAGCCGATCCAGGTTTTATACCGTGCGAGCACAATCGCCCCGCGGGTCGGAACGAGCTTTTTATTCATGTTATCCATGTCGGCATGAGCAATATCGTTATCAGACGCGTCCAGTGTAACGTCGTTGATATGGTAAGGCCTGACATAGGGGATCACCGCATTGCCCAGCCAGTCAGTATGAACGTTCGTCTGCCCGGCCACCGGCACGTTCACCACGCCTGGCGCCTGTACTAACGCGATGCTTTCATTTAATGCCCGCGCAAAGGTAACGCCTCCAGAATGGATAACCGCCCCGCCCCTGACGCCATAGCTGTAACGGTTATTGTATTCATCGTATCCATAGCCAGCGGAGATATCGGCATACCCGCCCTGATAGCTGCCGCTAAGATTGCCGTTGGATTTTTTCGAACTGGCAGCATAGCCCTCTGACGCCTGCCAGCTTAATGCGTTGTCTTTCAGCAGAGCGCCGCTCAGACCCACATTATGCGTCGCGTGATGATTAGCATCGGTATTAAGAGAATAATTGGCCGAGACCTGCTGCCATTGGTCATCGTGACTGAATGCGCTAAACGGCAGACTCACGTTGATGGCGATAGCATCATC
Source organism: Enterobacter sp. 186315 (assembly GCF_053290175.1). Classification (NCBI taxonomy): domain Bacteria; kingdom Pseudomonadati; phylum Pseudomonadota; class Gammaproteobacteria; order Enterobacterales; family Enterobacteriaceae; genus Enterobacter; species Enterobacter sp. 186315. The sequence continues at coordinate 196,524 of NZ_JBPTTK010000004.1, read as the reverse complement.
ACTGGTGGCATCGTCACGGTTTTCCCACGCATCGTTTTTGTTATGGGCATAGTTAATAAAATACGAAAGCTTCCCGATGGTATTGCTATACCCAATGCTTAACGAATCCGTTCGCGATCGATCCCGGAACGTTTCTCTGATCAGCGACAGGGTGAAGCCGCCCCAGTCGGTGCTTTGTGAAACGGATGCATCAACGCGACGGTGTTGTCTGCCAACATCATTCGTATCGTTTCCTGAATTCCAGCTATCGCTAAAATCCTGAAATGAATAATATCCATTGGATGAATAGCGATAGCCTGCAACGGATAAGGCGGTATCCGTAGCCTGTAGCGTTTTGCTGTAGCGCAGACGATAAGACTGCCCTTGCGCGCGCGGAGGTTGGGCTGACGTTTCAGACGTGAGTAGAGCCCAGGCCTGCGAAGCATCCAGTGAAAACGCCCCCGCCTCCCCCAGATTCAGTCCGCCCCCGACCAGCAGGTTGGTGTAGCGATCTTCAGCCTGGATAAATCCACCGTACAGCGTAACCCCGCCACGAATGCCTCTTGCTCCGGAAGCCTGAACGAAGTTAAACGCCCGGAATTGCTGGCTTTCACTGCGCGTTTTACCCACTACAGCGGAATAACGGCCCTGACCTTCACGCTGCAAAATGGCCAAAGAGGCATAGGGCACTGAAAATCGTTTCTCAGATCCGTCGGACTCTTTGACCACCACCAGGAGATCGCCAGAACTCCCGGTCGGATAGATATCGCTGATGGCAAATGCACCAGGTGAAACCGCTGTTTTATAAATCACGTATCCATTTTGATAAATCGACACTTCGGCATTTGTTTGGGCAATCCCCCGCACTACGGGGGCAAACCCCTGCAAACTGTCGGGCAGCATTTCTGTATCTGAATAAAGCATCACACCCGTAAAGCCCATACTGTCGAAAATATCTGACCGGGTATTACTTTCGCCAACCACCATCTGGCTTCGCAAAGCGTGGATATCCCGGGAAAGATAGGTGTAAACACTGTTCCAGCGTTGACCGTCCTCGTCATGGCTCCAGGTAGAGTAATTTCGCAACCTCCAGGGGCCTGCATTAAAACCGGGCTGGAGAGAAAGAAACTGACTGTTCGTACTGGTGCCGCTCTGCCGTGGCGTAACCACTTGCCCGGACAGGCTGTAATTCAGCAATCCGGCTGAAATACCGTCATCCCAACGATCTTCTGATACATATCCCCGCGTCGTGTTCTGCATATCGACCTGCGGCACGGAGAGCGTATAACGCTGGCGAGTAATATCCAGATGCTCTTTCACGTCCTGAATAATATGCAACGGCGCACAGCCCCGAGCCGTTTGAGACAGCTCTGGATATTTATCGGTGCGTATATTCCACTGCCGGAGGAGTGCGGGTTCAAGACAGGCCCTCAGGACGGGTGGCATTCCCTTTTCCTCAACAGACTGGGTAAAGGTTAACGTTCGGGTATCGACATAACTGTCATTAATAAAGATATCGACATTGTAATCTCCTGGCGGCGCATTATCCTGAGCAAATAAAGAGAGATCCAATTCAGGAACGGATGTATCCGTTGTCTCAAGAAGATGCGGATTGAAAAATTCTTTTGCGACAGCATCAGTCTGGGACAGAAAAATCATTGGCCAGCATTTTAAAATTGAGAATGCGGTGTATCGGGCGATCAGACTCATAAAATCCGTCCAAACCTGTTTCTTCCATTTAACAAATCAGTACGTTTGTGAATATGCTTTAGTGCTCATGCCATAATCATCCAATATTTTCCATGTCACTTTTCCATGAGCAGGGAACTTTCTCTTATCGATCGTCATTTTCGAGAACGGTGCAACGAAATAAAGTTCGGAGAGCACTTCTCCGTTCACGGTCAGAGAGGAGAAATTCATATAATGCGGTGTGGTATTGCTCACCTCAAGCGCGGTGCCGTTAACACGCCATTCTAATTTGTCCGCAGAACGAGCAGGAGTCATTCCTTGTAGCATGGCCGGGCGGTAAATCAGTTTAATGCGTGAATTAATCGCAATCTGTAGCGCATTTTTCTCGACTCCCTCCGTTGACGCGGGAATTCCTTTGACGTTAAGCCACAGCATTGATTCACGATCTTCAGGCAGCGGTTTGCCTGAACGCACAACCCGAATAGCCGCCTGCTCCCCTGACGCCAGGCGGAACAGCGGGGGCGTAATAATAAAAGCGTCTTTTCCGGGGGACGTGCTATCCGTAGCGGAAAGCCACGATTGGACGAGATTCGTGACCGGATCTTTGTTTTCAACAGACAGCGTGGCCGCCTGGCGGGCCCCATCAAACACCAGACGGGTTCCACCAATCAGCAAACTTGCTTTGGCGGGAAGCGTAATAAATAGCGCGAGTGTAAGCCCGGTCGCCAGTGTATTTACTTTCATAAACTATCCTTCAGGGAGGGGGCATCCCCCTCCCTTATCTTCTTACTGGTAGGAAATGTTATAAGTCAGGGTGCTTGATACGCCGCCTTTTGTTGCGCCATCCGCTGTCGCAATTAATTGTGCGGTATAATCGACATTCACATCGCCACCGGTCGCCGGAATAGAAATAACATCATTACCATCATCAGCACTTACCGTCGTATTACCTTGTTTAATTAATACCGCAACCTTAGTCGCGGGAGAATTGGTTTCGGTATTTTTGAACCAACTGCTATTCCCGTCAGTTTCACCGGAGAATTTAATATAAGCGCCGGTTGGGCCATCCGCAGGGCACGCGCTTAATGCGATGGTAAAGCTTTTTGGCGCGCCGGTATTGCCTTGTTTACTAATATCCGATTTTAACGTGCCCCCTAAATCGACCTTTGAATTGCCACCATTAACGGTTACCGTACAAGCGGTATCCAGAACTTTTCCGGTAAACGTTATTTGATTATCTGCTGCAAGACTTAATGAGGAATATCCCAGAGAGGCTGCGATGAAAAGACAAGAACCATTTAACAGGTTAAGTTTCATAATAAATCCTTTATTAGAACAATATTTAATATTCGTAGAATAGATAGAACGTTGCTTCGAAGCACGGGAAATATAATAATCCTCAAAAAACCTTTGCGTAAAATGAATATTTACACCAGCCGCTAAATTAGCATTTTAGATCCGCTTTACGGAAAAAAAGACAGTTATTGATAGTTCAAACAGCGTTTTGCACTGAAAAAATCGAACATATTCACAATATTTATATTCTATTACCAGGAAATATTGATCATCCAGATTTATATAATGATCGAAAGTATTTATGTCGCAGATTAAAAAACGTGAGGGGAAGGCGCAGGGTAAAAAATGAGGTTAAAAAAAAGCGGCGTTGAACGCCGCTTTTTTCATCAGAATGGCATTTTGAAGCCAGGCGGCAGCTGCATACCGCTGGAGACAGAGGCCATTTTCTCTTTCTGGGTTTCGTCGATACGGCGCGCTGCATCGTTAAATGCCGCCGCGACCAGATCTTCCAGCATATCTTTGTCGTCTTCGAGCAGGCTTGGATCGATTTCAACGCGGCGGCAGTTGTGCGCACCGTTGATGGTCACTTTGACCAGACCCGCGCCAGATTCGCCCGTGACTTCCAGCTGAGCGATCTCTTCCTGCATCTTCTGCATTTTTTCCTGCATCTGCTGGGCCTGCTTCATCAGTCCACCCAGACCGCCTTTACCACCAAACATAGGCTTCTCTCTTCTTTCACGTTTAATGATTACAACCGTAAGTCAGACTCACGATCAAATGGGGCGAATACTCTCTTCATCCAGATCGGCATCGAAGAAACGACGCAGGGTCTGGATGTTGTTATCCGCAATAATCGACTCACGCGCCTGCGCGAGTTTTTCTTCATAAATCGCCTGCCGCCACTCAAGCGGCGTTCGCACCGCCGGATTATCATCTTCAATGATAGTCAATTCAACCGGCGCCCCCTGTAATGCGGCAAGCGCCTCGGCCAGCGCTTTCTGTGCGCCAGGGGAATTGAGATGGCGCTGGCCCGGACGCAGATGCAGGCGGACCTGATTGCCCTCCTGCTCTTTCCAGGCGTTGAGCGCGACCTGCTCCACCAGCTTCGGCAGCTGGAGTTTGCTGACCTCAGCGGCCCAGGCGTCGCGCTCGATAGATTCTTCAGCCAGCTTCGCCGACAGCTCTGGCGTTTTTTCATGCTCCAGCGCCCTTTTCAGCGCTTTCGGCGTGGCGACCTCTTCTTTTACCGTTTCGATAATAGTGGTCGCTTTCCAGCGGTAAGCCTCTTCCTTCACCGGGGCTTTTTGCTCGAACGCGGTGGGCGCAGGGCGCGACTGAACGCGCTCCGTTACCGAAGCCAGTCGTTCAAGCGCGGCGTTGTTCACCGGCCGCGCTCGTCCTGGCGCTGCCGGTTCACTCTTTTTTGGTTTGGTTACTCCCTGCGCACGCTGCAACTGGCTTCGTGCGGCAAGTACCGAACTGGTGGCATCCGACAGCGGCACGTTTTGCTGCGGCGGCGGCGTCGGCTGTGGCGATACCTGCTGCGGCGACATCACCGCCGTCGGCTCCACCGGGGCGAAGGATTGCCGCGGCACTTCCGGCTCCGGCAACGGTTTACGCGGGTGGAACGCCAGCGCGCGCAGCAGGGTCATTTCAACCCCCATGCGGCGGTCAGGAGCGAACGGCAGCTCTTTACGGCCAATCAGCAGCGTCTGGTAATAAAGCTGCACGTCGGCTGGCGGCACGGTACGCGCCAGCTCGCGCATACGCTGTTCGATGGTCGCCATGTCCGCGCCAATCGCCGACGGAGAGAGTTGCAGCATCGCCACGCGGTGCAGCAGGCTCTGCATTTCAACCAGCAGTCCTTCCCACTCGACGCCGCGCGCGGCCGCCGCGTTGACCAGCGACATTACGCGCTCGCCGTTGGCGGCAATCATCGCTTCAATGAGCGACAGCGCCTGATCGTCGTCCAGGGTGCCGAGCATGGTGCTCACGGCATCGGTTGAAAGCTTTCCGTCACCGCTGGCAATCGCCTGATCGGTAAGACTTAAGGCGTCGCGCAGGCTGCCGTCTGCGGCACGCGCCAGCAGTTGCAGCGCGCGCGGCTCGTGGACAATCTTCTCTTCGTCGAGAATGTGCTCAAGCTGGGCGCGGATCTGTTCAACGTCCAGCGCCTTGAGATGGAACTGAAGGCAGCGCGACAGGATCGTCACCGGCAGCTTTTGCGGATCGGTGGTCGCCAGCAGGAACTTCACGTGCGCGGGCGGCTCTTCCAGCGTTTTCAACAGGGCGTTGAAGCTGTGGCGCGACAGCATGTGAACTTCATCGATCAGGTAGACCTTGAAGCGGCCTCGCGCCGGGGCGTACTGGACGTTATCCAGCAGGTCACGGGTATCTTCCACTTTGGTGCGCGACGCGGCATCGATCTCAATCAGATCGACAAAACGGCCCTGCTCGATTTCACGGCAGTTGTCGCACACGCCACACGGCGTGGCGGTGATCCCGGTTTCGCAGTTCAGACCTTTCGCCAGCAAACGGGCGATAGAGGTTTTACCGACACCGCGGGTACCGGAGAAAAGATAGGCGTGATGGATGCGACCTAGCGACAAGCCGTTCGCCAGGGCCGTCAGCACATGTTCCTGACCGACAACGTCAGCAAAGGTTTGTGGTCGCCATTTACGGGCTAACACCTGATAACTCATGGGCAGGCTCTGCAACGCTGGAAGGTGAATTTATGGAGGGGAATGCTATCACAACCTCACCCATTGAGCGAGGTTGTGACAATCGGGATCAATGCCCCGGGAATGGCACAAGGCTGTAGCTGGTAATACCTTGTTTTTCGAGGCGCTGCTCGCCGCCCAGATCGAACAGGTTAATGATGAATGCGGCGTCGGTCACTTCCCCACCCAGACGGCGGATCAGCTTCACGGTTGCTTCGATAGTGCCGCCGGTCGCCAGCAGATCGTCCACCACCAGCACTTTGTCGCCTGGTTTGATCGCATCAACGTGGATCTCCAGCTGATCGGTGCCGTATTCCAGCTCGTAGCTCTCGGCGATCGTTTCGCGCGGCAGCTTGCGCGGTTTACGAACCGGCACAAAACCCACGCCCATCGCCAGCGCAACCGGTGCGCCAAACAGGAAGCCACGGGCTTCAGTCCCTACTACTTTGGTGATCCCGGCGTTCTTATAACGCTCGACCAGCAGTTCAATGCTGAGCGCGTACGCTTTCGGGTCTTCCAGCAAGCTGGTGACATCACGGAAAAGAATGCCAGGCTTTGGATAATCCTGGATGCTTTTGATGCTGTTTTTCAGATATTCAAGCTGCTGTGCAGTTGCGGTCATCGGTTTGTGCCTAAATGAAACAGTGTTACTCACAGGGCACGCGAAGAGGGGTTAAAGTAACAATTGATTAACCTTTAACCAGGTGCGCCTGTGCTCGAAAACGGTCGAATTTACTGGCTGCGCGGGATAATTGCAACAGACATTATGAGGCGTTAGTGCTTTTGTTGCTTTTCATCCACCACGGGGATCCGCCACATAAAGAGTAGCAGGCCGGTGAGGATCACCAGCAGCAGGATCCGCACCCACATCATCTTCACCATCCAGAGCGAGATGGCGAAGGTCACCAGGATGAAAAGGATCGCGCGCGGCTTTGCGCCAGGCGGCATCGCGCGGTGTTTTTGCCAGTGGCGCAGGTAGCCGCCAAACCATGAGCGATACAGCAGCCAGTGGTGAAAGCGCGGCGACGAGCGGGCGAAGCACCAGGCCGCCAGCAGAATAAACGGCGTGGTGGGCAGTAGCGGCAAAACCACGCCCAGCGTGCCAAGCACTACCGCGAGCCAGCCAATGATGATTAAAATAGTACGCTGCATAATGCGAATCGTTATCAAACTGAACGGCTACTTTACCACTGGAGAGCGCATTGAAAACAGCCTTGCTTCTGAATACGCTGCAAAATCAGCTGGCCCTCCTGCGTGAGCAGGCCACCCCGCTGATGGGGCACGCGACGCTGAAACCGCGCTTCGACCGACAGCTTTTTCGCACACGCAGCACGCTGATTCAGGATTACCTCGCTGAAGCGCAGACAAACCTTGATGAACTCCGCCATGCGGTCGAGAGCGGACAGCAGGAGCAGGTTGCCTGGCTTGCGGAGCATCTGACCGAACAGGTCACCGCGTTGCACCGTGAGATTGCGGCCTGGCCGCTCCGCGCCTGGGACTCGCCGTCGCCGGGCCTCGGCAAATGGCAGCGCAAGCGGCTGGAAAATCAGGAGTTCGAGCGCCGCCTGTTCGAGATGAAGCGCGAGCGCGAAGCCCGGCTGAATAACAGCGAAACGCTGGAAGAACAGCAATTATTAATGCGGGAAATCACCGCACTGGAAGGACGCATCGTTCGCTGCCGTCAGGCGCTGGATGAGATTGAACGCGTCATAGAACGACTGACCCGCTAAAAGGAGCACCTGATGTCGCTGGAAAACGCCCCGGATGAAGTAAAGCTGGCCGTGGACTTAATTATGCTGCTGGAAAACCATGAACTGCCGGCGGAAACGGTGCTTAAGGCGCTGGAGATTGTGCGCAGAGATTTTGAAGGAAAGGTGAAGGCCTGCTGTCCTCACCCTAACCCTCTCCCACAGGGAGAGGGAAAAGGGAAAAAAGATTAAGCCGGAGTGGGGTCATCACCCTTAATCTCGCGCTTCACTTCCGTATGCTCGTCACCCTTCTCGTTATGCAGATGGACTTCAAGCTGGTTGAAGGCGATGTTGATGTTATTTTCACGACACAGACGATCGATAGTGCGGTTCAGTTCGTCCACGGCGTAGCTGCGGTCGCGCAGTTCACGCACGTACAGACGTAACTCGTGATCCAGCGTGCTGGCGCCAAAGGTGGTGAAGAAGACCGACGGCGCCGGATCGTGCATCACCTTCGGATGTTCCATCGCCGCGCGCAGCAGCACCTCTTTTACCTTATCCAGATCCGATCCGTAGGCCACGCCGAGGCGGATCACCACGCGGGTAACGGTATCAGAGAGCGACCAGTTGATCAGGCGCTCGGTCACGAACGCCTTGTTCGGGATGATCACCTCTTTACGATCGAAGTCGGTAATGGTGGTCGCACGAATACGGATCTTGCTGACCGTCCCGGAGAAGGTCCCGATAGTCACGGTATCGCCAATGCGCACTGGACGTTCGAACAGAATAATCAGGCCGGAAACGAAGTTACCGAAGATCTCCTGCAAGCCAAAGCCCAGACCAACCGAGAGCGCCGCCGCCAGCCATTGCAGCTTGTCCCAAGACACCCCAAGCGAGCCGAAGACCGTCATCGCCCCCACCACCAGGATCACGTAGTTCAGGATGGTGGTGATAGCGTAGGAGGAGCCCTGGCGCATGTTCAGTCGCGACAGCACCAGCACTTCCAGCAGCCCCGGCAGGTTGCGGATCAACGCCCAGGCGACCATCGACGACACAATGGCAAACAGCAGGCTGCCCATGGTGACGCTCTTCATGACCGAGGCACCCGCTTCCGTGCCGCTGTACTGCCACAGGGTAATGCTGTCGAGATAAGCAAACACGGTGATTAAATCGGACCAGATCGCCCAGAACATCACCGCGAACAGCGCCACCATCACCAGCATGGTGATACGCATCGTCTGCTGGTTGACCTGCTCAAGGGCAATCGTCGGCTCTTCCTGCGGCTCTGCGCCTTCCGCACCCTCTTTCACCTGATTCTGACGACGCGCAATGGCGCGGCGATAGGCAATGCGGCGCGCGGCCACGCTCAGACCGCGCAGCACGGTCTGGAACAGCAGGTTCCAGATAATCACCAGGTAGACGGTTTCAATCCAGCGGCCCGCCAGACGCAGGGTAGTATAGAAATACCCCGTTGCGGTCAGCACCATCAGCGCCAGCGGAATAATCGCCAGTACGGTCACGGTGATCAGACGCATATTGTGCGACTCTTTATCGCGCCAGCTGTCGCGGCACATCGGCCACATCAGCACGGCGATCAGCAGCAGGTTCAGGAAAATCACCAGCTGTCCCAGCACGTCATCCATCAGATGCAGCGGGGAGAGCTCAGAGACCACCGACCAGAAGTGCAGCGGCAGCAGCGCCAGGCTGACGCGGACAATCTGACGACGCCAGTGGCTGGTCAGCTGTTCCGGCATGTTGAAATGGCGCACCGCCACGCCGTCTTTTTCCAGCACCTTCCAGCACAGGCCGAACACCAGCCAGAACAGCGCCAGCTTTTTACTGAACGCCCACAGCAGATCGCTGATATTCAGCTGCATGGTGAGCAGGATCAGACCCGCCGCCAGAATAAGCAGGCACACCGGCAGCGCGCGGATTAAATCAATCAGGATCGCCTTTGGCGTATGCAGCTGGCTGTCGTTACGCAGCTGCCCCACCTCATGCGCCAGCTTCGCCTGGTACTGTTTTAGCCATCCCAGACGCCAGCGGATCAGTCCGGCAATCAGCAGTAACGGCAGTCCAGCCAGGAACGCGATCATCACCGCTGGCCAGGCTTTCTCCCAGTTCACGGTGATTTTCATGCTTTTAATCTGGGATTTAAGCGTTTCCGGGAAGGACTTGATCCAGTCCCAGTCCATCGGTTTGTTGCTGTTTACCCAGAAAATCTGCTGGGTCAGGATCTCCTGGAGGTTTTTCGATACGCTCACCAGCTGCTGCTGGTTGATTTGCAGGTTGATGGCCATCATCAGCTGGTTGCCAAGCTGCTTGTTGAGCTGGTCGAGGAGCTCGCGGCGCATATCGACAACCTGCAACAGCGCGTCGTGAACTTCAGGATTGACCTCGCTGGAATGGCCCTCTTCCACTTTGGCGACAAAGCTGTCGCTCTGGAAAAGCGCGTCGCGCTGCTGGTTAACGTCGAACTGCTCCAGACGTAAATCCGCGATGCGGTTGGTCATGTCCTCCAGCTCATCGGCGGACGGCAGCGTCTGCTGCTGCTGGTAGAGAATGCGCGACAGCAGCAGGCTGCCCTTCAGTACCGCGATCTGCTCTTTAATATTGCGTTCGGCCTGGAGCGCGCGGTCCAGCCAGTTTTTGACCTTAATATTCTGCTGAACCAGCGAGTTGCCGTTTTCCGTCGCCTGGATCAGGCGCTGGCTGAGCTGATGGTTAACGTCCAGCTCCTGCTTAACCAGCGGATTGGCCTGAATGCGGGCCGTTTCGTCCGGCGATACCGCCTCCTGCGCCGTTTTTTCCGTCAAGGTCAGGCGTTTGCTGTTAACCGCCTCCTGTAAAAGCTGGAGCTGATGCTCAAGACGGTTGATATTGGCGGTCACATAATCGCGCTGTTTTTGCAGCGTATCCTGTAAAACCGTATTTCCTTCCAGGCTCTTACGCTGCTGTTCAATTTGCGCGTTGAGCAGAGACTGCTGAACGAGGAGCAACGTTTGCTGGGTCGGACGTAACGCCCCGTCCCCCACCGTGGTGCCGTTCAGACGATTACGAATTTGCTGAAGCTGCTGGGAAGCCGAGTACATCGCGTTCTGCACGCGCTCCGGCTGGGTTTGCAGCGATACAAGCTGGCTGTTGTAGGTGGAGAGATCGGACTGCGCGGTTTGCAGATCGTCCAGCAGCTGGGCAACGCGCGACTCAAGCTGGCGCAGGGAGAGCGTGGCCAGCGTTTTCCGCGTTTCATCATCGCTATCCACATCGCTTAACGCACTCAGCGCGTCGGTGGCTTTACGCATCACGTCCGGCGCCTGCGCCACTTTTTGCCGCAGCTGGATAGTTTCGGCCTTAACTCGCTCAATTTTATCAAGCGTTTCAAGCGTTTCGGTTAAGTCCTGCTGAACAAGCTTGTCCTGTGGAGACAGCGCTTTTTGTTTGCTCAGAGAATCAAGCTGCGCCTGGACATCCGCACGCGAAGGAATATCCGTTGCGCTGTCCGAACGAGCATAGGAAGAAGGGGTTGCCGCGAAGAAAAACAGCATGAGAAAAACAAAAGCAAAAACAGGGTTTTGCGAGCATCTAAAGTGCAGCATAGTCATGAATTGGATGTCTGAGAATGACCGAAAATAGTCCGGCGTGCAGAATATCACGCCCGTCTTAAGCAGAATAGCGCGATACTGAATCTATGAGATATTTCCTGGAAAAACTCAGGCGGACAGCGAAGGCGACTCGCCGCGAAGCGTTGGGCAGAACTGATACATTTCCAGCAAAATGGCGACGTAATCGCGGGCTTCATTTTTCAGGTCAAATGACTGGGGGGAGAAAAGCCAGTTTTCCATCAGTCCCGACACGTAGCTGCGCATTAAGATGGCCGCCCGGCGGGTGAGCAAATTTGCGGGTAACAATTTTGCCTGAATACATTCATTTAGCGTATATTCGATGCGGTCGTAGCTTTCCAGGCACAGGCTGCGTTGTGCCTGCTGAACCACCGCCATTTCGCCAACAAACTCACATTTATGATAGATAATTTCCATCATAAGGCGACGACGCTCTTCAACGACCGTGGCTTCAAGGATATATACTAGAATTTCTCTCAATACTGAGAGTGGATCGTCGGGGAATTTTGCCCGATACTCAGTTTCTAAGTCGCTAATGCTGGATTCTGAAAGTTCCCAAATCTCACTAAACAGATCTGATTTGTCTTTGAAGTGCCAGTAAATCGCCCCCCGCGTAACACCCGCGGCCTGAGCAATCTGAGCCAGTGAGGTTGACGAGACACCTTGCTGAGAGAACAAACGCATCGCCACATCAAGTATGTGTTGACGAGTTTCAAGCGCTTGTTGTTTGGTTTTTCGTGCCATAGGTGAGTGAATTTACAGGAGTCAGATTTACATACATTTATGAATGTATGTACCATAGCATGACGATAATATAAACGCAGCAATGGGTTTTTGACTTAGGACCATTGATCAATTTGAAATCGGACACTCGAGGTTTACATATGAACAAAAACAGAGGGTTAACGCCTCTGGCGGTCGTTCTGATGCTCTCAGGCAGCTTAGCGCTAACAGGATGTGATGAGAAACAGGCTCAACAGGGAGAACAGCAGGCGCCAGAAGTTGGTGTCGTTACGCTCAAATCCGAACCTCTACAAATCACAACAGAATTACCCGGCCGCACCAGCGCTTACCGCATTGCTGAAGTTCGTCCTCAGGTGAGTGGCATCATCCTGAAACGTAACTTCACCGAAGGCGGTGACGTGAAAGCCGGTGAGTCTCTGTATCAGATTGATCCAGCAACCTATCAGGCGTCTTATGAAAGCGCCAAAGGCGATTTAGCGAAGGCTGAAGCCGCTGCGAAAATCTCTCAGGTCACGCTGAACCGTTACAAAAAGCTGCTCGGTACGCAGTACATCAGCCAACAGGATTACGATACTGCCCTGGCCGATGCACAACAGACCAGCGCTGCCGTTGTTGCGGCAAAAGCGGCTGTTGAAACTGCCCGTATCAACCTGGCGTATACCAAAGTGACCTCCCCTATCAGCGGTCGCGTGGGTAAATCTTCCGTCACGGAAGGTGCGCTGGTACAGAACGGCCAAACCAATGCGCTGGCTACCGTTCAGCAGCTTGATCCTATCTACGTTGACGTCACTCAATCCAGCAACGATTTCCTGCGTCTGAAGCAAGAGCTGGCTAACGGCACGCTGAAGCAAGAAAACGGCAAAGCCAAAGTGGAGCTGATTACCAATGACGGTATCAAGTTCTCCCAAACGGGCACACTGGAATTTTCTGATGTGACCGTCGACCAGACTACCGGTTCGATCACCCTGCGTGCGATTTTCCCTAACCCGGATAAGAATCTGCTGCCAGGGATGTTCGTTCGCGCACGTCTGGAAGAAGGGACTAATCCGAACGCCATTCTGGTGCCTCAGCAGGGTGTGACCCGTACGCCGCGTGGCGATGCGAGCGCGCTGGTGGTGGGTGCTGATAACAAAGTCGAAACGCGCAATATCACTGCAACGCAGGCGATTGGCGATAAATGGCTGGTGACGGAAGGTCTGAAAGATGGCGATCGCGTCATTATCACTGGTCTGCAAAAAGTCCGCCCTGGCGCCCAGGTAAAAGCGCAGGAAGTCGCTTCTGACAATCAACAAAAAGCCGCAGCCAACGGTCAGTCAGAACAAACCAAGTCTTAACTTAAACAGGAGCCGTTAAGACATGCCTAATTTCTTTATCGATCGCCCCATATTCGCATGGGTGATCGCCATAATCATCATGCTAGCCGGGGGACTTGCGATCCTGAAGCTGCCTGTCGCGCAATATCCAACGATTGCGCCACCGGCGGTGACAATCTCCGCAACCTACCCGGGTGCTGATGCGAAAACGGTGCAGGATACCGTTACGCAGGTTATCGAACAGAACATGAACGGTATCGATAACCTGATGTACATGTCCTCAAACAGTGACTCAACCGGTACCGTTCAGATCACCCTGACCTTCCAGTCAGGCACTGACGCGGATATCGCGCAGGTTCAGGTGCAGAACAAACTGCAACTGGCAATGCCGTTGCTGCCGCAGGAAGTACAACAGCAGGGCGTGAGCGTCGAGAAATCGTCCAGCAGCTTCCTGATGGTTGTCGGCGTTATCAACACCAACGGCACCATGACGCAGGAGGATATTTCCGACTACGTGGGCGCCAACATGAAGGACGCCATCAGCCGTACTTCTGGTGTGGGTGACGTGCAGCTGTTCGGTTCCCAGTACGCGATGCGTATCTGGATGGATCCGAACAAACTGAACAACTTCCAGCTGACGCCGGTTGACGTGATCAGCGCCATTAAAGCGCAGAACGCCCAGGTGGCCGCCGGTCAGCTAGGCGGTACGCCGCCGGTGAAAGGCCAGCAGCTTAACGCCTCTATCATTGCGCAGACCCGTCTGACTTCCGCCGATGAGTTCAGCAAAATTCTGCTGAAGGTGAATCAGGACGGTTCTCAGGTTCGCCTGCGTGACGTGGCAAAAGTGGAGCTGGGCGGTGAAAACTACGACGTAATCGCTAAGTTCAACGGTAAGCCTGCGTCGGGTCTGGGTATCAAACTGGCGACCGGGGCGAACGCCCTCGACACCGCGACGGCGATCCGTGCAGAGCTGAAGAAGATGGAACCCTTCTTCCCGTCAGGTCTGAAAATCGTTTACCCGTATGACACCACGCCGTTCGTTAAAATCTCGATTCACGAAGTGGTTAAAACGCTGGTAGAGGCGATCATCCTGGTATTCCTGGTGATGTATCTGTTCCTGCAAAACTTCCGCGCGACGCTGATCCCAACCATCGCCGTGCCGGTGGTACTGCTCGGGACCTTCGCGATCCTGTCGCTGTTTGGCTACTCGATAAACACCCTGACGATGTTCGGGATGGTGCTCGCCATCGGCCTGCTGGTGGATGACGCCATCGTGGTGGTCGAGAACGTCGAGCGTGTGATGTCGGAAGAAGGCCTGCCGCCGAAGGAAGCGACCCGTAAATCTATGGGTCAGATCCAGGGCGCGCTGGTCGGTATCGCGATGGTGCTGTCGGCGGTATTTATCCCGATGGCCTTCTTCGGTGGCTCCACCGGTGCGATTTACCGTCAGTTCTCCATCACCATCGTGTCGGCGATGGCGCTGTCGGTGCTGGTTGCGTTGATCCTGACGCCAGCGCTGTGTGCGACCATGCTGAAGCCGATTCAGAAAGGCGGTCACGGCGAGCATAAAGGCTTCTTTGGCTGGTTTAACCGCATGTTTGATAAGAGCACGCACCACTACACCGACAGCGTGGGCAACATCCTGCGCAGCACCGGTCGTTATCTGCTGCTCTATATCATCATCGTGGTGGGCATGGCGTTCCTGTTCGTTCGTCTGCCAAGCTCGTTCCTGCCTGACGAAGACCAGGGCGTGTTCCTGACGATGGCGCAGCTTCCGGCGGGTGCATCGCAAGAGCGTACCCAGAAAGTGCTGGATGAAGTGACCGATTACTACCTCACCAAAGAAAAAGCGAACGTTGAATCCGTGTTTGCGGTTAACGGCTTTGGCTTTGCGGGTCGTGGTCAGAACACCGGTATTGCCTTCGTATCCCTGAAAGACTGGGCGGATCGTCCGGGTTCAGAGAACAAAGTTGAAGCGATAACCGGCCGCGCAATGGGCGCCTTCTCGCAGATCAAAGATGCGATGGTCTTCGCCTTTAACCTGCCAGCGATTGTTGAACTGGGTACGGCGACCGGCTTTGACTTCCAGCTGATCGACCAGGGCGGTCTGGGTCACGAAAAACTGACGCAGGCGCGTAACCAGCTCTTCGGCGAAGTGGCGAAACACCCTGACCTGCTGGTCGGCGTGCGTCCTAACGGCCTGGAAGATACGCCGCAGTACAAAATCGATATCGACCAGGAAAAAGCGCAGGCGCTGGGCGTTTCCATCAGCGACATCAACACCACGCTGGGCGCGGCCTGGGGCGGTAGCTACGTCAACGACTTCATCGACCGCGGTCGTGTGAAGAAGGTGTACGTGATGTCCGAAGCGGAATACCGTATGTTGCCGAACGATATCAACAACTGGTACGTGCGCGGCAGCAACGGGCAGATGGTGCCGTTCTCGGCCTTCTCGACCTCGCACTGGGAATACGGTTCACCGCGTCTGGAACGCTATAACGGTCTGCCATCCATGGAAATCCTGGGTCAGGCGGCACCGGGTCGAAGCACCGGTGAAGCGATGAACCTGATGGAAGAGCTGGCGGGCAAACTGCCTGCGGGTATCGGCTATGACTGGACGGGGATGTCCTATCAGGAACGTCTGTCCGGTAACCAGGCCCCTGCCCTGTACGCCATTTCACTGATTGTGGTGTTCCTGTGTCTGGCAGCGCTGTACGAGAGCTGGTCGATTCCGTTCTCCGTTATGCTGGTGGTTCCGCTGGGGGTTATCGGTGCGCTGCTTGCCGCCACCTTCCGTGGCCTGACGAACGACGTTTACTTCCAGGTGGGCCTGCTGACAACCATTGGCCTGTCGGCGAAGAACGCGATACTTATCGTAGAATTCGCCAAGGATCTGATGGAGAAAGAGGGTAAAGGGCTGATTGAGGCGACGCTGGATGCGGTACGTATGCGTCTGCGTCCAATTCTGATGACCTCCCTGGCGTTCATCCTCGGCGTTATGCCGCTGGTTATCAGCTCGGGTGCGGGCTCCGGCGCGCAGAACGCAGTAGGTACAGGCGTAATGGGCGGTATGGTCACCGCGACGGTGCTTGCGATCTTCTTCGTGCCGGTGTTCTTCGTGGTGGTACGCCGCCGCTTTAGCCGCAAGAATGAAGATATTGAGCACACCCACTCAGTAGAACACCACTGATACCGGTTTCATACCTAAAAAAGGCCGCATTTGCGGCCTTTTTCTTTTTCAGGAAAATTCATAAAATACACTTATTGCAAGTCTATTTATTTTCTGCAATCCAAATAAGACATATCATATTTAAGACTTAACTTAATCGACAATCTTAAGGTTTTTTTAATTATAATTCTTACCGTAGATTATTAGGAATATTCCTAACAAATCAAAGAATTTGCAGGAAGTCCGAAAAAATACTCCATTTGAAGCTTTACACTAACCCGATGAATCATAAGGAAGGGCAAAACAAGCCTGCCCGGATTACGATTTAAAAGGTACATTTGCCTTTGCCTCCTGACTAAGCGTCCGCAACCACGCCTTTTATTTGTAATTTTTCGTAATAGCGCGGTGAAATCTTGAAAGGAGTGGCTTATAGTTAAGCTATCAGGAACACAGCACCCGTTGCGGCTAAGCAAGTTGTATCCATCCCGACATAAATGCTCGGTGAGTAAGAAATCACTCAAAAGGGGATGCGCTATGGACGAGTACTCGCCAAAAAGGCATGATATCGCGCAGTTGAAATTTCTCTGCGAATCCTTGTACCATGACTGTCTTGCCAATCTTGATGAAAGTAATCACGGCTGGGTGAACGACCCGACCTCTGCTATCAATTTACAGTTAAATGAGTTGATCGAGCATATTGCGACCTTCGCACTTAATTATAAAATTAAGTACAATGAAGATAATAAGCTGATTGAGCAAATTGACGAATACCTGGATGACACCTTTATGTTGTTCAGCAGCTACGGCATTAACGCACAGGATTTGCAGAAATGGCGTAAATCAGGAAATCGCCTATTCCGCTGTTTTACCAACGTGAGCAGAGCCAATCCTGTTAGCCTTTCCTGTTAAAATTATTACAAAGTTTAAGGTAAATTTATGTCTGATAAACCACTCACTAAAATCGATTATTTGCTGCGCTTGCGACGTTGTCAGTCAATTGACACCCTCGAACGTGTTATTGAAAAAAACAAATACGAGCTTTCAGATAATGAACTGGCTGTATTTTATTCAGCCGCTGACCATCGTCTTGCCGAGCTCACCATGAATAAGCTTTATGACAAAATTCCCTCTTCTGTATGGAAGTTTGTTCGTTAATGACGAATATTGACCTTTGAGGCAGTACACCACTTTTTAAGCTGAATTCACCTTTCGCATGACGATTCCTGTTTATCAGACAGGCCCCCGTACCAAATGTGCTCATCAGCAACAATGTTGTGATTGTCATCACATCACTCTGTCGGGAACGTTCCCTTTCTGGTTAAGCCTCAGTAGGTTATAGAGGATGACATTAACCAGGAGGCTTCCATGAGTGAAGAAAAACAGAAGATGATTGCCGGGGAACTTTATCGCCCTGGCGACGAAACGCTACGCGCGGATCGCCTGCGCGCTCGCCATCTGATCCACCGCTATAACCACACCGCGCCTGATGATAAAAAAGTGCGCAGTGAGATCCTTGCCGAATTACTCGGAAAAAGTGAAGGTGCTTATATCGAACCCAGCTTCCGCTGTGATTATGGTTACAATATTTACCTCGGCAAAGCGTTCTACGCGAACTTTGACTGCGTGATGCTCGACGTCTGCCCTATCCACATTGGCGACAACTGTATGCTGGCGCCGGGCGTGCATATCTATACCGCAACCCATCCGCTGGACCCAACCGAGCGAAACAGCGGCCTGGAATTCGGCAAGCCGGTCACCATCGGGCATAACGTCTGGATCGGTGGACGCGCGGTGATTAACCCCGGCGTGACGATTGGCGATAATGTCGTGGTGGCCTCCGGGGCGGTGGTCACGAAAGATGTTCCGGCTAACGCGGTGGTGGGCGGTAACCCCGCCAGAATCATAAAAATGCTCTGAGGCCGTGCCGGGTAACTGTTATGATCTTTCCCCGCGTAACTGTTACTTTTTTCACCCCATCGGCTCCCTTACACTAGGCAGATCCCTGTATTTTATTACTCATGAAGGCAAAAAATGACCGAGATACAGCGCCTGCTCACCGCCACCATCGACGACCTTAATATCCGCGAAAAGCGCGACAATCGCCCGCGCTTTAGCATCAGCTTTATCCGCAAACATCCGGGCCTCTTCGTGGCGATGTACGCCGCCTGGCTGGCCACCCTGATTGTGATGCTGCGCTCCGAAACGCTGGTCGATTCCGTCTGGCTTCTGGTGGTGCTGTTTGTGGTGTTCAACGCGTTCTTCTTTTTTGACGTCAACCCGCGCTATCGCTACGAGGATATCGACGTGCTCGATTTTCGCGTCTGCTATAACGGCGAGTGGTACAACACCCGCTACGTGCCGTCGGAGCTTATCGACAGCATTCTGCGTTCGCCGCAGGTCGATAGCGGGCAAAAAGAGAAGCTCCAGAAAATGGTCTCCACCAAAGGCGACCTGTCGTTTTATGACGTCTTTACGCTCTCCCGCGCTGCTGCGTAATGAGCGTTTGTAAACGCCGGATCCCCGGCGTGAACTGAGACGCCGAGGTATTGCCGTAGCCCAGCACCAGGCCGGTTTGTCCGGTTGATGAATCAAGGTAATACCCGCTCAATGCGGCAGGCGCGAGGTGATACGCCTTTGCCTGCTGCACAATCGCGTTATCATCGATACCGTCTATCGCCACCGTCAGATGCATTCCCCCCTCTCCCGCCAGCACGCGATGGCTAACGTGCAGTTCGGCGTTCAACACCTCGCGTAACTGTCGATAGCGCTTGCGATATAACCGACGCATCGCGGCCAGATGCCGCGCGTAATGTCCCTCTTCGATAAACAGCGCCAGCGTTCGCTGCTCGGCCCGGTGTCCACCCCGCAGCAACGACCCAATCGCCGGACTCGCGGCCTTCGCAAGCGACGGGGGCAATACCATAAAACCGATGCGCAGGGACGGAAACAGCGTTTTGCTGAAGGTGCCCAGATAGACCACCGGCGCCTGTTTGACCATGCCCGACATCGCCGGAACCGGCTCCCCGCTGTAGCGAAACTCGCTGTCGTAATCGTCTTCGACGATCCAGGCGTCCTGCTGCTGCGCCAGGGTCAGCAGGGCCAGGCGACGGCGCGCGCTGAGCACGCTGCCGTAAGGAAACTGGTGCGATGGCGAGGTAAAAATGAGCCTCGGGCGGCTCGCCTGCCGCCCTTCCCAGCACATCCCTTCCTCATCAACGGGCATTCCGACCATCGTCAATCCGGTTCTGGAAAAGGCGGTTTTCGCCCCCGCATAGCCGGGATCCTCAACCCACGCCGTATCCCCCGGTTCACTCAGCAGCAGAGTGCAAAGATTGACCCCTTCGAGCGCCCCTTCGGTGATGACAATCTGGCTGGCATCGCAGTTAATGCCGCGCGACAGGGCAAGATGGCGGGCAATGGCCTCGCGCAGGGAGGGCTCGCCCGCCGGATCGCCATAGCCCAGCAGCGCGCTCCCCTCTTCACGCAGAACGCGGTCGTAGAGCCGTCGCCAGAGCGGCAGCGGGAAATAGTTGATTGCGGGCGTGCCCGGCGTAAACGCGGGGACCGGCGTGCCGCGCGGCGTGGGCGCGGGAAGACGGGCAACGCGCGTTGCGAGGGTCACGGCAGGCACTTCCTGCGTAATTTCGCGCGGTGCGAGGCGGGTCACCCGCGTGCCCTGGCGGCTTCGCATCAAATACCCTTCGAGCGTGAGCTGTTCCAGCGCGGCGTTGACGGTGTTGCGCGACAGCCCAAGCTGCCCGGCGATAACCCGGGAGCCGGGCAGACGGCTCTCCGCCTGTAACCTGCCGCTCAGGATGGCCTCCCGCAGGCCGAGGTAGAGCGTGCGTTGCAGGGTGTCGGCTCCCCGCGCGTTCAGCGTTTCCAAAAGCAGTGCATAAAAATCGTCGCCGGGTATGTTCATTTCTCCTCCGTGGTTCCATAAAAACATAGCCTGGTGGATCTTCTTATGGAACCAGTAATTGCCTAACCTGAGTTTCTTTCAACGCCACGGGGAATAACATGAATACATTCAATCAGTTTGGGCAACCTGTCGGAGAGCCGCTTGTTGACTGGCAGCCGCGCCAGCATCCGTCCAGAGTGCAGCTTAACGGGCGCTACTGCCGCCTGGAGCCGCTGCGTGTGGAGCACGCCGAAGCGCTGTTCACCGCCCACCAGCGGGCAGAAGATACCCGCAGCTGGACGTGGCTGCTGCGCGAGCCGGATGCAACGGTCGGTGAATTTGCACAGTGGATCGCCAGCGTCTGCGATTTACCCGATCCGATCCATTTGGCGGTGATCGACAACCAGACGGGCGCGCCGGTGGGATCGCTGGCGCTGATGCGAATCGATCCTAAAAATGGCGTGATGGAAGTCGGGCACGTGCATTTCTCCCCGCTGCTGAGCCGCACGCCAATGTCGACAGAGGCGCAGTTTCTGCTGATGCGTTACGCGTTCACGACGCTGGGCTATCGCCGCTATGAGTGGAAGTGTAATAGCTTCAACGAGCCGTCACGCCGGGCGGCGCTGCGTCTGGGGTTTCAGTATGAAGGACGTTTTCGTCAGGCGCTGGTAATTAAAGGACACAACCGGGATACCGACTGGTTTTCAATTATTGATAAAGAGTGGCCTGCGCTGGAAAGCGCCTTTGAAAGCTGGCTTGCCACCGACAATTTTACCGCCGATGGCAAGCAGGTACGATCCCTGGAAAGCTGGCGAGAAACGCGCTTTTAGCGTCTTTTCTTACGTCCCTGTACGGCTTTAAAGCGCGGATTGGATTTGCAAATGACGTACAGGCGACCTTTGCGTTTGACTATCTGGCAGTCGGGATGGCGCTGTTTGGCGCTGCGCAGCGAGTTAAGTACCTGCATGGTTAGCCTCGTTTCGCATTAAGGAAGCCGCCAAAACGCTGACGGAAGCGCGCCGCACTGCCTTCCGTCGAGAAGGTTTTCTGCTTGCCGGTATAGTACGGATGCGATTTTGACGACACCTCGATGGTGATGTAGGGAAACGTTTCGCCGTCGAGTTCAATCACGCGGTCGGTTTTAATGGTCGAACCTACTTTAAAATATTCATTCGCGCTGGTGTCGTGAAACACAACGGTGCGATAGGCCGGGTGGATACCAGGTTTCATCATAGCCTCTTCATGTATTGTTATAACATAACAAAATACTACCCGAGTCATTTTACAAAAACAACCCCTGCCCGGCAGATCGCTCAACCGATCTTTTTTCTGATAATCTCGTCCCGGACTAAAAACGTCCCCCCGCCACGTGCTATAACTGTATCATTTCGCGATAAATTATTTCTCCTCTGGCGCGCAGGCTCAATGCTCCGGGAGCGGGCATTCGAGAAAGGACATTGCTGCATGAGAACCCGACATTTGGTCAGCCTGGTGACCGGCATTCTGATCTTTTCCGTGCTGGTTCCCATTTGCCTCAGCGTCTGGCTGGCGCACCGACAGGCTGAAGAGATATTTATCGACGCGCTGGACAGCTACTCGTCGCGCGTACTGATCCGCACGGATAGGGTGGTGCAGCAGGCCAAAGACGCGCTGACGGAACTCCACAACTTTACCGGCCTGCCGTGCAGCCGCCCGCATCTGCGCGAGATGCGCCGGGTGGCCTTCTCCTGGCGCTATATCCAGGAGGTGATGTACCTCGACAATCTCAGGCCCGTCTGTTCCTCGCTGGAAGTCGCCAGCCATTCAGCGCCGTATCCTCCGCCGATGCGAATCACCAGCGACGGTTACAACGCCTGGCTTACGCAGCAAAACGATCTCGGCTTACATCACTACATGGCCGCGCTCGGGCGGGGAAATTACGTGGTGATGGTCGATCCCTCATCGCTGGTCGACGTTATCCCCTTTGGCGCGCTTCCCATCAACGCGGCGCTGATCGGCACCGCCAGTAACCTCGTGTTCGCCAGCAGCAATCCGCTGGATCCTCATGTGCGTAAGCAGCTGGAAAATAAAGACGCGACGCGTCTGCAATATAAAGGCTCGATGTATATCTCAAAGCCAGTGCCTGAACTGGGCTTAACCGTCGTCGCCTGGGCAACCCTTCAGCCACTCGATAAAAACTGGCATGAGCAGCTGCTCTTCTGGCTGCCGTTTGGTTTTCTGGTCAGCCTGGTTGCCGCGCTGTTTGTTTTGCGCATTCTGCGACGCCTGCAATCTCCGCGAAATCGCCTGCTGGATGCGATCAACAGCCGCGAAATTGTGGTTCATTATCAGCCGATTGTGGCACTCGGCAGCGGAAAGCTGGTCGGGGCCGAGGCGCTCATCCGCTGGCCGCAGCCGGACGGGAGCCATCTG
Organism: Enterobacter sp. 186315; assembly: GCF_053290175.1. Classification (NCBI taxonomy): domain Bacteria; kingdom Pseudomonadati; phylum Pseudomonadota; class Gammaproteobacteria; order Enterobacterales; family Enterobacteriaceae; genus Enterobacter; species Enterobacter sp. 186315. Next base: position 173,993 of record NZ_JBPTTK010000004.1, on the reverse strand, counting down.
TCGCCCGATATTTTTGTCCCGCTGGCCGAGCAGACCGGGCTGATCACCCAGCTCACCCAGCTGGTTATTGAGAAGGTCTTCGAAGATATGGGCGGCTGGTTACAGCAACATCCTGATCAGCATATCTCCATTAACCTTGCACCTGCCGATCTGCTCTCCGGCAAGCTGTTGCCGCTGTTGAGTCGGCTGCTGAATAAGTGGCACCTGCATCCGCAGCAGATTGCGCTGGAGCTTACCGAGCGCGGATTTGCCGACCCGAAAATCAGCGCCCCCGCCATCGCCGCGTTTCGCCGTGCGGGCCATGCGGTACACATTGATGATTTTGGAACGGGCTATTCCAGCCTCAGCTACCTTCAGGATCTGGACGTCGATACCCTGAAAATCGATAAGTCTTTCGTTGATGCGCTGGAGTACAAAAACGTGACGCCGCACATTATCGAAATGGCGAAATCACTGGATCTGGCGATGGTGGCCGAGGGCATTGAAACGGCGGGACAGCTTGCCTGGCTGCATCGACACGGCGTGCAGTACGGCCAGGGCTGGTTTTACAGCAAGGCGCTGCCGAAAACGGAATTTATTCTGTGGGCTGAAACCAATCTCGCGCACCCGTAGTCCGGGTGCGCACAGAGAGACTATTTTTGACGCCAGCTGAAGGTGTAACGCAGCTGGCGACGAGGCAGGAGAAATTCCGACGACACGCTCGGGCTCCAGGAGTCATCGCCCCCCACGCCCATGTGGAAGGCATCCAGGTTCAGCCAGCAGCCCGGCTCTTCACGCAGCAAATGCCAGTGGGACGCGTCATGAAGCTGACGCTGGCCGTAGCGGCTGAGAGAGAAGTGGAAATCCCCGGCGAGCCTGTGCGCACCGAATTCAAGCTCGCGCACGTCGCACCGCAGACCGTTTTCCGTCGGGAAGATATACGGGGTCTGCATCGCCTCCAGCGGTAATTCCCAGCGCCCCTGCTGCGCCGCCAGCTTACGATCCGGGTAGTTTTCAAGCGGGCCCAGCCCCAGCCAGCGCACGCTGTCGGGCGTTTGTGCCAGCTGGCAGGTCAGGCCGATACGCGCCGGTTTCGGAATATCCGATGCCACCTCGACCTGCACATCCCCGTGCAGCACGCCGTGACCGTCAATGCGCCAGGCCTTGCGGCTGACAAACAGCGCCTTATCGCGATATTCGATGAGATGAAGCGTGGTTATCAACACCTCCTGACCCAGCTGCTGCGCGTCGCACTGCACCAGGCGGGCGGTAAGCTCGTACATTCCCGCCGCTTTCCAGCGCTCAACCCAGGCATTCGGATCGATCCGCGTCGCCTCGCTTACGCCAATATCGTTATCCAGCGGCGCGCGGGTGACGTTATCTTCAAGCGGCGACAGCAGGGTTTCGCGCCCCGCATTCCACCACTGGATCAGGTTTCCGGTCTTGCGATCGAAGATCCAGCGCTGCTCCCGATGGGCAATCTCAAACTGGTGGTCGTTAACCGTTAATACGGGCGCGGTGCCCGCCGACTTCGCGGGCGCAACGTACAGCGGCGCGGGAAGCTGCCACTGCGTCCAGGCGCAGCGATGGTTTGCCGTTGACCACGGCGTTGCGCGGGTCTGGACGATCTCCACGTTGAGCCACACCTCGCCGGGCAGCGGCGGCAGCGCGGGCACAGGGATCGCCAGACGCTGTGTCCCCTGCGGCGCAATCGAAAGCGCGACCTCGCCGCGCTCGATGACCTCGCCATCGCGCGTCATCGTCCACGAAAGACGTTCGTTATCGGCCGTGCGGAACAGATAATCGCTGGCGATCTCAATGACCAGCGGCGACGTGCTCACCAGAGTAAAGGTGAAGAACTGCTGCGCGCGCTGGGCTTCAAACAGCGCCGGATGCGGAGTGCGATCCGGGAACACCAGCCCGTTCAGGCAGAACTGACGGTCGTTTGGCGTATCGCCAAAATCCCCGCCGTAGGCCCAGAAGGCATTGCCCTGCTCGTCTTTTTTGCTGAGTGCCTGGTCAACCCAGTCCCAGACAAACCCGCCCTGCAAGCGCGGATGGCGGCGAAACGCCTCCCAGTACTTCGCAAAGCCGCCAAAGCTGTTGCCCATTGCATGCGCGTATTCACAGAGGATCAGCGGGCGCGTTTCCTCCGGCATGCCGATCCACTTTTTGATGGACCATTTAGGCACCGCCGGGAACGGCTGATCCTGATCGACACGGGCGTACATCGGGCAAACAATATCGGTTGCCGCCGTGTTCGCTCCGCCGCCCTCATACTGCACCGGGCGGGTCGGATCAGTGGTTTTCAGCCAGCGGTAAAGCGCATCGTGGTTTGCGCCGTGGCCCGACTCGTTTCCCAGCGACCAGATAATAATCGACGGATGATTGCGATCGCGCTGCACCATGCGGGTGACGCGCTCGCTCATGGCCGGCAGCCAGCGCGGATCGTCCGCCAGGCGGCTCATCGGCACCATGCCGTGGGTTTCGATATTGGCCTCGTCAACCACGTACAGGCCGTAGCGATCGCAGAGCCTGTACCACAGGGGATGGTTGGGATAATGGGAGCAGCGCACGGCGTTAAAGTTGTGCTGCTTCATCAGTTCGATGTCGCGGCGCATGGTCGCTTCGTCCATCACCTGCCCGTTTTCCGGATGGTGCTCGTGACGGTTCACCCCGCGGATCAGCAGCGGTTTACCGTTAAGCCTGAGCAGGCCGTTGCTGATTTCCACCTTTCGGAAGCCCACGTCGCAGGCCTCGTACTCAATCACCTGCCCCTGCGCGTCAACCAGCGTTATCGTCAGGCGGTAGAGCGACGGGATTTCCGCGCTCCATAGTTCTGGATCTACCACCGGCATCGACAGCGTAACGCGCTCGGCCCAGCCGCCGCGTTCATCAACAATCGCCGAGCCAGGATGCGCGGTCGCGCTGGCGCACTTCTCGTCGTGGCGCCACAGGGTCACGGCAACCGCGCATTCGGCGTACTGTGCCCCCTCCAGCGCAACCTCAACCCTGAGCATCGCCCGATCGCATTCGGCGTTCAGTTCGGTGGCGTAGTGATAATCCGCAATGCGGGTATCGGGCTTATGCAGCAGCGTGACGTCGCGGAAGATCCCGCTCATGCGCCACATGTCCTGGTCTTCCAGGTAGCTGCCGTCGCACCAGCGCAGGACCATCACCGCCAGCCGGTTTTGCCCGGGCTTTAGCACCGCGCTGAGATCAAACTCCGCTGGCAGGCGGCTGTCCTGGGAATAGCCTACCCAGCTGCCGTTGCACCACAGGTAAAACGCCGAGTTCACCCCGTCGAAAACAATGCGGGTTTGCCCACGCTCAAGCCAGGCCTCGTCCACATCAAATGTGAGCGAATAACAGCCCGTCGGATTTTGTTGCGGGACGAACGGCGGGTTCACCGCAAAGGGATAGGTTACGTTGGTGTAGATGGGCGTATCAAAACCCTGCATTTGCCAGTTAGACGGCACGGGCATAGGGACTGAATCGGCGCAATCTTCCGTCACCCATGACTCGGGCACCTGCTCGGGAGCGTTATAAAACCTGAAGCGCCATTCACCGTTAAGCGAGCGCCTGCTGAGGGAAGGACGATCGTTTTGGGCATCGTTTTCATCACGCCAGCTATGGAACGGCGCGTGGGCAGCCAGACGGTTCCACTGCGTCACGCCAGGGTTTTCCCAGTCGCGACGGGCCAGAAGGGTGCTGAGGATCGGCGGCGATGTGTTGGACATAATAACCTCTTTGCGAAGCGCTCACAATTTTAGTCAACATGCCCGGGAAACACTTAATGGTAAAGCGATCGATCGCCGCGAAGCGAGTGAGATCACAAAAGTCCTAGCCGCGGGCCAGCTGCTCCGCTAGCCGCGCCAGGCTTTTCAGCTGCTGGGCCAGATCCTCGCGGCTCGCCTGCTGCGGCGTGCAGCGGGCGCTGGAGTGGCGGGCAATCAGCGTCACCGGCAGCTGATGTTGCCAGTTCGCCTCGCCAGAAGACGGGGCCAGCAGCCACTCCACGCTGCGCTCTCCGGCCTCGCGAAACGCCTGTCGGATCGTGGTGAGCGGCGGGGAAAACCAGGCGCTGTCCGTGGTGTCATCAAAACCCACCACCGAGATCTGCCCCGGTATCGCAACACCCTTTTCGGCGCAGGCTCGCATCACCCCCAGCGCCATCTGATCGTTAGCCACCAGAATAGCGTCCGGCAGCGTGGGTCCCGCTAACAGCTGATGGCCTTTTTCGTAACCGGAGGCGGCGCTCCAGTCACCGTACGCTATCCCGGCAGGCTCCAGACCCGCCTCCGAGAGAATGCTCTGCCAGCCCGTGCGCCGCGCTCTGGCAGAGACCGAGCTTTCCGGGCCGCTCAATAGCGCAATGCGCTGGTGGCCCAGCCCGAGCAGATGCTCTGCCCCGAGCTTCGCCCCCTGCTGCGCGTCAAAAACCAGGCTATTGACCCGCGCCGACGGCGAAACGTCCAGAAACAGCACCGGCACCGGGGAGGCCAGCGCGCTGAGTTGCTCCGCATCGGCATCCTCCAGCGGCACGTTAACCAGCAGCGCCTCGACGCGCTGCGCCAGAAGCTCCTGCACCGCCGCCTGGCAGTGGCCCGGGTTTTCGACCATCGAAATCAACACGCTTGCCCCCTCCTCTCCCGCCCGGGTTTTAACCGCGGAGGCGATTTGGGAAGGGGCGTGAAGCGCCAGATCGGTGGTGATCAGACCCAGCGTGCGGGTGCGTTTGCCCGCCAGCATCTGCGCGCCGCGGTTGGGCACGTAGTGCAGTTCCGCCATGGCCTGCTGCACCTTTTCCCGGGTTTTGGCGGAGACATGCGCCGCATCGTTAATCACCCGGGAAACGGTCTGGTAGGACACGCCCGCGAGGCGGGCAACGTCGTAAAGCGTGATAGTTTTCATGCGTTCGGGCATCGTGATAAAGGATGCCCGCTATTGTGGCACAGCGCGGCCCGCATTACCTGTGAGCGCTTCGCAAAATTAAACAACGCGCTCGGGCTCGGCGATCTTCGGCGCACGCGGCCTGTGGCGGAACCAGGGCAGACAGAGCTGGATCAGCGGGCCGATGGTTAAGGCATACAGCACCGTACCGAACCCAAAGGATCCGCCCAGCACGATACCGATCAGCAGCACCGACACCTCAATGGCCGTCCGCACGCTGCGGATGGACCAGCCGAAACGCGCGTGAATGCCCGTCATCAGGCCGTCGCGCGGGCCTGGGCCAAAACCGGCACCGATATACATCCCCGTGGCGATCGCATTGACCACGATCCCCGCCACCAGCATGGCGACGCGCAGCGGCAGCGAGGTCATTTCCGGGAGCAGCGCCATGGAGGCGTCCGCCGCCAGCCCAATGCAGATAACGTTACTGATGGTGCCCAGTCCCGGCATCTGACGCAGCGGGATCCACAGCAGCAGCACCGCCGCCCCGGTCAAAATGATCACCGTCCCGATGCTCATGCCCAGCTGAAGCGCCACCCCGAGGTGAAAAACGTCCCACGGGTCAACGCCCAGATCGGAACGAATAAACATTGCGGTCGAGAGGCCGTACAGCCCCAGACCGACGTAAAGTTGTACCAAACGACGTACCATTTTTACTTTCTCCGATGAACCAGGCTTTCATCTTCGGTGAAAATGGTCTTATGATTAATGTCCAGTTAGAAAATAGTGGACTGCATATGTCATCACGTCGTTTCGGAAGTCAGTCACTGGTCCGGCTGCTCGGCCACTGGCAGCAAACCGCCTCCCGCACCCCGCTCTGGCGACAGCTTGCCGATGCGCTGCGTCTGGTCATTCTTGACGGCAGGCTGGCCCTCAGCACGCGCCTGCCGGGCGAGCGGGAGCTGGCCTCCGCGCTTAACGTGAGCCGAACCACCATCAGCAGCGCGCTGGCGCACCTGCGGGATGAGGGATACCTCGAGAGCCGCCACGGCAGCGGTTCGCGGGTGATCCTGCCCGATACCCGCGCCGTCCCGACGCTCTCTGCCGCCAGCACCGCGCTCGATCTCTCCACCGCCGCGCTCAACGCCGGGCCGGAAATTCATCAGGCATATACCCACGCCTTAACCACCATCACCCAGCATCTGTCGCTTACGGGTTACGATCGGCTGGGGTTACCGGCGCTGCGGGAGGCCATTGCCGCGCGCTATACCGCCCGCGGGCTGCCCACGCGCGCGGATGAAGTGATGGTGGTGAACGGCGCGGTCAGCGGCTTTGCGCTGGTCCTGCGCATGATGACCGGACCGGGCGATCGGGTGGTGGTTGACCATCCGACCTACCCGCTGGCGATTGCCGCCATTCAGGGCGCGCTTTGCCGTCCGGTGGGGGTGTCGTTACCGCAAACGGGCTGGGATACGGATGGCTTTGCCGCGACCGTCGCGCAAACTGCGCCCCGCCTGGCCTATCTGATGCCGGATTTCCATAATCCCACAGGGCGCTGTATGGACGCGCCGACCCGCCAGGCGATAACCGATATTGCCGCCCGAACCCGCACCACGCTGGTGGTGGATGAAACGATGGTCGATCTCTGGTTTGATGCGCCCCCGCCGCCGCCGCTTGCCGCGTTTAACCCGGATGCGTCGGTGATTACCCTCGGTTCCGCCGGAAAGAGTTTCTGGGGCGGCCTGCGTCTGGGCTGGATTCGCGCCTCGTCGCGCACCATTGCGACGCTCGCCCAGACCCGCGATACCCTCGATCTGGGTTCGCCCCTGCTGGAACAGCTGGCGACGCTGTGGCTTATCGAAAACAGCGGCACGTTTTTACCCGCCCGACGCAAAATGCTGGCCGAACGCCGCAACCGCTGTAGCGAATTACTGCGCAAACATTTTCCTGACTGGCGCTTTCAGGAAGCCGAGGGCGGCCTATCTTACTGGGTGGAACTACCCGGTATGCTGGCGACGCAGCTTGCGGCGCGTGCGGAAACGCAGGAGATTAACCTTGGTACCGGAACGCGATTTGGCCTTTCAGGCGCGTTTGACCGCTACCTGCGAATGCCCTTCACACTTGAACCGGCAGAGATGGAGAGCGTGCTGCTGAGGATAAAACCCCTGTGGTTAGCGCTGAATAAAACGCCCTCGCCGGTGAAGCGAAGCATTATTTAATGTGAGCGTGCGTTAAGTCGGAGATGTAATTCTGAAGAGTTACAGAGTAAGCCGTGATAATAATCACAGATAATTGTCACATAAATAAAAACTGCTGACTGAAACCGATGCAGTCAGCAGTTTTCATAGCAGGCAAGTTAGTGCTGAGGAGGAATAGGGAAACCCTTAAGAGATATAACGAAACTTTCCCCTTCTTTCTTTATTTTTGCGCCGGTATCACACCAGTCCGACGCGATACGAAAGAACTCATCACTTCCTACATTCCAGCCAAGACGCACATGTTTAACGTAGCCTGAACGCAGCAGATCGCAGGCCTCTTTGTAGTCGCTGGCAGTTGACGGTTGTTGTTTCATTTTCTCTTCTTCAGAAGTTTACGTAGTGCTTTGATTTCTTTAGGAGTAAATGGAGAAACACCCTCTTCTTCCGTATGCTGATTATCAATATCCTCTTCCGACACTCCCGCCTCTTCTACCGCTTCGAACGCAAGCTGTAGCAGTTTCTCTGTGGTCACGCTTAAATTATCGTTATGTACTTCTGCATAGTGGCGAAGTTTTTCTTTTAACGCTTCATCAATTTTAGCGTTTAATACCGCAGTAGCCATGATCGTAACTTCCCTTCGGAATAAGTTCTTTATTTAATACACGATGTTAGAAAGGTAATCCAGATTTATATTTTTTGCTTATGACAGAAAAAAGACATCGAATAATAAAATGACAGTCTATTATTACAGGTTTATGACATTATTATTTCAGTGGAATGAAAAATATATTACGCGTGGCAAATAAGCCTGATATTTATGTGGAAATAAGGTAATAAAACGCTGAACGAAGCGGGAAGATTTTTTGGGGAGCAGAAATGGGTGGGGGCCCTGCCAGCTACATCCCGGCACACACGTCGTCTGCCCTGGCTGCTTCCTTCCGGACCTGACCTGGTGAACAGAGTAGCGTTGCGGGAGAACCAACAGGGCCCCCATTGAGAGCTTTGTTATCCAACGCGCTGGCGCATTATCCCTGCGCAGCCCGGCAATTGCAAGCCGCCGGCATTCGGATGACGGTTTATTGCACAATGCCGCCCGTTGAGCACATTCTTCACAATCCCATCCCGGTCGCTTATCCTGTCCTTTTACACCTCCGGTAAGCGAAATGAACTCTCACGACACCATACCCGACCCTATACCTGATTCCTTTCCCGTCCGGGTATGGCAGATTGTCGCATCGATACCTGAAGGCTTTGTCACGACCTACGGCGAGGTTGCGCGTCTGGCCGGATCGCCGCGCGCGGCGCGTCAGGTTGGCGGCGTGTTGAAACGGTTACCGGAGGGCAGCACCCTTCCCTGGCATCGGGTGCTCAATCGTCACGGCGCAATTTCGCTTACCGGGCCGGATCTACAGCGTCAGCGTCAGGCGTTATTAGCAGAGGGAATCCAGGTGTCGGGAACGGGGCAGGTCGATTTGCAGAAGTATCGCTGGATTTACTAACGTCCCCTCCGTATGGAGAGGACGTCTTAACGCATTACAGCTGGGTAGGAGCCTTAGTTGGCATCGCCGGCTGGTTAGTCTGCGGCGCGACCGGTACTGCGGTCTGCTGCACAGGTACCAGGTTCAGGTCAGCTTTCACTCCGCCGTTATTGATCACTTCCTGCACCGTATCGGTAATGAACACCAGCTTATCGTTGATGGTCACCGCGGCACTCAGGAGGATACGGGCGTTAGGCTGAACTTCTGACGGGGTATACGGCAGCACGAAGCTAAACGGCGCCTGTTTACCTTCCGTACGCACTGCGCGCTGGGAAATCACTTTAGACGGCGCATCGGCCAGTGAAGCATCAGACAGCGTTACGGTTAAGACCGCGTCCGGTGGCAGAACCACTTTCTGGCGGATCCAGATTGTACCGGAGACATTAGGCTGCTGAATGGTTTGCTGCGTCAGCGTGTTAATGCCGTTCGGGTTTGCTGTAGGTACCGGCACATCGGCGCTCTTTCCTGCACAGGCCGACAGGGCCACCGCCATGGCAATACCGCTAAGCATAGGCACGAGTTTCATTGAAGTCTCCTTATCATCAATGCACCAGCGGGATCGATCCCATCCGATGTCGTTAACAGTCATTTAACGAAACAAGTGTGGCACAAATCACTGATTAATGCCTAATTTCACTCCGATATTCAGACTAATCTACCCGTCCGACCACTTTCATTTCTGCGTTATACTCTGCGTATCTTTCGCCACGGCGTATTATTGAGGACGACTATGAGTCAAGCACTGAACAATCTGCTGACATTACTAAACCTGGAAAAAATTGAGGAAGGACTCTATCGCGGACAGAGCGAAGACTTAGGCTTGCGCCAGGTCTTTGGCGGTCAGGTTGTGGGTCAGGCGCTTTACGCTGCCAAGGAAAGCGTGCCGACAGACCGTCTGGTTCACTCCTTCCACAGCTATTTTTTACGCCCGGGTGACAGTGCCAAACCGATTGTTTACGACGTCGAAGTGCTGCGCGACGGCAACAGCTTTAGCGCCCGCCGCGTGGCGGCGATCCAGAACGGTAAACCTATCTTCTATATGACCGCGTCGTTCCAGGCGCCTGAAACGGGTTACGAGCATCAAAAAGAGATGCCGCCTGCCCCATCCCCGGACGATCTTAAATCAGAAACCGATATCGCCCGCGCGCTGGCACACCTGCTGCCGCCACAGGTAAAAGAGAAGTTTCTTTGCGACAAGCCGCTGGAGATCCGCCCGGTTGAGTTCCACAATCCGATGAAGGGCCACACCGCCGAGCCGAAGCGTCAGGTCTGGATCCGCGCCAACGGCACGGTGCCGGAGGATTTCCGCGTTCATCAGTATCTGCTGGGCTATGCGTCAGACTTCAACTTCCTGCCGGTTGCGCTGCAACCGCACGGGGTGGGCTTCCTTGAGAAAGGGATGCAGGTCGCGACGATTGACCACTCCATGTGGTTCCACCGCCCGTTCGACATGAACGACTGGCTGCTCTACAGCGTGGAAAGCACCTCGGCGTCCAGCGCTCGCGGCTTTGTACGCGGGGAGTTTTACACCCAGGACGGCGTGCTGGTTGCCTCCACGGTGCAGGAAGGGGTGATGCGTAATAGAGGTTGATGTAAAAGCCCGGTGGCGCTGCGCTTACCGGGCCTACGAATTGTGCAGTTGTAGGCCGGGTAAGGCGAAGCCGCCACCCGGCAAAACGCTCAGATCATGCGTTATACGCATTCTCGCCGTGGCTGTTGACGTCCAGACCTTCGCGCTCCTGCTCTTCCGGTACGCGCAGGCCAACCGTCATGTCTGCCAGCTTGTAGCCGATAAAGGCCACTACGCCCGACCACACCACCGTAATCGCGATGCTTTCAAGCTGCACCAGCACCTGATGAACCATAGTCACGCCTTCCGCGTAGCCCACGCCGCCCAGTGATTTCGCGGCGAAGATACCGGTCATGATACAGCCGACGATGCCGCACACGCCGTGAACGCCGAACACGTCACATGGATCGTCCACGCGCAGGATGCGTTTCAGCGCCGTCACGCCCCACAGACCCGCCAGACCTGCCACGATACCCACCAGCAGCGCGCCGCCTACGCCAACGTAGCCACACGCAGGAGTAATGCCAACCAGACCGGCAATCGCACCTGAGCACGCGCCCAGCAGTGAAGGCTTACCGCGAACCGCCCACTCACCGAAGACCCAGGAGAGGATCGCACCCGCCGTGGCCACAACCGTGTTCACGAAGGCCAGCGCCGCAATTTCGTTCGCCGCGCTCGCAGAACCGGCGTTGAAACCAAACCAGCCGAAGTAAAGGATAGCCGTGCCCGTGAACACCATCGGCAGGTTGTGCGGTTTGAACGCCTCTTTGCCAAAGCCCACGCGTTTGCCAATCAGGTATGCGCCCACCAGACCGGCAACCGCGGCGTTAATGTGCACCACCGTACCGCCCGCGAAGTCCAGCGCGCCGTGGGAGGCCAGCAGACCACCGCCCCATACCATATGCGCAATCGGCACATACGAAAGCGTCAGCCAGACCACCACGAAGATCAGCACCGCCGAGAAGCGAATACGCTCAGCCAGCGCACCGACAATCAGCCCCACGGTGATGCAGGCAAACGATCCCTGGAACGCCACGTGGATGTACTGGTAGAAGCTGCCCATCAGCGCGGTCAGCTCGATGTTTTTCAGCATCGCCCAGTTGAAGTTACCGAAGAAGGCATTGCCTTCGCCGAAGGCCAGTGAGTAGCCGTAAACTACCCACAGCACGCACACCAGCGCAAAAGTCACCGCAACCTGCGTCAGCATGGAGAGAACGTTTTTTCCGCGGATCAGGCCGCCGTAAAACAGCGCGATGCCCGGAATCGTCATGAACAGCACCAGCGCGGTGCAGATCATCATAAAGGCGTTATCGGCTTTGTCCGCCACCGCAGGGGCAGCCATTGCCAGGCCCGGCAGCAGCGCCAGAGACCCCAGACCCGTTTTAATTGTTGCTATCTTCATTTTCTCGATCCCTATCACTGTGTGCCAGGAGTAACTTACAACGCCGCTTCGTCAGATTCGCCCGTACGGATACGAATGACGCGCTGCAATTCGGCTACGAAAATTTTGCCGTCGCCAATTTTGCCGGTGTAGGCCGCTTTGCTAACGATATCAATCACTTCATCAAGCTGATCGTCAGCGATTGCGACATCAATCTTCACCTTAGGCAGGAAGTTAACGCTGTATTCCGCCCCGCGATAAAGCTCGGCATGACCCTTCTGACGCCCAAAGCCTTTCACTTCGGTGACAGTCAGTCCCTGAATACCCATGGAAGACAGCGCTTCACGCACGTCTTCAAGTTTGAATGGTTTAATTACCACCGTAACCAGCTTCATAAATCCCCTCCAGTCAGAATTCGGTAAAGGCCGCAGCGAACACGTAAGGGATACTGCAAGGGGTGTGCCAGAAATGAAAAAGCGGCAAAAAAGCGGTGCGGGGAGCCTGAACAGGCCATGGGTGAGGGAGTGGGGAAAAAAAACGCACCATGACAGTGCAGGGTGCGTTTCAGTTTTGCACCAACAGCTGTGACTGTTAGCACGTTGCCTGATTTTGGTGCATCAGGCGCTCAGGGACTCTTCCTCGCGCGCGCTGGCGGCCAGCTCTTCGCCCGCCAGCTGTAGCTGGTACATCTGCCAGTAGCGCCCTTTCGCCTCAAGCAGCTGGCGGTGCGTGCCGCGCTCAACCGCCTGCCCGCGATGCAGCACCAGAATGGTATCCGCGTCGACGATGGTTGAAAGACGGTGCGCAATCACCACCAGCGTGGTGCGGTCGCGCACGGCGGCAAGCGCCTGCTGGATCGCCTGCTCGGTTCCGGAATCAATGCTCGCCGTGGCTTCATCGAGGATCAGCACCTGCGGGGTTTCAATCAGCACCCGCGCCAGCGCCAGCAGCTGTTTTTGCCCAACGGAGAGATTATTCCCCTGCTCGCCCAGGCGGGTGTCGATACCGTCACTCAGGCCGCGCGCCAGGTCGGCCAGCTGCACGGTTTCCAGCACATCCCAGACCTGCTCGCGGGTATAAGGCCGCCCCAGCGTGACGTTAGCATAGAAGGAGTCCGCCATAACGACGGGATCCTGCTGCACCATCGCTACGCCTTTGCGCAGCGCGTCGTGGCTCAGGGTGGAGAGCGGACGACCGTCAAGGCGGATCTCGCCCTGAGTCAGCGGGTAGTAACCCATCAGCAGGCTGGCTAACGTGCTTTTTCCGCTACCGGTGTGCCCCACCAGCGCCACAAACCCGCGCGACGGCACCTCAAGGCTGATGTCCTGCAAGACCAGGCGGTCGTCCCGATAGGCAAAGGAGACATTATCGAAGGTTATCGAGCCGCTTTGCAGCGGGCGATCGTCATTACCGTAGGTCTGACGCGGCCTGTCCATCAGCTCAAAGACGCGCTCGCCGGCCACCACCGCCTGCTGAAGCATCGACTGCTGCGTGGTCAGTTCGATCAGCGGCTCGTTCAGGCGGCCCAGATAGCTGATAAACGCATACAGCACCCCGACCTCAATGGTGCCGTTGGAAGACAGACCAAACAGCATTAGCAGACCGCACAGCACCAGCGCCGAAAACAGGCTCAGCAGCGGACGCAGCAGGAACCCGTCCAGACGCAGCGTCTGCATACGCGCCATATAGTGCGAACGGCTGGCCTCGCCCATGCGTTCACCAAAGCGCGCCTGCTGGCGGAACTGCTGGATCACGCTCATGCCGTTAATCACTTCGTTAAAGCCATCGTTAATATCGGCAAGATAGCCCCGCACGCGGCGAACGATGGGCGTACTGTAGCGTTGATAGATAATCATCACGATCATCACCGCCGGGAAGATGGTGATCGCCACCAGCGCCATGCGCCAGTCGAGGCTAAACATCGCCACCAGCATCGCGCCGACCAGCGCCGCGCTGCGCAACACGGTGGCCACCACCGTGACGTACAGATCGCGGATCACTTCGGTGTCGTTGGTCACGCGCGAAATCACCTGCCCCACAGGCTGGGTATCGAACTCGCTTAACGGCTGGCGCAGCGCGGCGTCCATCACATCGGTACGCAGCTGTTGCACCACCCCCACGGCGGCGCGGTTAAACAGCAGCGACTGGGCATAGTGCAGCGACGCCGCCAGTATCTGTAGCCCGACGTAGGCCACGCCCAGCCCGGCTACCAGCCCCAGCGGCAGATAGTTTTTCGCCACCATGTTATCGATGAAATAGCTGATCAGCAGCGGCCCAGTCACTTCGGCAATCGCGGCGATCCACAGCAGCACCACCGCGATCGACAGCGGTTTACGCCAGGGTGAACCATACGCCAGCAGCCGTTTCAGCGTTGGCCATAGCTGTCCAAACTTACGCATTGGCCGTCTCCTCGTCTTCGTCCGGCACATCGTCCAGTGCCGCTTCAAGCTGCTGATAGCGGTACATATCGCGATACCAGCCCGACTGTTCCGCAAGCTGCTCGTGCTGACCGCGCTGGGCGATGTGCCCGTGCTGCATCACCAGAATTTCGCTGGCCTCGGTCAGCGCCGACAGGCGATGAGCGCTGATAATGAGCGTGCGACCTTCGCCCCACTGGCGCAGGTTGTGCAGGATTTGGTGTTCGGTTCGTCCATCGACGGCAGAAAGCGCATCGTCGAGGATCAGGATTTCGGCGTTCAGCAGCAGCGCGCGGGCAATGGAAATACGCTGTTTTTGCCCGCCGGAGAGCATCACCCCGCGCTCGCCGACCTCGGTTTCGTAACCCTGCGGCAAGCGCAGAATATCCTCATGAACGCTGGCTAAGCGCGCCACATGCTCAATCTCTTCCTGCGTAGCCGACGGACGACCGAGCGCGATGTTGTTCGCCACGGTGTCGGAGAATAAAAACGGCGTCTGGCTGACCACCGCCAGGCGGCTGCGCCAGTCGTCCAGCAGCAGCTGCGTGAGCGGAACATCGTGAAAACGAATATCCCCTTCGGTCACGTCAAAATGACGCTGGATAAGCGAGAGCACGGTACTTTTACCGGACCCGGTCGGACCGCAAATACCGAGCATCTGGCCCGGATCCAGGGTGAAATTCACGTTTTGCAGCACCGGATGTTGCGTCTGCGGGTAGACGAAGGTGCGGATAGCGGCCTTCATTACTCCCCGGCCCGGCGGCACGTCTTCGCTGCCGTCGTTCACCACGGGCGCTTCGGCGAGCATCGCGCGAATACGGCTGTAGGCCGCGCTGCCGCGCTCAACAATGTTAAACATCCACGCCAGCGCCAGCATCGGCCAAATCATCAGCCCCAGATACATCGCAAAGCTGGTCAGCTGACCGAGGGTTAACGTACCCTGCACCACCATCCAGCTGCCGCCGCCGACCGCCAGCAGGTTTGCCGTCCCGATGGCGATATAAATCGTCGGATCGAACCGCGAGTCAATTCGCGCCACGCGCATGTTCTTCGCGCCCGTGTCCGCCGCATCGGCGGCAAACAGCGCGGACTGGCGGTCTTCCAGCCCAAAAGCTTTGATCATGCGGATGCTGGTCATGCTCTCCTGGGTACGGTCGTTCAGGGAGGAGAATGCGGCCTGGGCGAGCTTAAAGCGTTCGTGAAGCTGCTCGCCGTAGCGGTTGATCGCCAGCGCCATCAGCGGCATAGGCAGCAGCGCCAGCAGGGTCAGCTGCCAGCTAATCTGGGTCGACATCACGATCAACACCGCGCAGCCCATCACCAGCGAATCCACCAGGGTTAACACCCCTTCCCCGGCGGCAAACACCACGCGATCCACGTCGTTGGTGGCGCGGGCGATTAAATCCCCGGTGCGGTGGCGCAGGTAGAACTCCGGATGCTGGCGGCTCAGCTGACGGTAGAAATCTTCTCGCAGCTCAACGGCCAGCTGGTAGGACGCGCCGAAAAGCAGGACGCGCCAGACGTAGCGCAGCAGGTAGACAACCACCGCTGTCAGTACCAGCGTGCCCACCCACATCATTACCCGTGCGGTGGTGTAATGCTGCTCGGTGACGCCGTCCACGACATATCCCACCACCTTTGGCGGGATCAGTTGCAGGATGGCAATAATGATAAGCAGGGCCACCGCGCCGAGGTAGCGTTGCCACTCCCGACGAAAGTACCAGCTTAGTTGGGCAAATAATCGCACGCGGTATGTTCCTGAAGGTATTTGACGAAGTTATTCAATGGGTAAGGCTGTGGTGTATTTTATTTGTTCCATGGCGAAACTGGAGGTGACGTCCGACAAGCCCGGTACGCTGTTGACCAGCCGCTTGTAAAAATCATCATACCGTTTCATGTCCGCCACCTGGACGCGCATTAGATAATCATATTCCCCTGCCATGCGCCAGAAACCGAGCACCTCGGGCATCTCAGACACCTGGGTCACAAAACGGCTGTACCAGTCGCTGCTGTGGTGCTGCGTTTTTATCAGCACGAAGGCGGTTAATCCAAGCCCCAGTTTTTCGGGATCTAACAGCGCCACGCGCCCGAGCAGGACACCGTCATCTTCGAGCTTTTTAAGGCGCTTCCAGCAGGGTGTGGTGGTCAGATTAACGGCATCTGCGAGTGCCTGCAAAGAGAGGGTGCAGTCGTTTTGCAGTAAAGAAAGCAGCTTACGGTCAATTTTATCTAGCATACCCGCCTCCACAGAGAAAAATTTTCTCTCTACATTCTATTTTAAAGGTCAGATAGCAACAATTTTTTCCGTGCTTTTCGCTAAGCTGGGCACAAAATGACAAACGGATACATACGATGAATAGCACCTGGGTAAAACACGCCATCAGCGAAATTAATGCCGACTATCAGCGTTCGGCGGACACCCACCTGATACGCCTCGCGCTGCCGGGTTTTGCGGGTATTCAGCTCTACCTGAAAGATGAAAGCACCCACCCGACCGGCAGCCTGAAGCACCGTCTGGCGCGCTCTCTGTTCTTATACGGCCTGTGCAACGGCTGGATCAAAGAGGGCACCACGATTATCGAATCCTCTTCCGGCTCAACGGCAGTGTCTGAAGCCTACTTTGCCCGCCTGCTGGGTCTGCCGTTTATCGCCGTGATGCCGTCCTGCACCGCCAGACGCAAAATCGAGCAGATCGAATTTTACGGCGGCCGCTGTCACTTTGTCGAAAGCGCCTGTGAAATTTACCCGGCGTCTGAAATGCTGGCCCGCGAGCTAAACGGCCATTATATGGATCAGTTCACCTTCGCCGAGCGCGCAACCGACTGGCGCGGCAATAACAACATCGCCGACAGCATTTTCCGCCAGATGACGCACGAGCCGCATCCCGTGCCTTCTTACGTGGTGATGAGCGCCGGGACCGGCGGCACCTCCGCGACCATCGGGCGCTACATCCGCTGTCAGGGCTACGACACGCAGCTAATGGTGGTGGATCCGCAGAACTCGGTATTCCTCGACTACTGGCAGACCCGCGATGCGGCACTGCGCAGCCCGGTTGGCAGTAAAATCGAGGGTATCGGCCGCCCGCGCGTTGAGCCTTCATTTATTCCAGACGTGGTGGACGAAATGCTCCGCGTTCCCGATGCGGCAAGCGTCGCGACGGCGCACTGGCTTGAAACGCAGCTTGGGCGAAAAGTGGGGGCATCAACCGGCACCAACATGTGGGGCGCGCTACAGCTTGCGGCCCGGATGCGCGAAGAGGGGCGCAGCGGATCTATCGTCACGCTGCTGTGCGATAGCGGCGAGCGTTACCTCGACACCTATTACAACCCGGAGTGGGTGCAGGTAAACATTGGCGATATTGAACCGTGGAAAGCGCAGATCGCGCAGCTGGTGAAATAAAAAAAGCCAGACCGAAGTCTGGCTTGCTGGAAGGGTCTCACTATTCGGGGGAATATGGGAGGTTGTTATTGTCCAGCCAATGCGTCAAAAAATGGGACACCGCTTCGTTACGGCAGTGTCCGATAACCGGCAGATGAGGTAGCTCCGCAATAAGCTGCGGCATCGCATTCCCCATAATCAGACCGCGACCGACGCTACCGAGCATCTCGCGGTCGTTCATGGCATCGCCGAATGCCATACAATCCTGCATGGTGAAGCCCAGGTGGTCGCTCAGCACCGCCAGGGCAGAGCCTTTGTTACATCCCACCGGCAGCACTTCCAGGCAGTCCACCGCCGAGAAGGTAAGGTGCGCCCGGTCGCCCAGAGCCTCGTTAAGCTGAATACGCAGGCGACACAGATCGTCGTGATCGCCGCAGAAACAGATTTTCGTCACCGAATGCGCGGGAATACGGCGCAGATCGATCAGCTGATATTTAAAACCGCTGTAAACGTGGGCGTGCAGCAGTTCGGGGATTTCTTGCCCGGTAAACCAGCCATCATCATTGAACACATGCACGCTGGCCTGGGTATCCCAGCGGCTGTGCAGCACGATATCCGCCACTTCCGGGTTCAGATCCTGACGATGCAGCACCTCACCTTCAACAGTGTGAATGCGCGTGCCGTTACCGGTGATGAGAAAGGCATCCAGCGAAAACGCGCCGAGCAGGTGGCGCATCTCCAGCTCGTGGCGGCCAGTAGCGAAGGTCAGGGTAATGTCGTGCTCATACAGGCGCTTGAGGATGTTCAGGGTTTTATCGCCCAAACGGTGATCCGGCATTAACAGGGTGCCGTCCATATCAAATGCAGCGAGCCGGGCCATAATTACCTCTGAAATGTGATGCGGTTAACTTGTGCATCAGTATTGCCTGAGATATACGGAAGTAATAGTGAATAGATGGAAATTATTGTTCCGGGTTTATCATGCGCCAGCTTAATCGCCTCAATCAGTATCAACGCCTGTGGCAGCCCTCATCCGGTGCGCCGCAGCAGGTCACCGTGACAGAACTCGCCAGCCGCTGTTTTTGCAGCGAGCGGCACGTGCGTACCTTGCTTCGTCAGGCGCAGGAGGCCGGCTGGCTAAGCTGGCGCGCGCAGTCCGGGCGGGGCAAACGCGGTGAGCTGACGTTTCACGTCACGCCGGAATCCCTGCGTAATGCGATGATGGAAGAGGCGCTGAAAAGCGGCAATCAGCAAACTGCGCTGGAGCTTGCCCAGCTCGCGCCGGAGGATTTGCGCTCTTTGCTGCACCCGTTTCTCGGCGGGCAGTGGCAAAACGACACACCCACGCTGCGTATCCCCTACTATCGCGCGCTCGATCCGCTTAGCCCTGGATTTCTGCCGGGACGGGCAGAGCAGCATCTTGCCGGCCAGGTTTTCTCCGGCCTGACGCGCTTTCACGGCACCCGTACCGAGCCAACCGGGGATTTAGCCCATCACTGGGAAGTGTCGCCCGACGGTCTGCGCTGGCATTTTTATATCCGCTCCACCCTGCACTGGCATAACGGGGATAACGTGGAAACCGTGCAGTTACAGGAGAGCCTGAACGCGCTGTTAACGTTGCCCGCCCTGCGCACGCTGTTTCAAAGCGTCATGCGCATTGACGTCACGCATCCCCGGTGCCTGACGTTTATCCTGCATCAGCCGGACTACTGGCTGGCACACCGACTGGCCACCTATTGCAGCCGTCTTGCCCACCCTCACCTGCCCACGATCGGCTGCGGCCCCTTCCGAATTGCGGTGTACGATCCAGACCTGGTGCGTCTGGAAAGCCACGAGCAGTACCATCTCACCCATCCGCTGCTCAAGGCGATTGAGTTCTGGATCACGCCGACGCTGTTTGACTACGGGCTGGGGACAAGCTGTCGCCACCCGGTACAGCTTGCCATCGGCGAGCCGGAGGAACTGCCCAGCCTGCGGTTAGTCAGCAGCAGCACCAGCCTGGGCTTTTGCTATCTTACGCTCCGGCAAAGCCCCCGATTAAGCGAGATGCAGGCAAAGCGGCTTATCAATATCATTCATCTCTCGACCCTGCTGCACACGCTGCCGCTCAACGAAGGGCTGATCACCCCGACGCAGGAGATGCTTCCCGGCTGGCATATTCCCCACTGGCCGGAGATGAAGGATGTTGCACTCCCCGAGTCGCTGACCCTGATTTACCATCTGCCCGTAGAGCTGCACACGATGGCGAATCAGCTAAAAGAGTACCTGGCACAACAGGGCTGCGAGCTGACGGTGATTTTCCACGATGCCAAAACCTGGGACGGCTGCCAGACGCTCGCCGACGCCGATATCATGATGGGCGACAGGCTGATCGGCGAAGCGCCGGAATATACGCTGGAGCAGTGGTTACGCTGCGACACGCTTTGGCCGCACCTGCTGAGCGCGCCCCAGTTTGCCCATTTGCAGGCCACGCTGGACGCGGTACAAACCCAGTCCGACGAGCAGGCCCGCCACGCCGGGCTGAAAGCCATCTTTAGCCAGCTTATGGAAAACGCCGTGCTGACGCCGCTTTTTAACTACCAGTATCAGATCAGCGCCCCGCCAGGAGTGAACGGCATTCGCCTTAACACCCGCGGCTGGTTTGATTTCACCGAGGCCTGGCTTCCGGCCCCCAAATCGTGAAGAAGCTGGTCGACGTCGTGGTCAGGCGTTAACATAACGTTTTACCGTTATTATTGAGATGAATTATGAAACGTGCCGTCGTCGTGTTCAGCGGAGGACAAGATTCCACCACCTGCCTGGTTCAGGCGCTCCATCAGTATGATGAAGTTCACTGCGTCACCTTTGACTACGGTCAACGCCATCGCGCTGAAATTGACGTTGCCCGCGAACTGGCGTTGAAACTGGGCGCGCGTGCGCACAAGGTGCTGGACGTTACGCTGCTCAATGAACTGGCCGTCAGCAGCCTCACCCGCGACAGCATTCCGGTCCCGGATTACGAACTAGACGCCAGCGGTATCCCGAACACCTTCGTGCCGGGTCGTAATATCCTCTTCCTGACCCTGACGGCGATTTACGCCTATCAGGTGAAAGCCGAAGCCGTGATCACCGGCGTGTGCGAGACAGACTTCTCGGGTTATCCGGACTGCCGCGATGAGTTCGTGAAGGCGCTGAATCACGCGGTAAATCTGGGTATGGCGAAGGACACCCGTTTTGAAACCCCGCTGATGTGGCTGGATAAAGCAGAAACCTGGGCGCTGGCAGATTACTGGGGCAAACTGGATCTGGTGCGCAGTGAAACCCTGACCTGCTACAACGGCATTAAAGGCGACGGTTGCGGCCAGTGTGCGGCCTGTAATCTGCGTGCCAACGGGCTAAATCACTACCTCGCCGATAAAACGGGCGTGATGGCTGCGATGCAGAAAAAGACCGGCCTGAAATAACGCCTTTTCACCGTGCTGTCGAACCCTTAACGTCGACAGCACCGGTTTCTGAAAAGCCGATCCCTACGCGATCATTAGCTCCAGCTTTTCTCGCAGTTCCCCTTCCAGCGGCAGCGCCTTCTGGGTTTTAAGATCGATACAGACAAACGTGATCAGCGCGTCTGCTACTACCTGCCCTTCGGGATCGAGCGTCACCACCTGGCTTAACACCCCGCTTTTGCCGTTTAGCTGCTGGATCTGGCTGGTGACGGTCAGCACGTCCCCCAGCACCGCCGGGCGACGGTAGTTAATATTGATATTGACGACCACAAACGCGATGTTGTGAGCGGTCAGCCACTTGAAACCTTCGCTGTTTTCCAGCCCGTCCCAGCGCGCCTCTTCGAGGAATTCGAGATAGCGGGCGTTATTTACGTGCTGGTAAACGTCGAGGTGGTATCCGCGTACTTTGATTGTTGTCTGCATTGTTGTCTGCATAGCGCAAAAGCCTTTTGTCTTGTTATAGGATTAGAGGTCACAACTGGTATGACCTCATTATCCTGGCAAATTTATGCCTTTGTGCAAGTTATTGCGCGATTACAGCATCAGATGAGAGAGGTTGCGCTCAACCAGCGCGCTGCCCATACCCGGGACCTGCTTGAGATCGTCGAGCGTTTTAAAAGGACCGTACTCTTCCCGGTAGCTGACAATAGCCTGCGCTTTCTTCAGCCCCACCCCGTTCATCACCCGCGCCAGTTCGTCTGCCGACGCGCTATTGATGCTCACCCGGGTACCTTCCTCATCAGCGCTTTTCACGCCGGGCGTGGCTTTAGCGTGCGCAGGGGTCTGCGCGCTGGCCGCTGCGTTCGGTTTGCTCTGCACGACCTGCGGTTTGTCCGTCGCCGTTGCCGCAAATGCGGTTTGGGCGATCCCGGTGCTGGCGAATGTCAGGGCAATAAAAAGCGCTTTGATTCCACGTTTCATGCTGTTATCTCCTTGTTTGTTGACAGCGACGTCACGATAACCGGGCAGAAAAACAGGCACAAACGGCAGATTGCAGAAATGGAAAAGGCCGCGAAAGCGGCCTTTAGATATTGCAGTGCGTTACGAAAATCTGCGAGCAGACGCGTAATTATTGCTGCTGGGTAATGATGTCACCCAGTTTAATTTTTGCTTCTTTACGCAGGTTGCTCATCATGGCTTCGAAGGCAATTTGGGCGTTGTTCTGGGTGATTCCCTGAACCATCGCTTTCTTCTGCGCTTCCGGCATGGTGCCCGCTTTCACTTCGTCCAGCGCCAGCAGAACAACGTTGCCCTGCATATCCGTGGTGGTACCGAAGCTTGGTTTGTCTTTTGCTGGCAGGGTCAGGCTAAACGCCGCCTGGCTGACAGGATCCTGGCTGGTACGGCTCAGGGTTTTCGCTTCACCGAATGTCACACCCGCAGCTTTCAGCGCATCATCGCCTTTACCTGCTTTCAGATCGGCCAGCAGTTTTTCTGCGTCCAGCTTTGCCTGCTGCTCGGCTTTATTGTGTTTAACCTGTGCCACAACCTGATCTTTCACCTCAGCCAGAGGCTTCACGGACTCGGCCTTGTGCTCGCTCACGCGCAGTACGAAGGCGCGATCGCCGTCCACGGTGATGATGTCAGAGTTGCTGCCCGGGGCACCGTTCTCACCGACCAGGCCACCGTTAAAGATAGCGTCTGAAACCGGCTTGAAGTTCAGCTCTTCCGGCAGGTTGTCGCGGCCAAACCAGCCCGTTTCAACCGCCTTCACGCCCGCCGCCTGCTCTGCACCTGCCAGCGACTCGTTGTCATTGCTGGCGGCATCGCTCACTTTCTGTTGCAGCGCATAGAAGGCGTCCAGCGCTTTTTCCTGCTTCACTTTCGCCGCAATATCATCACGAACGTCGGTCAGCGGTTTGGTTTTTGCTGCCTGAACATCGTCCAGACGCGCCACCAGGAAGCCAACGGTGGATTTAATCACGCCGGACAGCTGGCCTTTGTCTTTCAGGCCTGCGTTCTTCAGCTCTTCCGGGGTCGTTGCGTCTTCCAGCCAGCCCATATCACCGCCATTTTTTGCGGAGATGATGTCGGTGGATTTTGCTTTTGCAACGGTCGCGAAATCAGCGCCTTTGTTCAGCTCGTCCAGCACCGCTTTTGCTTCCGCTTCCGTTTTGGTCTGAATGACGCTGTAACGGTTACGCTGTGGCTGGGTGAACTGGTCCTGATGCTGATCGTAGTAAGACTGAATATCAGCGTCAGACGCCGTTTCCTGCAACGCGGCGGCATCAAGCTTAATGTAGCTAATACGGAACTGTTCTGGCGCAACGAAGCTGTTCTTGTTCTGCTCGTAGTAAGCGTTAACTTCTGCGTCACTGGCCTGCTGTTTTGCCGCCAATGCATTCACGTCGATTATCGCTTCACGCACGACACGCTGCTGTGCGACCAGCGCAGCCAGCTCGTCAGTTTCACCTTTCAGCATAAAATCGGTGCCCACAACGGCGTTGATCAGCTGCTGGGTGGTCAGCTGATTGCGCAGCGCCTGAGCGTACTGGTCAGCGTTCATCCCCATCTGATTCACGATGGCGTTGTAGCGGGTGTTGTCGAATTTGCCGTTAGACTGGAATGCCGGAGTGGCGAAGATGGCTTTTTTAACCTGATCGTCGCTGATACCCAGACCGAGGTTTTTCGCGTATTGGTCAAGCAGGGCTTCGTCGATCAGGCGGTTAAGGGTCTGTTGACGCAGGGTTTTCATATAATCTTCGTTTGCCGCCAGCTCAGAGAATTGATCTCCCAGCTGCTGCTGCATACGGTTACGTTCACCGGCGAAAGCATTTTCGAACTGCCCGCGGCTAATTTCCTGGCCATTCACTTTTGCGGCGTAGTTGCTGCTACCGCCGATCAGGTAACTACTCACGCCGGTCAATATGAACGACACGATAATGATACCGAAAATAATCTTGAGCACGAGACTGTTAGCAGCCGTGCGTAAGCTGTCCATCATGGTGTAACAACACTCCGCTGTAGGTGACTGGTTACCTGACGCTGACGGAAAATCCTGACCGTCGCGCGTAAAGGCGTATTGTGACAAGAAACCGGGGCAATTGTCAGCCCACAACTCGCATAAACTCGAACAAATCAGGTCTGGACAAACAAAAAAGGCACATCAAATGATGCGCCCTTGTACTTTTCAGCTTCCCTGAAGGGAGAAAGCAATCAGTTTACTGCGTCTTTCAGCGCTTTACCGGCACGGAAGCCCGGCACTTTAGCGGCAGCAATAGTGATTTCTTTACCGGTCTGAGGGTTGCGGCCAGTACGGGCAGCACGCTCTTTAACCGCGAAAGTTCCGAAACCAACCAGTGCAACGTCGTCCCCAGCTTGCAGAGATTCAGTAACAGAAGCAATTAAAGCATCTAACGCACGTCCAGCTGCGGCTTTAGAAATATCAGCACCCGCAGCAATTTTGTCAATCAGTTGAGATTTATTCACTGTTCTCTTCCTCTCTTTATAATTTATATCGCACCTGAATCCTTCACAGTGCGACCGCGCAGCAGTTATATCAGGCCTGCCATGAGCTTACAACACCCGTTGTTGATGGCTTACCCAATCAGCAATCTAAATTAGCTATACAAAAAAAGGCTGGCAAGTGCGAATTCACCTGCCAGCCTTGTTTTTATTGACGCTCTTTGCGCGAGGTCACTATTTTGCGGTTACAACCTGCATTCCAGACGGTTCATTCTGCAAAGCGAGGGTCAGAACTTCTTCAATACGCTTCACCGGATGAATATCTAAATCGGCGATCACGTTGTCCGGGATCTCTTCCAGGTCGCGCTTGTTTTCATGCGGAATCAATACGGTTTTGATCCCACCACGGTGCGCTGCCAGAAGTTTTTCTTTCAGACCACCGATAGGCAGAACCTGACCACGCAGCGTGATTTCACCGGTCATCGCCACATCGGCACGAACCGGGTTACCGGTCAGACAGGACACCAGCGCAGTACACATTGCGATACCCGCACTTGGGCCATCTTTCGGGGTTGCGCCTTCAGGAACGTGAACGTGAATGTCGCGTTTCTCGTAGAAATCAGGGTTGATACCCAGTTTCTCCGCGCGCGCGCGCACCACGGTCAGCGCCGCCTGAATGGATTCCTGCATCACTTCACCCAGCGAGCCGGTGTAGGTCAGTTTACCTTTACCCGGTACGCAGGCGGTTTCGATGGTCAGCAGGTCGCCGCCCACTTCCGTCCACGCCAGACCAGTCACCTGACCAACACGGTTCTCGTTGTCCGCGCGACCGTAGTCGTAACGCTGAACGCCCAGATATTCGTGCAGGTTGTCACCGTTGATCTCGATGTGCTTCAGGGTTTTATCCAGCAGGAGCTGTTTAACCGCTTTACGGCACAGTTTAGAGATTTCACGCTCCAGACCACGCACGCCCGCTTCACGGGTGTAGTAACGAATGATGTTGATGATCGCGCTGTCGTCTACCGTGATTTCGCTTTCTTTCAGAGCGTTACGCTCAATCTGCTTAGAGAGCAGGTGGCGTTTAGCGATGTTCAGCTTTTCGTCTTCGGTGTAGCCAGAAAGACGGATCACTTCCATACGGTCCAGCAGCGGTGCCGGAATGTTCATGGAGTTGGAGGTCGCTACGAACATCACATCGCTCAGATCGTAGTCCACTTCCAGATAGTGATCGCTGAACGCGACGTTCTGCTCAGGATCCAGCACTTCGAGCAGGGCAGAAGCCGGGTCGCCACGCATGTCAGACGACATTTTGTCGATTTCATCGAGCAGGAACAGCGGGTTTTTAACGCCCACCTTCGCCATCTTCTGAATCAGTTTGCCCGGCATAGAGCCGATATAGGTACGACGGTGCCCGCGAATTTCAGCTTCGTCACGCACGCCGCCCAGCGCCATACGGATGTATTTACGACCGGTCGCTTTCGCAATGGACTGACCCAGAGAGGTTTTACCTACCCCTGGAGGCCCGACCAGGCACAGAATTGGGCCTTTGAGCTTATTCACACGGCTCTGAACCGCGAGGTACTCAAGGATACGGTCTTTCACGCGCTCAAGGCCGTAGTGGTCGGTATCCAGGATCTCCTGAGCCTGACGCAGGTCTTTTTTGACCTTGCTGCGGGCATTCCACGGAACCTGCACCATCCACTCGATGTAGCCGCGCACAACGGTCGCTTCTGCCGACATCGGAGACATCATTTTCAGCTTCTGCAATTCTGCTTCGGCCTTCTCTTTCGCCTCTTTCGGCATTTTAGCCGCGTCGATTTTACGCTTCAGCGCTTCGTTTTCGTCCGGCGCGTCGTCCATCTCGCCCAGCTCTTTCTGAATGGCTTTCATTTGCTCATTCAAATAGTACTCGCGCTGGGATTTCTCCATCTGTTTCTTCACGCGGTTGCGAATACGCTTCTCAACCTGCAACAGATCGATTTCGGATTCCATCATCGCCATCAGGTATTCCAGACGTTCGTTCACGTCGGACATTTCCAGCACAGACTGTTTGTCAGCCAGCTTCAGCGGCATATGTGCAGCGATGGTATCCGCCAGACGTGCAGGATCGTCGATGCTGTTCAGCGACGTCAGCACTTCCGGTGGGATTTTCTTGTTAAGCTTGATATAGCCTTCAAACTGGCTGATCGCGGTGCGTACCAGCACTTCCTGTTCGCGCTCATCCAGCTCAGGTGAATCAAGGTACTCCGCCTTCGCAGAGAAATGCTCGCCATCATCTGACAGAGTGGTAATACGCGCACGCTGCAAACCTTCAACCAGCACTTTGACAGTGCCGTCCGGCAGTTTCAGCATTTGTAAAATAGAGGCCACGGTCCCGACGGTGAAAAGATCGTTTACACCCGGCTCATCCGTTGAAGCTTCTTTCTGCGCAACCAACATGATTTTTTTATCATGATCCATGGCGGCTTCAAGACAACGGATAGATTTTTCCCGCCCTACAAATAAGGGTATGACCATGTGCGGATAAACCACCACATCGCGCAGCGGCAATACGGGGATTTCAATGCGTTCAGAACGCTCAGGATTCATAGAGCTCTCTCTTAGTTTAGTGTCCGCCAGGTAATCAGGTTCTGTGACTGTGTTTCACACAACCATTAACATGTAAGCAGTATATGGGGATGTTTCCCACACATTCAACGTCATGAATACGGAAAAAGCAAAGGGGGGATAAAATCCCCCCTTTTTTAATAACTGCCTGTTTGATTTGGTGAATTATTCGCCAGACGCCTGCTGCGCTTCGGGCTTACCGTAAATCAGCAGCGGCTTGCTTTGGCCACCAATGACGGATTCATCAATCACCACTTTCTCGACATCTTCCATGGACGGCAGATCGTACATGGTGTCGAGCAGAGCAGCTTCAACGATAGAGCGTAAGCCACGCGCACCGGTTTTACGGATCATCGCTTTCTTCGCGATCGCATCCAGCGCTTCATCACGGAATTCAAGCTCTACGCCTTCCAGATTGAACAGCGCCTGATACTGCTTGGTCAGCGCATTTTTCGGCTCTTTCAGGATCTGGATTAACGCGTCTTCGCTCAGCTCGTTCAGCGTTGCGACAACCGGCAGACGACCGATGAACTCAGGGATCAGACCAAACTTGATCAGATCTTCTGGTTCAACCTGCGACAGCAGCTCGCCTTCGTTTGGTTTTTCAGACGTAGATTTCACCGTCGCGCCAAAACCGATGCCGGAGCCAGTCTCAACGCGGTGAGAAATGACTTTATCCAGCCCTGCGAACGCACCGCCACAGATAAACAGGATCTTGGAGGTATCTACCTGCAAGAACTCCTGTTGTGGATGTTTACGGCCACCCTGAGGCGGAACCGCAGCAACCGTACCTTCGATCAGCTTCAGCAGTGCCTGCTGTACGCCTTCACCTGATACGTCACGGGTGATGGACGGGTTGTCTGATTTACGGGAGATCTTATCGATTTCATCGATATAGACGATCCCACGCTGCGCTTTCTGCACATCGTAATCACACTTTTGCAGCAGTTTCTGGATGATGTTTTCAACGTCTTCACCCACGTAACCGGCTTCGGTCAGCGTGGTGGCGTCAGCCATGGTGAACGGAACATCCAGCAGGCGCGCCAGGGTTTCAGCCAGCAGCGTTTTACCGGAACCGGTTGGCCCGATCAGCAGGATGTTACTTTTACCCAGCTCAACACCGTTGCTGGTATCGCCGTTACGCAGACGTTTATAGTGGTTGTAAACCGCTACCGCCAGAACTTTTTTCGCCTGCTCCTGACCGATGACATAGTCGTCAAGGTGATGACGGATTTCATGCGGCGTTGGCAGTGCGCTACGCTCACGGTGCGGTGCGACTTCTTTAATCTCTTCGCGGATGATGTCGTTACATAAGTCGACACATTCGTCGCAGATATACACGGACGGCCCGGCAATCAGTTTACGCACTTCATGCTGGCTTTTGCCGCAAAAAGAGCAGTACAGCAGTTTGCCCGAACCATCTTTGCGTTTATCTGTCATGAGTCCAAACCTCTTTTTAAGTTCTTTGTGCCGCACATGACGACGCAAATGCCATTCTCAGACGCAAGCTGCTCTCAGCAGAATGCCGCCCTACCTTAGTATAGCGGCACACTCGCGTCGCGGGCATCAATTACGATGGGTCAATACGGAGTCAACTAAGCCGTACTCAACTGCCTCTGATGCAGAGAGGAAGCGATCGCGCTCGGTATCACGCTCGATCTGCTCAAGGGATTGACCCGTATGCTGCGCCATAAGTTCATTCATGCGCGATTTTACTTTCAGAATTTCGCGTGCGTGGATTTCAATATCCGTCGCCTGGCCCTGATATCCGCCCAGCGGCTGGTGAATCATCACGCGAGAGTTAGGCAGGCAGAAACGCTTACCTTTTGCCCCTGCGGTTAACAGGAAGGCGCCCATAGATGCCGCCTGCCCCATACAAATCGTGCTCACGTCTGGCTTGATGAATTGCATGGTGTCGTAAATGGACATACCCGCCGTAATCACGCCGCCAGGGGAGTTAATGTACAGGTAGATGTCTTTTTCCGGGTTTTCCGCTTCCAGAAACAGCATCTGCGCCACAATCAGGTTAGCCATGTGGTCTTCGACCTGGCCGGTCAGAAAGATAACGCGTTCCTTGAGCAGACGGGAATAGATATCAAAAGAACGCTCACCACGTGAGGTCTGTTCAATAACCATTGGCACCAGAGCCATATGGGGTGCAAAGTTGTCTCGTTCGCCACTGTATGACATTTCCGTCTCCTGGATCTAAATTGAAAACACCTGCTGTACTGATTGTAACCTTATGGACGGATTATCAGCCAGTCTCATTCGTCGTGATTACCTGGTTATGGGGTTCACTTTGCCCTATTTCAAGCATAACAATCTTTTGTTGTTACGCTAACACTGAAAGGGTGTTTTAGCACTCTTCCTGGACTATTGGTGTGATAAAAAAAACCCGTCGCCGGGAGGCAACGGGTTTTTTGTTCAAACTTTAAACCGTTGGGGCGAAATTACGCCTGCTGGTTCATCAGTTCGTTGAAAGAGGTCTCTTTTTCGGACACTTTAGCTTTCGCCAGTACCGCTTCAACAGCCTGCTCTTCCAGTGCGACGTTGCGCATGTTGTCCATCAGCTCTTTGTTCTTACCGTAGAACTCGATCACTTCTGATGGATCTTCGTATGCGGAAGCCATCTCTTCGATCAGGCCTTTCACACGCTCTTCGTCAGCTTTCAGCTCGTGGGTGCGAATCACTTCACCCAGCAGCAGGCCAACAACAACGCGGCGTTTAGCTTGCTCTTCGAACAGCTCGCGCGGCAGTTCCATCGCTTGCTGCTGGTTGCCACCGAAACGCTGTGCAGCCTGACGGCGCAGAACGTCGATTTCGCTGTCGATCAGAGCTGCTGGAACGTCGATTTCGTTCGCTTTCACCAGGCCGTCGATCGCCTGAGATTTAACACGGTTACGCACGGCGCCGTTCAGCTCGCGCTCCATGTTTTTACGCACTTCGGTACGCAGGCCTGCGATCGAACCATCTTCAACGCCGAAACGCTTGATGAATTCTTCAGTCAGCTCTGGCAGCTCGCGCTCTTCCACTTTCTTCAGGTTGATAACGAACTTAGCCGCTTTACCTTTCAGGTTTTCAGCGTGGTACTCTTCCGGGAAAGTCACGTCGATGGTGAACTCTTCGCCCGCTTTGTGACCTTTGATACCGTCTTCAAAGCCTGGGATCATACGACCCTGGCCCATTGCCAGTACGAAATCAGACGCTTTACCGCCTTCGAACTCTTCGCCGTCTACAGAACCGGTGAAGTCGATAGTAACGCGGTCTTCTGCGTCAACTGCGCCTTCTTTGTCTTTCCAGTTCGCCTGCTGCTTACGCAGGGTGTCCAGCATACCGTCAACGTCTTCGTCAGTAACGGAAACGATCGGTTTTTCAACTTCGATGGATTCCAGACCTTTCAGCTCGACTTCCGGGTACACTTCGAACTCTACGGAGTAGGTGAAGTCTTCGCCCTGCTTGTACTCGCCTGGCACGTAGTTTGGCGCGCCGGCTGGATTGATTTTTTCTTTGATGATCGCATCGATAAAGTTGCGGCTCATCAGTTCACCCAGCACATCCTGACGCACGGAAGCGCCATAACGCTGAGCAACAACATTCATTGGTACTTTGCCCTTGCGGAAGCCGTCAATACGTACTTTTTTTGCTACGTTGACCAGCTCGCTTTTCACAGCAGTTTCGATGCTGTCAGCAGCGATAGTAATCGTTACACGGCGGCCAAGGCCTTGAGTGGTTTCAACTGAAACTTGCATCTTGTTACCTCAAAAAAATCACAGTGCTCGGTCAACTCTGAATCTGTCTGTTGTACCGGGATGTTCTCTATTAAGCAGATTCACATTCCCTGTCGCCAGAATCATCCCGAAGACATTCAATAAGACGCGGCATTATAGCGGCATCACTAAGGTGAGTCGAGAACGGTTAGGGTATGTTGCTGCGGCTTTTTTCACACTTTAAGGCTATTTTTAGCCTTAAAAATGCACCATACGTTCAAAACTCAGACAAAACAAAACGGCCCGGAGGCCGCTTTGACGTAATCTGCTAGCAACATACTGGAAAAACTCCAGCGGTTGCAAATACGATTTATCAGGCGATGCTGCCTGCACCTCGACAAGGTGGTGACGCAAAAATCGTATCCTGTAAGCCTTCCCATTCTTTGATGGTATAGGTGTGGAGCGCCAGCGCATGAACCGTTGACGAGAGTTCCTCTGTCAGCGTGCCATAGATCATACGGTGTCGGTTAAGGAAACGCTCTCCTGCGAAGCGGTCACTCACCAGCACCACTTTAAAATGACTTTCAGACCCAGCAGGTACGTTGTGACGATAGCTTTCATCGACGACTTCGAGGAAAACGGGGTTGAACGCTGCCCTTAATTTGTCTTCTATATGCTCACGTATCATCATGAAATTACTCCTCCGACAACGCTAAGATGTCACCCATCCCTTTAAATGTTAGCCGCTTTTACCGTTTCCATTACAACAAGACAACAAATATTTAGCTTTCGTCTGATTTTCTCAGTCAAA
The DNA here is from genome assembly GCF_053290175.1 of Enterobacter sp. 186315. NCBI lineage: Bacteria > Pseudomonadati > Pseudomonadota > Gammaproteobacteria > Enterobacterales > Enterobacteriaceae > Enterobacter > Enterobacter sp. 186315. The sequence goes on along the minus strand of NZ_JBPTTK010000004.1, from coordinate 142,627 downwards.
CGAATGAAGTTCACTATGAGTCTCATACGTTTTGTCTCCGACTGGCAGAGAAAACGTCAGAAGTGGTCATTTTTCGGACAAGGCGATGAATTTACATGCGTTGACCACTTCCCCTCGTCGTTGGCGATGTTATGATGGCGCCAATTTTTCTCTCTATATGCTTACGATTCGTTGAGAACCTGAAAATGTTAAAAAAACTCTTCTTTCCGTTGGTAGCGCTTTTCATGTTGGCGGGCTGCGCAACCCCACCGACCACCATTGACGTTTCCCCTAAGATTTCCCTGCCACAGCAGGATCCTAGCCTGATGGGCGTGACCGTCAGCATCAACGGCGCCGACCAGCGCCAGGATCAGGCGCTGGCGAAAGTAACCCGCGACAACCAGCAGGTGACCCTGACCGCCTCCCGCGACCTGCGCTTCCTGCTGCAAGAAGTGCTGGAAAAACAGATGACCGCTCGCGGTTATATGATTGGACCAAGCGGCGTGGTTGATCTGCAAATCATCGTGAACAACCTGTACGCAGACGTTTCCCAGGGCAACGTGCGCTACAACATCGCAACCAAAGCGGATATCGCCATCATCGCCACCGCGAAGAACGGCAACAAGATGACCAAAAACTACCGTGCGAGCTACCAGGTTGAAGGCGCCTTCCAGGCGTCTAACCAGAACATTGCTAACGCCGTCAACAGTGTGCTGACCGACACCATCTCTGATATGGCTCAGGACACCAGCATCCACGACTTCATCAAGCAAAACGCGCGTTAATCCTGCATCCTGACCCGGCGCTTCGCCGGGTCAGTGCTATAGACACATGTCCAGTCGCTACTTACGCATTTTCCAGCAACCGAAATCAGCTATCCTGCTGATCCTCGGCTTCGCCTCCGGTTTACCCCTCGCGCTCACCTCCGGCACGCTTCAGGCCTGGATGACCGTCGAGAACATTGATCTTAAAACCATCGGTTTCTTCTCCCTCGTCGGGCAAGCCTACGTCTTCAAGTTCCTGTGGTCGCCGGTCATGGACCGCTACACCCCGCCGTTTTTGGGGCGTCGTCGCGGCTGGTTAGTGATGACTCAGGTGCTGCTGCTGCTCGCCATCGCCGCTATGGGGTTCCTTGAACCGTCCAGCCAGCTGCGCTGGATGGCAGCGCTGGCGGTGGTGATTGCCTTCTGCTCGGCGTCCCAGGATATCGTGTTTGATGCCTGGAAAACCGACGTGCTGCCCGCCGAAGAACGCGGCACGGGCGCGGCGATCAGCGTACTGGGCTATCGCCTCGGGATGCTGGTGTCCGGCGGCCTGGCGCTGTGGCTGGCCGACCGCTATCTCGGCTGGCAGGGCATGTACTGGTTGATGGCCGCCCTGCTTATCCCCTGCATTATTGCTACCCTGCTTGCTCCGGAGCCGAGCAATGTCATCCCGGTTCCGCGCTCGCTGGAGCAGGCCGTCGCTGAGCCGCTGCGCGACTTCTTTGGCCGCAATAACGCCTGGCTGATTTTGCTGCTGATTGTCCTTTATAAGCTGGGCGACGCGTTTGCCATGAGCCTGACGACGACCTTCCTGATCCGTGGCGTGGGGTTTGATGCCGGGGAAGTGGGCGTGGTGAATAAGACGCTGGGGCTGTTTGCCACTATTGTCGGCGCACTATACGGCGGCGTGCTGATGCAGCGTTTGTCGCTGTTCCGTGCCCTGTTAATCTTCGGCATTCTCCAGGGTATTTCCAACGCCGGTTACTGGCTGCTGTCGATAACCGACAAGCATATGATCTCAATGGCCGCTGCGGTCTTCTTTGAAAACCTGTGCGGCGGCATGGGCACCGCGGCCTTTGTTGCGCTACTGATGACGCTGTGTAATAAGTCGTTTTCCGCTACGCAGTTTGCCCTGCTCTCCGCGCTGTCTGCCGTGGGCCGCGTCTACGTTGGTCCGATTGCGGGCTGGTTTGTTGAAGCGCACGGCTGGCCGACGTTCTATCTGTTCTCGGTTATTGCCGCCGTACCGGGCATTTTGCTGTTACTGGTGTGTCGTCAGACGCTGGAATATACCCAGCGAACGGAACACTTTATGCCGCGAACCGAATATCAGCGCGCCTATCTATTTGCTCTGCGCTTATTAATGGCGGGCAGCCTGGCGCTGGCGCTATGGCTGATGGTGTTAATTGTCAACGCCGCGACGTCGCTTGTACTCCCCTTTGAAGCCCTGCTGCTCGACGTCGGTGCCCTGCTGGCTATCGCCGGAATTGTGACGGGTGGACTGCTCGATTTCCTGGCGTTACGCAAAACCCAGCGGACCTGACGAAAAAAACGAAAGGTTATTTCCCGTTGTAATCACGATGCGAAATTATAACGGCGAAATAACCTGCTCCGGCTAAAAAAAATATTTGTTGTTTTGTGCGGGATAAAAATTGGAAATTATTGGAGCTTACTTGACTAGCCTATTTTCCATTAACCGATTCAGCATTTGAAAGATTGAATTTTCGTTTTTCAATTGTCTTTTTATTGAAAATTAATTGTTAATTATTTGTATAATTTTGAGAATGGTTATACCAATTGCCCTTTTTAGGATATCCTTAGGGGTCGATTCGTTATAACGCCCATGCCATGCGGCTTTGGTCTGAAAAAGCGACATGTTTTGCAACACTTGTGACATGTGCGGCAGAACCCGGTAACACCTTCCTGACACAGCCCTAATGATGTTTACAGTAATGTAACCTTCCCGTAAAATGCCCCCACACTTTAAACGCCACCAGACTCCCGTGGAATTGAGGTCGTTAAATGAGACTCAGGAAATACAATAAAAGTTTGGGATGGTTGTCATTATTTGCAGGCACTGTATTACTCAGCGGCTGCGATTCTGCACTACTAGACCCCAAAGGACAGATTGGACTGGAACAACGTTCATTGATTCTGACGGCATTCGGCCTGATGATGATTGTGGTTATTCCAGCCATCTTGATGGCTGTAGGTTTCGCCTGGAAGTATCGTGCGAGCAATAAAGATGCGAAGTATAGCCCTAACTGGTCACACTCCAATAAAGTGGAAGCTGTGGTCTGGACGGTACCTATCCTGATCATCCTGTTCCTTGCCGTACTGACCTGGAAAACCACTCACGCGCTTGAGCCGAGCAAACCGCTGGTTCACGATGAAAAACCGATTACCATTGAAGTGGTCTCCATGGACTGGAAATGGTTCTTCATCTATCCGGAACAGGGCATTGCTACCGTGAATGAAATCGCCTTCCCCGCGAACACTCCGGTTCAGTTCAAAGTGACCTCCAACTCCGTTATGAACTCCTTCTTCATCCCGCGTCTGGGTAGCCAGATTTACGCGATGGCCGGTATGCAGACCAACCTGCACCTGATCGCCAATGAAGCAGGCACCTACGATGGTATCTCCGCCAGCTATAGCGGCCCGGGCTTCTCAGGTATGAAGTTCAAAGCTATCGCGACGCCAGACCGTGCCGCCTTCGACCAGTGGGTTGAAAAAGCGAAACAGTCTCCAAACACCATGTCTGACATGGCGGCGTTCGAAAAAGTGGCTGCACCTAGCGAATACAACAAGGTGGAGTACTTCTCTAACGTGAAACCTGATTTGTTCAAAGACGTTATTGGCAAATTTATGGATCACGGCAAGAGCATGGACATGACCCAGCCTGAAGGCGAGCACAGCGCGCACGAAGGTATGGAAGGCATGGACATGAGCCACGCGGAAACCGCTCACTAAGGGGCCGAGGAAGAAAATGTTCGGAAAATTGACACTGGATGCAGTGCCCTACCATGAACCGATTATCGTGGTTACGGTGGCTGCAATTATCATCGGTGGCGCAGCCTTACTGGGCTTGATCACTTACTTCGGTAAGTGGAGCTACCTGTGGAATGAGTGGCTGACTTCGGTTGACCACAAAAAACTCGGTATCATGTACTGCATCGTCGGTATCGTCATGTTAATTCGTGGCTTTGCGGATGCGATCATGATGCGTAGCCAGCAGGCGCTCGCCTCGGCGGGTGAAGCCGGCTTCCTGCCGCCGCACCACTACGATCAGATCTTTACCGCCCACGGCGTTATCATGATCTTCTTCGTGGCGATGCCGCTGGTTATCGGTCTGATGAACGTTGTCGTTCCGCTGCAAATCGGCGCGCGCGACGTTGCGTTCCCGTTCCTGAACAACCTGAGCTTCTGGTTCACGGTTGTCGGCGTTATCCTGGTTAACCTGTCACTGGGCGTGGGCGAGTTTGCTCAGACCGGCTGGCTGGCCTACCCGCCGCTTTCGGGAATTGAGTACAGTCCGGGCGTAGGTGTTGATTACTGGATTTGGGCGCTTCAGCTCTCCGGTATCGGTACTACCCTGACCGGTATCAACTTCTTCGTGACTATTATCAAGATGCGTGCCCCTGGCATGACCATGTTCAAGATGCCGGTATTTACCTGGGCATCTCTGTGCGCCAACATCCTGATTATCGCGTCATTCCCAATTCTGACCGTCACCATCGCGCTGCTGACCCTGGACCGCTATCTGGGCACCCATTTCTTCACGAATGATATGGGTGGCAACATGATGATGTACATCAACCTGATTTGGGCCTGGGGTCACCCGGAAGTGTACATTCTGGTTCTGCCTGTGTTCGGCGTATTCTCCGAAATCGCAGCAACCTTCTCGCGTAAACGCCTGTTTGGCTACACCTCTCTGGTGTGGGCAACCGTGTGTATTACCGTTCTGTCGTTCATCGTTTGGCTGCACCACTTCTTCACCATGGGTGCGGGCGCGAACGTAAACGCCTTCTTCGGTATTACCACCATGATTATCGCAATCCCTACCGGGGTTAAGATCTTCAACTGGCTGTTTACCATGTACCAGGGCCGTATCGTGTTCCACTCAGCAATGCTGTGGACCATCGGCTTCATCGTGACCTTCTCCGTAGGCGGGATGACTGGCGTACTGCTGGCGGTTCCGGGTGCTGACTTCGTTCTGCACAACAGCCTGTTCCTGATTGCGCACTTCCATAACGTTATCATCGGTGGCGTGGTCTTCGGCTGCTTCGCTGGCGTAACCTACTGGTGGCCAAAAGCGTTCGGTTTCACCCTGAACGAAAAATGGGGTAAACGCGCGTTCTGGTTCTGGATCATTGGCTTCTTCGTGGCGTTTATGCCGCTGTACGTGCTGGGCTTCATGGGTATGACCCGTCGTCTGAGCCAGCAGATCGATCCACAGTTCCACCCAATGCTGATGGTTGCAGCGGGCGGTGCGGTGCTGATCGCGTGCGGTATTGCTTCTCAGCTGATTCAGTTCTACGTGTCTATTCGCGACCGCGAGCAGAACCGTGACCTGACCGGTGACCCATGGGGTGGCCGTACGCTGGAGTGGGCAACCTCTTCCCCACCTCCTTTCTATAACTTCGCCGTTGTGCCGCAGATCCATGAACGCGACGCATTCTGGGAAATGAAAGAAAAAGGTGAAGCGTACAAGCAACCTGCTCATTACGAAGAGATCCACATGCCGAAAAACAGCGGTGCGGGCATTGTTATCGCCGCCTTCGCAACGGTATTTGGTTTCGCAATGATCTGGCACATCTGGTGGATGGCGATTGTTGGCTTCGCTGGCATCGTAATCAGCTGGATTGTGAAGAGCTTTGACGAGGACGTGGACTACTACGTACCAGTCCGTGAAGTTGAGAAGCTGGAAAATCAGCATTTCGACGAGATTTCTAAAGCGGGGCTGAAAAATGGCAACTGATACTCTGGCGCACTCAACTGCCCACGCGCATGACGCACATGCGCACCACGATACAGGACCGATGAAAGTTTTCGGTTTCTGGATCTACCTGATGAGCGACTGCATTCTGTTCTGCTGTCTGTTCGCGACCTATGCCGTTCTGGTGAACGGCACAGCGGGCGGCCCGACCGGTAAGGACATCTTTGAACTGCCGTTCGTTCTGGTTGAAACCGCACTGCTGTTATTCAGCTCCATCACCTACGGCATGGCGGCTATCGCCATGTACAAAAATAACAAGAGCCAGGTCGTTTCCTGGCTGGCGTTAACCTGGTTGTTTGGTGCTGGATTTATCGGGATGGAAATCTATGAATTCCATCACCTGATCATGGAAGGTTTCGGCCCGGATCGCAGTGGCTTCCTGTCAGCGTTCTTCGCGCTGGTCGGTACTCACGGTCTGCACGTAACCTCAGGTCTGATCTGGATGGCGGTACTGATGTTCCAGGTATCCCGTCGCGGCCTGACCAGCACTAACCGTACCCGTATCATGTGCCTGAGCCTGTTCTGGCACTTCCTGGACGTGGTATGGATCTGTGTGTTCTCAGTTGTTTATCTGATGGGGGCGATGTAATGAGTCATTCAAACGATCATGGAGCTTCCCACGGTAGCGTAAAAACCTACATGACAGGTTTTATCCTGTCGATCATCCTCACGGTGATCCCGTTCTGGATGGTGATGAGCGGTTCTGCATCTAAGCCGGTTATCCTGGGCGCAATCCTGGTGACCGCGGTGATTCAGATTCTGGTGCATCTGGTTTGCTTCCTGCACATGAACACCAAGTCCGATGAAGGCTGGAATATGACCGCCTTTATCTTTACCGTGATTATCATCGCTATCCTGGTAGTCGGTTCCATCTGGATTATGTGGAACCTGAACTACAACATGATGGTTCACTAAGAGCGGCGAGTATGTTTAAGCAATACCTGCAAGTAACGAAACCAGGCATCATCTTTGGCAACCTGATCTCCGTGATCGGAGGGTTCCTGCTGGCCTCTAAGGGCAGCATCGACTACACCCTCTTTGTCTCCACGCTGATCGGTGTGTCACTGGTTGTTGCGTCCGGTTGTGTATTTAACAACTACATCGACATGGATATCGACAAGAAGATGGAAAGGACTAAAAATCGGGTGCTGGTTAAAGGCCTGATCGCCCCTTCTGTCTCGCTGGTGTACGCCACCTTGCTGGGTATTGCTGGCTTTATGCTGCTGTGGTTTGGCGCTAACCCTCTGGCCTGCTGGCTGGGGGTGATGGGGTTCGTGGTGTATGTGGGCGTCTACAGCCTGTATATGAAGCGCCACTCCGTCTACGGCACGCTGATTGGTTCTCTCTCCGGCGCTGCGCCGCCGGTGATTGGCTATTGCGCTGTGACCAACGAGTTCGACAGCGGTGCGCTGATCCTGCTGGCTATCTTTAGCCTGTGGCAGATGCCGCACTCCTATGCCATCGCGATTTTCCGCTTCAAGGATTATCAGGCAGCGAACATCCCGGTTCTGCCGGTCGTGAAAGGTATCTCGGTCGCGAAAAACCATATCACGCTGTACATCATCGCCTTTGCCATGGCGACCCTGATGCTCTCTCTGGGCGGTTACGCTGGATATAAATATCTGGTGGTGGCGGCTGCGGTAAGCGTCTGGTGGCTCGGTATGGCCCTGCGCGGTTACAAAGTGGAAGATGACAAAGTCTGGGCGCGTAAGCTGTTCGGCTTCTCCATCATCGCCATTACCGCCCTGAGCGTGATGATGTCGGTCGATTTTATGGTGCCGGATTCACACAGCCTGCTCACTTACGTCTGGTAAGCGTGTTGAATTGAAAGAGCCAGGTTAATTACCTGGCTTTTTTTTTGCCCGGCGGCGCTACTCTTGCACGGGCCTACGGGATCGGTAGGTCGGGTAAGGCATCGCCGCCACCCGACGCGGTTTTGCACGATGGTAATATCTCTTAAACAAACACCTATTTACCGCAATTAACACCCCGCCTAAACTAGTGCCTGCTTTTGAACTGAGGTGGTAATGAACGATTATAAAATGACGCCAGGCGAGCTTCGCGCGACCTGGGGCTTAGGGACTGTTTTCTCGCTACGGATGCTTGGCATGTTTATGGTCCTGCCTGTTCTGACCACCTACGGTATGGCGCTACAGGGTGCCAGCGAGGCGCTGATTGGCATCGCCATCGGCATTTACGGGTTGGCGCAGGCGGTATTCCAGATCCCCTTCGGCCTGCTCTCTGACCGCATTGGCCGTAAACCGCTGATTGTCGGCGGCCTGCTGGTGTTTGTGCTCGGCAGCGTCATTGCCGCCCTCTCCCACTCCATCTGGGGCATTATTTTAGGCCGCGCCCTGCAAGGCTCCGGTGCGATTGCCGCCGCCGTGATGGCGCTGCTGTCGGATCTAACCCGCGAACAGAACCGTACCAAAGCGATGGCCTTTATCGGGGTCAGCTTCGGCGTCACCTTCGCCATTGCGATGGTGCTCGGCCCCATCATCACCCACAGGCTGGGGCTGCACGCCCTGTTCTGGATGATTGTCGCGCTGGCGACCGTCGGCATTGCCTTAACCCTGTGGGTGGTGCCGGACAGCAAAAACCACGTCCTCAACCGCGAATCCGGCATGGTCAAAGGCTGCTTCAGCAAAGTGCTTGTTGAGCCTCGCCTGCTCAAGCTCAACTTCGGCATCATGTGTCTGCACATTTTGCTGATGTCGACCTTCGTGGCCCTGCCGGGCCAGCTTGCCGCCGCGGGCTTCCCCGCCGCCGAGCACTGGAAAATTTACCTGGTGACGATGCTTATCTCTTTCGTGTCCGTCGTCCCGTTCATCATCTACGCGGAAGTGAAGCGCAAAATGAAGCGCGTCTTCCTCGGCTGCGTGTCGCTGCTGCTGATTGCCGAAATCGTCCTCTGGGGATCGGGCCCGCACTTCTGGGAGCTGGTTATCGGCGTGCAGATCTTTTTCCTCGCGTTTAACCTGATGGAAGCCCTGCTGCCGTCGCTGATCAGTAAAGAGTCCCCGGCGGGCTATAAAGGCACGGCGATGGGCATTTACTCCACCAGCCAGTTCCTCGGCGTGGCCATTGGCGGCTCGCTTGGCGGCTGGGTCGATGGGCTGTTTGATTCCCAGACCGTGTTCCTGGCAGGCGCGCTGCTGGCGATGGTCTGGCTGCTGGTGGCCGGCACCATGAAAGAGCCGCGCTACGTGAGCAGCCTGCGCGTGGAGATCCCGCCAGAGGTTGAGATTAGCGATGCGCTGAAGGCGCGTCTGGAAGCCACAGAGGGGGTCAGCGAGGTGATGATTGTCGCGGATGAACGCAGCGCCTACGTGAAAATCGACAGCAAAGTGACCAACCGCTTTGAGGTGGAGCAGGCGCTGAAAGCCTGAAAAAAAAAGCCCGGTTAAACCGGGCTTTTTCATATCAATCGCGGAAGTTTTTGAACTGGAACGGCTGCCCCAGATCGCCACCGCGCACCAGCGCCATCACCGACTGTAAATCGTCGCGGGATTTACCGGTCACGCGAATTTCTTCGCCCTGGATCTGCGCCTGCACCTTCAGCTTGCTGTCCTTGATGAGCTTAACGAGCTTTTTCTGCACCGCGCTCTCAATGCCCTGCTTCAGCTTAGCTTCAACGAACCAGGTTTTACCGCTGTGGACGAACTCTTCCGGCACGTCGAGGGATGCGCCCTCAATGCCGCGCTTGAGCAGCTTCGCGCGCAGAATATCCAGCAGCTGATTCACCTGGAAATCAGATTCGCTCAGCACCTTGATGGTCTTATTTGCGTCGTTCAGCTCAAAACTCGCCTCAACGCCACGAAAATCGAAACGTGACTCAACTTCACGGCTCGCGTTATCTACGCCGTTACGTACTTCCTGGATATCAACTTCGGAAACAATATCGAAAGATGGCATCTTTTCTTCTCCCTTCATATTTGTTGCGTTGCATAATACCCGCTACGAGGCATAACGAGAAGCTTAGCTGACGGCGCTATACTTAGGCCGTAACACCTGGCGCAGTTGCAGGTGAGGAGGAACGATGAAAATTACCGTGCTTGGATGCGGCGCGCTGGGCCAGCTGTGGCTGACGGCGCTGTGCAAGCAGGGACACGAGGTACAGGGCTGGCTACGCGTCCCGCAGCCGTATTGCAGTGTAAACCTGATTGATGAAGACGGAAGTATCTTTAACGAATCGCTGACCGCGAACGATCCTGATTTTCTGGCGCAAAGCGATCTTCAGCTGGTCACCCTTAAGGCGTGGCAGGTCTCCGACGCGGTGAGAGCGCTGGCGTCGCAACTTCCCCCGACATCGCCCATTTTGCTGCTGCATAACGGCATGGGCACCATCGACGAGCTGAAAAGCGTTAAACAGCCGCTGCTGATGGCCACCACCACCCACGCCGCGCGTCGCGACGGCAATATCATTGTGCATGTGGCCAGCGGCGTGACCCATATTGGCCCAGCCCGCGAGCAGGACGGGGACTACAGCTATCTGGCTGACGTGCTGCAACAGGTGCTGCCGGACGTCGCCTGGCACGACAATATTCGCCCGCAGCTGTGGCGTAAGCTGGCAGTCAACTGCGTGATCAACCCGCTGACGGCGCTGTGGGACTGCCCGAACGGGGCGCTAAAAAACCATCCCCAGGAGGTCGCAGCGCTGTGCGCCGAAGTGGCCGCGGTGATTGAACGTGAGGGCTTACACACCTCGGCTGACGACATTCAGTATTACGTGGAGCAGGTGATCGAGAGCACGGCAGAAAATATCTCGTCGATGCTTCAGGACGTGCGCGGGTTACGCCACACCGAAATCGACTACATCACCGGGTATCTGCTCAAACGCGCCCGGGCGCACGGTATCAGCGTGCCGGAAAACGCCCGCCTGTATGACATGGTTAAACGTAAGGAGAGTGAGTATGAGCGCGTCGGCACTGGTATGCCTCGCCCCTGGTAGCGAAGAGATGGAAGCGGTCACCGCTATCGATTTGATGGTGCGCGGCGGCATTGCTGTCACCACCGCAAGCGTTGCCAGCGATGGCAACCTGGCCGTCACCTGCTCGCGCGGGGTGAAGATCCTGACGGACGCCCCGCTGGTGCAGGTCGCTGACGGGGATTACGACATCATCGTGCTGCCCGGCGGCCTGAAAGGGGCGGAATGTTTCCGCGACAGCCCGCTGCTGGTGGAAACGGTGCGTCAGTTCCATCAGTCAGGCCGTATCGTTGCCGCCATCTGCGCGGCAGCGGGCACGGTGCTGGTTCCGCATGGTATTTTCCCCATCGCCAACATGACCGGCTTCCCTGGGCTTAAGGAGACTATTCCCGACGAGCACTGGGTGGATAAACGGGTGGTCTGGGATCCGCGCGTCAACCTGCTCACCAGCCAGGGGCCGGGAACCGCCATTGATTTTGGCTTGAAGATTATCGACCTGCTGGTCGGGCGCGAAAAAGCGTACGAAGTGGCGTCGTCGCTGGTGATGCCGGCGGGGATTTATAACTATTACGAGTGAAAGCAAAACGGCAACCTCAGGTTGCCGTTTTTGATGTTTACACCCTCTCCCTGTGGGAGAGGGCCGGGGTGAGGGCATCAGGCCACACACCCCCGCAAGAAACTATGGGCGATACACCTTCACATTGGCAAAGCCCTGCTCGCGCAGATACAGCGCCTGCAAGCGGCTCATCACGCCGCGCTCGCACCACAGCAGATAGGTTTTGCTCTGGTCAAGGTCGCCGAATTTAGTGCTCAGCTTGTAGAACGGCAGAGAGACTACTTCTACACCCTCAACCTGCAACGGCTTGTCGTCCTGTTCGTCGATAGAACGAATATCCAGGATCGCGTCGTTAGCGCCAAAACCGCTTACGGTTTCAACTTCAACCACCTCCTGCTCGGTCTGCTGGGCAATCTCGCGGATGTCGATGTTGGACGCTTCCGCCACCACCTTCTCCAGGATCGCGAAATCGAAGTTCTCTTCTTCCGCTTCAATTTTTGCCTTCACCGCTTTGACGGTTGGGCTTTTTGAGATCACGCCGCAGTATTCCGGCATGGTACGGGCGAAGTCTTCGGTCCCGATTTCGCGCGCCAGGTCGATGATGTGCTCTTTATCGTGCGAGATCAGCGGGCGCAGGATCAGGGTATCGGACACGTTGTCGATCAGACGCAGGTTGGTCAGCGTCTGGCTGGACACCTGGCCCAGCGCTTCGCCGGTCACCAGCGCCTGCACGCCGTAGCGCTCGGCCACTTTGGACGCCGCACGCACCATCATGCGCTTCAGCACCACGCCCATCTGCCCGTCGTCCACTTTTTCAAGGATCTCGCCAACCACAGGCTCAAAGTTAATCGCCACAAAACGCACGCGGTGGGAGCTGCCGAAGCGGTTCCACAGGTAATGTGCGACCTGACGGACGCCGATCTCATGCGCGGCGCCGCCGAGGTTAAAGAAGCAGTAATGCACGCGGCAGCCGCGACGCATCAGCATATAGCTGGACACACCGGAGTCAAAACCGCCGGAGATCAGCGACAGCACATCTTCCTGAGTACCAATCGGGAAGCCGCCAATGCCTTCGTAGCGGCCCTTAACCAGCAGCAGGCGATCGTTTTCGATCTCCAGGTTTACGGTGACGTCCGGGTTGGTCAGGCGCACGCGCGCGGTCTCAACGTGCTGGTTCAGACCGCCGCCCACGTAGCGTTCAACCTCAATGGAGCTAAACTCGTGTTTACCGCGACGCTTCACGCGCACGCAGAAGGTTTTGCCTTCGATCTGGTCGCGGTACTGCACCAGCGCTTTTTCGAAGATATCGTGCAGAGAGATGAACGGAACGTCTTCCACCTCCAGAATATGATGGATGCCGGGAATACGGGTCAGCGCGTCGCGGATATCAAGACGCTTGTCTTCGTCTTTGGCGCGGACTTCAACGTGATCCCAGTGACGAACAACGGCCAGCGTTTCGTCGTAGTGCTTTAATACGTTACGAATGTTCCCGGTCAGGATCTTAATAAAGCGCAAACGCACAGATTGGCTTTTGATGGTGATTTCAGGGAACAATTTAATGATAAACTTCATGGCGGCAATGTTTCTTAGGCAAGCTGATTAAGGCTTGTATTGGAGAATGATACAGCAGCCCACACCCGTGGCTGCATCCAGGCGCGCAAGTATACCACCATCGCGCCGCGCGCGTTATTTGATAATTGCCCCGAGTCCGTTACCATGTCGGGGCTGAAAATTTAAGAGTCAATTCACTATGCCGAAGAAGAACGACGCACCGGCCAGTTTCGAAACTGCGCTGAGTGAACTGGAGCAGATTGTCACCCGTCTTGAGAGCGGCGATCTGCCGCTGGAAGAGGCGCTTAACGAATTTGAACGTGGGGTGCAGCTCGCACGCCAGGGGCAGGTCAAACTGCAACAGGCAGAGCAGCGCGTGCAGATCCTGCTCTCCGACAGCGAAGACGCTAAAACTACGCCTTTCACACCGGACGCCGAGTAAATGGATTTTTCCACCCAGCTTCAGGCGTGCGTTGTGCGCGCCGATGACGCCCTGCGCCGCTTTATTGCTCCGCAACCTTTTCAGAACACTCCTCTGGTTGAGGCCATGCACTATGGCGCACTCTTAGGCGGGAAGCGCCTGCGTCCGTTCCTGGTCTACGCCACGGGCAGCATGTTCGGTATCAGCGAAAACACCCTGGACGCCCCGGCAGCCGCCGTGGAATGCATTCACGCCTATTCGCTCATCCACGACGATCTCCCGGCGATGGACGACGACGATCTGCGTCGCGGGCAGCCGACCTGCCATATTAAGTTTGGCGAGGCGAATGCCATTCTGGCCGGAGATGCCCTGCAAACGCTGGCCTTCTCGATTTTGAGCGATGCGCCAATGGATGAAGTGGCCGACCGGGATCGTCTGGCGATGGTGTCCGAACTGGGGATGGCCAGCGGCGTTGCCGGGATGTGCGGCGGTCAGGCGCTGGATCTGGAGGCCGAAGGACGTCAGGTTAATCTGGAACAGCTGGAGCGGATCCACCGCCATAAAACGGGTGCGCTTATTCGTGCCGCGGTTCGCCTGGGCGCGTTGAGCGCGGGTGAACAGGGGCGCAAAGCCCTGCCGATTCTCGACAGATACGCAGAAAGTATCGGTCTGGCTTTCCAGGTTCAGGATGACATTCTGGATGTCGTGGGCGATACTGCAACATTGGGTAAACGTCAGGGTGCTGATCAGCAGCTTGGCAAAAGTACCTACCCCGCCCTGCTGGGCCTTGAGCAAGCCCAACGTAAAGCCCGGGACCTGATTGATGATGCCCGCCAGTCGCTGAATGTGCTGGCCGCCCAATCACTGGATACCTCGGCACTGGAAGCGCTAGCGGACTACATAATCCAGCGTGATAAATAAACTATATATCTCGATGAGCCTTTGATGAGTTTTGATATTGCCAAATACCCGACACTGGCGTTAGTTGACTCCACCCAGGAGTTGCGTCTGTTGCCGAAAGAGAGCCTGCCGAAGTTGTGCGACGAACTGCGTCGCTATCTGCTCGACAGCGTTAGCCGCTCCAGCGGCCATTTCGCCTCCGGGCTTGGCACGGTTGAACTGACCGTGGCGCTGCATTACGTCTATAACACGCCGTTCGATCAGTTAATCTGGGACGTGGGTCACCAGGCATATCCGCATAAAATTCTGACCGGTCGTCGCGATAAAATTGGCACCATTCGCCAGAAAGGCGGCCTGCACCCGTTCCCGTGGCGCGGTGAGAGCGAGTATGACGTCTTAAGCGTCGGCCACTCCTCGACGTCCATTTCTGCGGGGATCGGTATCGCCGTGGCCGCCGAAAAAGAGGACAAGCAGCGCCGCACCGTCTGCGTGATTGGCGATGGGGCTATCACTGCGGGGATGGCGTTTGAAGCCATGAACCACGCGGGCGATATCAAGCCGGACATGCTGGTTATTCTCAACGACAACGAAATGTCGATTTCCGAGAACGTCGGCGCGCTGAATAACCACCTGGCGCAGCTGCTCTCCGGCAAGCTCTACTCCACGCTGCGCGAAGGCGGCAAAAAAGTCTTCTCCGGCGTGCCGCCTATCAAAGAGCTGCTCAAGCGCACCGAAGAACATATTAAAGGCATGGTGGTGCCGGGCACCCTGTTTGAAGAGCTGGGCTTTAACTATATTGGCCCGGTCGACGGCCACGACGTGCTGGGTCTGGTCACGACGCTCAAAAACATGCGCGACCTGAAGGGCCCGCAGTTCCTGCACATCATGACCAAAAAAGGGCGCGGGTACGAACCGGCGGAAAAAGATCCGATCACCTTCCACGCCGTACCAAAATTCGATCCGTCCAGCGGCTGCCTGCCAAAAAGCAGCGGCGGGATGCCGAGCTACTCGAAGATCTTCGGAGACTGGCTGTGCGAGACCGCCGCCAAAGACAACAAGCTGATGGCGATCACCCCGGCCATGCGCGAAGGCTCCGGCATGGTGGAGTTCTCCAAAAAATACCCTGACCAGTATTTCGACGTGGCAATAGCCGAGCAGCACGCGGTCACCTTTGCAGCGGGCCTCGCCATTGGCGGCTATAAGCCGGTGGTGGCGATTTACTCTACCTTCCTGCAACGCGCCTACGATCAGGTGATCCACGACGTCGCTATCCAGAAGCTGCCGGTGCTGTTTGCCATTGACCGTGCGGGCATCGTTGGCGCTGACGGGCAGACGCACCAGGGGGCATTTGACCTCTCCTTCCTGCGCTGCATCCCGGACATGGTTATCATGACGCCGAGCGACGAGAACGAGTGTCGCCAGATGCTGTTTACCGGCTACCACTATCAGGACGGCCCAAGCGCCGTGCGTTATCCGCGCGGTAACGCCGTGGGCGTGGAGCTGCAACCGCTTGAGAAGCTGGCGATTGGTAAAGGTCTGGTGAAACGTCGCGGTGAGAAGGTGGCTATTCTGAACTTCGGCACGCTGATGCCGGAAGCCGCCGCCGTCGCGGAAACGCTGAACGCCACCCTGGTGGATATGCGCTTCGTGAAGCCGCTTGACGAGTCGCTGATCCTTAGCATGGCTGAGAGCCACGACATGCTGGTGACCCTGGAAGAGAACGCCATTATGGGCGGCGCGGGCAGCGGCGTGAACGAAGTCCTGATGGCCAACCGTAAACCGGTGCCAGTACTGAACCTCGGCCTGCCGGATCGCTTCATTCCGCAGGGCACCCAGGACGAAGCCCGCGCGGCTATCGGCCTGGACGCCGCGGGTATTGAAGCTAAAATCCGCACCTGGCTTGCCTGATCCCTCCCCTTTTCCGCTCCTGCTATGCTTAAACGTAATGTTTAAAACAGCAGGAGTGGAACCATGCAATACACTACATTAGGAAAAACAGACCTTAAGGTGTCCCGCCTTTGTCTTGGCTGCATGACGTTTGGCGAGCCTGACCGGGGTAATCACGCCTGGACGCTGCCGGAAGAAAGCAGCCGTCCCATCATCAAACGCGCCCTCGACGGCGGCATTAACTTCTTTGATACCGCGAACAGCTACTCCGACGGCAGCAGCGAAGAGATCGTCGGGCGCGCCCTGCGCGACTTCGCCCGTCGGGACGATATCGTAGTGGCGACCAAGGTCTATCACAAATCCGGTTCGCTGGAGGAAGGCCTGTCCCGCGCGCAGATCCTGCGCTCCATTGATGACAGCCTCAGCCGCCTGAACATGGATTATGTCGATCTGCTGCAAATCCACCGCTGGGATTACAACACGCCCATCGAGGAGACCCTGGAAGCGCTCAACGACGTGGTGAAAGCCGGGAAGGCACGCTACATAGGCGCATCGTCAATGCACGCGTCGCAGTTTGCACAGGCGCTCGATCTTCAGGCGCAGCACGGCTGGGCGCGATTTGTCACCATGCAGGATCACTACAACCTTATCTATCGTGAAGAGGAGCGCGAGATGCTGCCGCTTTGCTATCAGGAGGGTGTGGCGGTGATCCCGTGGAGCCCGCTGGCGCGCGGACGCCTAACCCGCCCCTGGGGAGAAACCACGGCCCGTTCGGTGTCGGATGAGTTTGGGAAAACGCTGTATGAAAGCACCGAAGCCAGCGATGCGCTGATTGCCGAGCGTCTGGCGGGTATCGCCGACGACACCGGGGCAACGCGTGCGCAGGTCGCGCTGGCATGGGTATTGAGCAAACGCGGCGTTGCCGCACCGATTATCGGCACGTCGCGGGAAGAGCAGCTTGATGAACTGCTGAGCGCGGTCGATATCACGCTCACGCCAGAGCAGATTGCCGAGCTTGAAACGCCGTATCAGCCGCATCCGGTAGTTGGGTTTAAGTAAACCCTCACCCTGGCCCTCTCCCGGAGGGAGAGGGAATACATTCGTAGGCCGGGTAAGCGCAGCGCCACCCGGCACACAGACCGCACAAACTCACCCGAAGTGATCGTACCCTTTCCAGTCCAGCGAGACCGGCGCGCCGTCGCGTACGAACTGCAACCCTTCGCTCTCCGGCATAATCTGCCCGATACAGGTAAATTTCGCGCCGAGGTGCGCCAACGCCACGTCCAGCGTTCCGCGATTCAGTTCAGGTACGGTAAAGCACAGCTCATAATCTTCGCCGCCCGAGAGCGCCCATTGCAGGGCCTGCTCGGTTTCCACATGGCGGAGCAGCGGTTCCGACAGCGGGAACTGATCCAGGTCGACGCGCGCGCCGACGCCGCTGGCCTTCAGAATATGGCCGAGATCGGATATTAATCCGTCGGAGAGATCGATAGCCGAGCTCGCACGCTCGCGCAGCGCCTGCCCGTGCAGAATACGCGGCGTCGGGCGCAGATGGCGCTTCACCAGATACGCCGCGTCATCGGCATCCTCTACGTTCAGACGGTTTTGCAAAATCGCCAGCCCCGCCGCGCTGTCCCCCGGCGTACCGGTCACGTAGATCCAGTCGCCCGGCTTCGCGCCAGAGCGTTTAAGCGCGCGTCCGACCGGCACGTAGCCGTGGATCGCCAGCGTCATCGACAGCGGTCCTGCGGTCGTATCGCCGCCAATCAGCTGCATGTCGTAGTAGTTAAGTTGTTCAAACAGCGCGTCGCTGAACGCCTCAAGCCAGGCTTCATCAACCTCAGGTAGGGTTAAGGCCAGCGTTAACCACGCGGGATCGGCTCCCATCGCGGCCAAATCGCTCACGTTCACCGCCAGCGCTTTATAGGCCAGATCGGCCGGATCGATATCGGATAAGAAATGACGCCCGCACACTAAGGTGTCGGTGCTGATCGCCAGCGTCTGTTTTTCGGGAATATTGAGAAGTGCGCAGTCATCGCCGATCCCCGTTTCAACATCAAGACGGGAAGTTCTTACACGGTCGAAATAACGGGCAATCAGGGAAAATTCGCCGCAAGCCATACGTATGCCTCAGCAGAGAAAAGAAAAAACCGGAGCCGCACTGCCGGTAAGGCAATGCAGGACTCCGGTTTGCGGATCACTTTTTGCGGGGACGGATCGCAGGTGCAGCTTTATCGAGCACGCCGTTTACAAATTTGTGGCTGTCTTCAGCACCGAAGGTTTTCGCCAGTTCGATGGCTTCGTTGATGGCCACTTTGTACGGCACATCATCACGTTTAGACAGCTCAAACAGCGCGATACGCAACACTGCTTTTTCCACCTGACCCAGCTCTTCGAGCAGACGGGACAGGTAGGGTTTCATCAGACCATCGAGATACGCGCTATTAGTCGCCACTCCCGACAGCAGTTCACGGAAGTACAGAACGTCAACGTCTTTCACGTCTTGCTCTGACAGGAACTGGTATTCAACATCAGCGATGTCGTTCTGGGACAACTGCCAGGAGTAAAGTGCCTGAACGGCACATTCACGGGCGCGGCGACGAGCAGCAGGTTTCACGGAATTCCCCTTACAAAAAAATCAGGCCTTAATGGCTTTCAATACATTGATCATTTCAAGCGCGGTCAGTGCAGCTTCTGCACCTTTGTTACCGGCTTTGGTGCCAGCACGTTCGATGGCTTGCTCAATACTTTCGGTGGTCAGCACGCCAAACGCGACAGGAATTTCAGCATCCTGTGCAACGTGTGCCAGACCGTTGCTTGCACCGCCCGCAACGTATTCGAAGTGCGCAGTGCCGCCACGAATAACAGTACCCAGCGCAATCACCGCGTCGTATTTACCGGTTTTTGCCAGCGCGCCAGCTGCCAGAGGCAGTTCATAAGCGCCTGGAACCCAAACAACGGTAATGTTGTCATCTTTAACCTGGCCGATACGTTTCAGGGCGTCAATGGCACCTTCCAGCAGGCTGTCGTTGATGAAGTTGTTGAAACGCGCAATGGTGATGGCGACGCGAGCGTCCGGGGTAGCTACAGCAGCTTCAATAATGTTCATACTCTTCCTTTACGGGTTCATTTGGCCCCGCAGGGGGGCGGATTTTATCATAATACTTTGCGCACTGCTTCCCTATTTCGGGCGCATTTACGCTGTCGTTAAATGGAGGCAAACATCCGGGCCAACAGGGCGGATCTCGCTAAATTTCAGTTGTGGCGCATCGGCCAGTTTTTCAAGACCGGGCAGCACAAACAGGCCGCGCGCATCGTTACCTAACAGTTTAGGCGCTACGTAGACAATCAGTTCGTCCACCAGCCCTGCCTGTAACAGCGCGCCCGCAAGCGTAGGGCCCGCTTCTACCCAGATGCTGTTCACCTGCTGTTTGCCAAGCAGCATCATCAGCACCACCAGATCGAGCTTCCCGTTATGCTCCGGCACCTTAACGGTGCGCACGTTTTCCGGCCATTCACGCGTATCGTCTTTCGTGCGTGCAATCCAGGTTTCACCGGGCTGCTGCACAATGCGATGCTCCGGCGTCACGCGGTTATGACTATCAATAATGATACGCAGCGGCTGACGCAGATTTTCCTGCGGATAGAGCGCCTGAGTATCAGCATTGAGTTCGTCCCAGCGCACGGTCATGGCCGGATCGTCAGCCAGGACGGTTTCGCTGGTGGTGAGGATAGCATGGCTTTGCGCGCGCAGACGTTGCACATCGCGCCTTGACTGCGGTGAGGTGACCCACTGGCTTTCGCCGTTCGCCATCGCCGTGCGCCCATCGAGAGAAGCGCCAAGCTTTAGCTGAATATAGGGGAACCCGGTGCGCATACGTTTCAGGAAGCCCTTATTGATGGCTTCAGCATCGTTCATCATCAGGCCGTGGCTGACGTCGATCCCCTCCTGTTGCAGGCGATAAAGCCCGCGCCCCGCGACCTGCGGGTTAGGATCCTGCATTGCCGCGACCACGCGGGAAACGCCGGCGGCAATCAGCGCCTCGCAGCACGGCGGCGTGCGCCCGTGATGGCTGCATGGCTCAAGCGTGACGTAAGCGGTCGCGCCGCGCGCCTTCTCGCCCGCCATGCGCAGGGCATGGACTTCAGCATGAGGCTCACCGGCACGATAGTGAAAGCCCTCGCCCACGATTTCGCCGTCTTTGACGATCACGCAGCCGACGTTCGGATTAGGATGGGTGGTAAAACGCCCGCGCTGCGCCAGCTTTAGCGCTCGCGCCATGTAAATCTCGTCCTGCATGGGCTTAGTCCTGTAGACGGGCGATCTCTTCGCCGAACTCTTTGATATCTTCGAAACTGCGATAGACAGAGGCGAAGCGGATATAGGCAACTTTATCGAGCTTTTTCAGCTGTTCCATTACCAGGTTGCCGATCATTTTGCTTGGGACTTCGCGCTCGCCGGTGCCGCGCAGGTAGGATTTGATGTGATTTAACGCCATTTCGACGTCATCGGAGCTGACGGGGCGTTTTTCCAGCGCTTTTAACATACCGCTGCGCAGCTTCTCTTCGTTGAACGGCTCGCGCACGTCGTTACTTTTTACGACCCGAGGCATTACCAGCTCAGCCACCTCAAAGGTGGTGAAACGTTCGTTGCAAACCAGGCACTGCCGGCGGCGGCGTACGGAGGATCCTTCGCCGACAAGGCGAGAGTCGATTACTTTGGTATCCACAGCGGAGCAGAATGGGCAATGCATACGGTGTCCCTGATATCTGTTTATCTGATGTCTATTTTACCCTGATATGGGCAGACAACAAAAGAAAGAGCGCTTTTGAGACAAAGGATCTATGCCTGGGAGTGAGTTGCTGGCTACCATTACGGCGATCCGTTATTTCAAGGAAATAAACGCAATGACAAGACGTTACCTAAGAATTCTCCTGGTGGGAAGCCTCTTATCCCTGAGCGCGTGCGCACAGCAAACTGAAGTCCGCGAAATGAAGCAGAGCGTTAATACGCTCAACTCAGCGATGGACAAGCTGAACAAGGAAACCGTGAAGATCACCCAGCAGAACGCGCTGAATGCAAAATCCAGCAGCGGCGTCTATCTGCTGCCCGGGGCAAACACTCCCGCCCGGCTCAACAGCCAGATTGGCACTCTGAAAATGTCGCTGGTTAACGTAGCAGCCAACGCGGATGGTACGCGCGCAACATTGCGCATTCAGGGCGAGTCCAACGATCCGCTGCCTGCCTTTAGCGGCACCGTCGAGTGGGGCCAGATCCAGGGTACCACCGAAAGCTATCAGGAAGTGAACGTTAAGAACCAGCTGATTACCGCCCCGGCCAGTACGCTGGCACCGAGCGACGTGGATATTCCCCTCCAGCTTAGCGGTATCACGCCCGAACAGTTAGGGTTTGTCCGCATCCACGACATCCAGCCAGCCGCGCAATAATCCCCTTCTTCTAGCGGAGTGAAATGTCACTCCGCTAACATTTACATTTCGTATGGATTGGCAACATAAATGTTTGCCGCTACAATCCCCGCCGTTTAAAGTACGCAAACGTGAACGCAATCGATTACGCGTGTGAGAGATATGTGAAACAACACATATTTTTGTGAGCAAGGATTCCTATAATAGGCTCCGCAGAAACACGAAATATTTAGAAACGCAATTCGCGCATTTTTCACTCCCGGAAGGGAATTTCAATCAGTGGCATGATTATGAAAAAAACATTACTCGCAGCTGGCGCAGCGCTGGCACTCTCCACCTCTTTCACTGTTAACGCAGCAGAAAACGATAAGCCTCAGTACCTGTCCGACTGGTGGCACCAGAGCGTTAACGTGGTAGGCAGCTATCACACCCGCTTCGGACCGCAGATCCGCAACGATACCTACCTGGAATACGAAGCGTTCGCCAAGAAAGACTGGTTTGATTTCTACGGCTACATCGATGCCCCGGTATTCTTCGGCGGTAACACCGATGCGAAAGGTATCTGGAACAATGGTTCTCCGCTGTTCATGGAAATCGAACCGCGTTTCTCTATCGACAAGCTGACCGGTACCGACCTGAGCTTCGGTCCGTTCAAAGAGTGGTACTTCGCGAACAACTATATCTACGACATGGGTCGTAACGATTCCCAGGAGCAGAGCACCTGGTATATGGGTCTGGGTACCGACATCGATACCGGTCTGCCAATGAGCCTGTCCCTGAACGTCTATGCGAAATACCAGTGGCAGAACTACGGTGCGGCGAACGAAAACGAGTGGGATGGCTACCGTTTCAAAGTGAAATACTTTGTGCCAATCACTCAGCTGTGGGGCGGTAACCTGAGCTATATCGGCTTCACCAACTTCGACTGGGGTTCTGACCTTGGCGACAACGACTTCCGCGACCTGAACGGTAAGAAAGCGCGTACCAACAACTCCATCGCCTCCAGCCATATCCTGGCGCTGAACTACGATCACTGGCACTACTCTGTTGTGGCGCGTTACTGGCACAACGGTGGTCAGTGGAACGACGACGCGAGCCTGAACTTCGGCAACGGTGACTTCAGCGTCCGTTCTACCGGTTGGGGTGGTTACCTGGTTGTAGGTTACAATTTCTAATCCGCAGCCTGTTCGCCGGGTACGGCTACGCCTTACCCGACCTGCAAAACCTGTAAGCACAAAAGCCAGCTCAAGAGCTGGCTTTTTTAATACGCAAAAAAAATCCCGGCCATCGGACCGGGATTTCGATAACGCACTATTCGTTGCCTTACGGCAGAATTGACGGCTGATCCGCCCCTTCTTTTTCGACCTTCTGCTGGAGCAGGTGTTCGCGCTTCATGCCAAGCTTCAGTGCCAGAGCGGACGCAACGTAAATAGACGAAGCAGTACCGATAGAAACACCAATCAGCATGGTCAGCGAGAAGCCTTCCAGAACCGGGCCACCGAACAGGAACAGCATCAGGATAACCATCAAGGTGGTACCGGATGTGATCAAGGTACGGTGCAGCGTCTGGGTCAACGACACGTTGAAGATTTCGTACGGCGTACCGCGACGGATCTTACGGAAGTTTTCACGAATACGGTCAGATACCACGATGCTGTCGTTCAGTGAGTAACCGATAACGGACATCAGGGATGCCACGATAGTCAGGTCGATCTCAATGTGGAACAGCGACAGGATCCCCATGGTGATCACCACGTCGTGCGCCAGTGCGATAACCACACCCGCCGCCAGTCGCCACTCGAAGCGGAAACCGACGTACACCAGGATAGAGATCAGCGCGACAAGCAACGCCATCGCACCGGTCTGCGCCAGGTCTGCGCCTACGCTTGGCCCCACGAACTCAATACGCTTAACCGCCGCATTCTGGTTAGTGGTTTCGTTAATCACGTTAACGACCTTGCTGCCCAGCTCCTGGCTGCCGTTGGCATCGTGTACCGGTGGCATACGTACCATGATGTCGCGGCTGCTGCCAAAGTTCTGCAACAGCGGCTCTTCAAAGCCCGCTTTTTGCAGAGACACGCGCATCTGGTCCATATCGACCGGTTTTTCCAGGGAAATTTCAATCACCGTACCACCGGTGAAATCCAGACCCCAGTTGAAGCCTTTAACGCCCATGATGGCGATGGACAGAATCAGCAGAAAACCTGAAATGCCGAAGGCCCAGTAGTCCCAGCGCATAAAGTCCCAGACTTTACGGCCGTGGTTCAATTGTTCAACAGTATATTCCTGTGCCACAACGCACTCCTCAGATAGACAGCTTTTTGACGCGCTTGCCGCCGTACAGCAGGTTCACGATGGCACGGGTGCCGACAATAGCGGTAAACATAGACGTTGCAACACCGATACCGGTTGTAATCGCAAAGCCTTTGATAGCGCCAGTACCCACTGCATACAGGATAAGAACCTTAATCAGTGTTGTTACGTTCGCATCGAAGATGGAGCTGAAAGCACCTTTGTAACCTTCATCAATCGCCTGCTGTACAGAGCGACCGTTGCTCAACTCTTCTTTGATACGTTCGTTTATCAGAACGTTGGCGTCGACCGCCACCGCAAGGGTCAGAACGATACCCGCAATCCCCGGCATGGTCAGCGTTGCGCCCGGCAACAGCGACATGATACCGATGATCAGTACCAGGTTCGCCACCAGCGCGGAGGTCGCAATCAGACCAAACTTCTTATAGAAGAAGATCATGAAGAGGATGGAGACCACCAGACCGGCCAGACATGCTTCCAGACCCTGTTTGATGTTCTGCATACCCAGGGTTGGACCAATGGTACGTTCTTCAACAATCTGAATTGGCGCAATCAGCGCACCGGCACGCAGCAGCAGCGAGAGCTGACGCGCTTCGTTCGGGTTGTTGATACCGGTGATACGGAAGCTGTTACCCAGACGAGACTGGATGTTGGCGATGTTAATCACCTCTTCCTCTTTCACCAGCACCGCACGGCCGTTGGCATCTTTCTTACCGCTGTCTTTGTACTCCACGAACAGGGTCGCCATCGGTTTGCCGATGTTGTCCTTAGTGAAGTTAGACATGATGTTGCCACCCGCGCTATCCAGCGAGATGTTAACCTGCGGCTGGTTGTATTCGTCCTGGCTTGAAGTGGAGTCGGTGATATGGTCACCGGTCAGGATCACGCGTTTGTACAGCACAACTGGCTGACCTTCGCGGGTCTGTTTCACTTCAGAATCGCCCGGAATACGGCCAGAGGCAGCAGCGGACTGATCGACGTTGGAGTTAACCAGACGGAATTCCAGCGTTGCGGTTGCGCCCAGAATCTCTTTCGCACGCGCGGTATCCTGGATACCCGGCAGCTCAACCACGATACGGTCAGCACCCTGACGCTGTACCAGCGGCTCAGCAACACCCAGCTGGTTTACACGGTTACGCAGAATGTTGATGTTCTGCTGAACGGCGTATTCACGCGCTTCTTTAAGACGTGCATCTGTCATCACGGCGCGCAGCTGGTTGTTACCCTGAGAGGTAATCACCAGGTCACGGTGACGCGGGGTCAGGTAATCTACAGCCTGATCGCGTGCCGCACTGTCGCGGAACGTGATGCTCATGCCGTAGTTATCTTCTTTACGCACGGTGGTATAAGCGATGCCTTTTTCACGCAGATCGCTGCGCAGGCCGTCGATGTTTTGTTCCTGCAATTTGCCCAGCGCGGTATCCATATCCACTTCCATCAGGAAGTGAACACCACCACGCAGGTCAAGACCGAGTTTCATTGGCTCTGCGTTTAAGGCAGCCAGCCAACGCGGCGTTGCAGGAGCAAGGTTCAGCGCCACGACATATTTATCACCCAGCACGCCCATCAGCGCTTCGCGAGCGCGGAGCTGCGTGTCGGTGGTGTCGAAGCGAGCAAGAATTGCGCCCTCTTCCAGTGCCACAGACTTCGCGGTAATTTTTTCTTCTTGTAACGTTTTCTGGACCTGGATCAGCGTTTGCTCACTGGCGGCGACACCGCGCGCGCCAGTGATTTGAACGGCCGGATCCTCACCATACAGGTTGGGAAGCGCGTACAGCAGGCCGACGATAATCACGACGACCAGCATGATGTACTTCCACAAAGGATAACGGTTTAACACGGCAGTTCCCTTTGGGAAAAGTTTGAATTACAGCGCCTTCATCGTGCCTTTCGGCAGAACGGCAGCTACGAAGTCACGTTTGATAACCACTTCAGTGGTGTCGTTCAGCGCGATAGCAATGTAGCCGCTTTCAGCCACTTTGGTTACGCGACCAACCAGACCACCGTTGGTCAGCACTTCATCGCCTTTCGCGATGGAGTTCATCAGATTTTTGTGCTCTTTGGTGCGCTTCTGCTGTGGACGCAGGATCATGAAATAGAAGATCAGACCAAACACAACCAGCATCAGAATCAGAGACATCGGGCTGCCCTGCGCTGGAGCACCTGTTGCCGCTACCGCATCAGAAATAAAAAAGCTCATTCAAATTCCCTCATTATTAATATTAATCAACGTTCAAAGGTGGAACGGTTCGACCCTGACGTTGGTAGAAATCGGTCACGAAGCTCTCTAATTTACCCTCTTCAATAGCCTTACGTAAACCAGCCATTAAGCGCTGATAATAACGAAGATTATGAATGGTATTCAGACGCGCACCTAAAATCTCATTGCAACGATCGAGATGATGCAGATACGCACGAGAGTAATGGCGACAGGTGTAGCAATCGCACTCAGCGTCGAGCGGACTGGTGTCACTTTTGTGCTTCGCGTTACGGATTTTCACCACGCCATCGGTAACGAACAGATGGCCGTTACGCGCGTTGCGGGTTGGCATGACGCAGTCGAACATATCAATGCCGCGACGCACGCCTTCAACCAGATCTTCTGGTTTACCCACACCCATCAGGTAACGTGGTTTATCAGCAGGGATTTGCGGGCAAACATGCTCCAGAATACGGTGCATGTCTTCCTTTGGCTCACCTACTGCCAAACCGCCGACAGCGTAGCCATCAAAGCCTATCTCTACCAGACCTTTAACGGAGATATCGCGTAAATCTTCGTAAACGCTGCCCTGAATAATGCCGAAGAGCGCGTTTTTATTCTGAAGAGAATCAAAACGGTCGCGGCTACGCTTCGCCCAACGCAGAGACATCTCCATTGAACGCTTAGCGTAATCCCAGTCAGCCGGGTATGGCGTACATTCGTCGAAGATCATCACGATGTCGGAACCGAGATCGTACTGAATCTCCATCGATTTTTCCGGATCGAGGAAGATCGGATCGCCGTTGATTGGGTTACGGAAGTGAACGCCCTGCTCGGTGATCTTGCGGATATCGCCCAGGCTAAAGACCTGGAAACCGCCAGAGTCGGTGAGGATAGGGCCTTTCCACTGCATGAAGTCGTGCAGGTCACCGTGCAGCTTCATGATTTCCTGGCCAGGACGCAGCCACAGGTGGAAGGTGTTACCGAGGATAATTTGTGCGCCAGTGGCTTCGACTTCTTCCGGCGTCATCCCTTTTACGGTGCCGTAGGTGCCAACAGGCATAAACGCGGGGGTTTCCACCACGCCGCGATCGAACACCAGGCGACCACGGCGTGCGCGGCCATCGGTGGTATCAAGTTCAAATTTCATTCAGATTCCTCTGTGCCAGAAAAACAGTCCAACACATTATTCTGGTGCCGCGGACTTATTCCCCGACACGCTCGTTCAAAGCCAGCGGATTGTACGTGATAAACATCGCGTCCCCGTAGCTAAAAAAGCGATATTTTTGTTCTACCGCAGACTTGTAGGCCGCCATCGTGTGCTGATAACCCGCAAAAGCGGACACCAGCATAATCAGCGTGGATTCAGGCAGATGGAAGTTGGTCACCAGCGCATCAATCACTTTGTACTGATAGCCTGGATAGATAAAGATTTGCGTATCGCCGAAGAACGGCTCGATCAGATCGCTTTTCGCAGCCTGTGCGGCGCTCTCAAGGGAACGCACTGAGGTGGTGCCGACCGCCACCACGCGGCTGCCGCGAGCCTTCGCCGCCAGCACCGCGTCAACCACCTCCTGCGGCACTTCGGCATATTCAGAGTGCATGATATGGTCTTCGATGCTGTCTACGCGCACCGGCTGGAAGGTGCCCGCGCCGACGTGCAGCGTGACAAACGCCATCTCAATGCCTTTGGCGCGCAGTTTTTCCAGCAGCGGCTCGTCAAAGTGCAGCCCCGCCGTCGGTGCGGCGACCGCGCCGGGCTTCTGGCTATAAACCGTTTGATACAGCTCGCGATCGGCCTCTTCGTCCGGACGCTCAATGTACGGCGGCAGCGGCATGTGGCCGATGGTGTTCAGAATATCGAGCACCGTGCGTTCGTCGTTGAATTCCACTTCAAACAGCGCATCGTGGCGCGCGGTCATGGTCGCCTTAATGCTTTCGTCGTCGCCCAGCAGCAGCTCTGCGCCCGGCTTCGGCGCTTTGGATGCGCGAATATGTGCCAGAATACGTTTATCATCGAGCATACGTTCGACCAGCACTTCAATCTTGCCGCCGCTGGCTTTACGGCCAAACAGACGCGCCGGGATCACGCGGGTATTGTTAAAGACCAGCAGATCGCCAGGGTTGAGCTTGTCGAGCAAATCGGTGAAAGTACCGTGCGTCAGCTCGCCCGTAGGCCCGTCCAGTGACAGTAAACGACAGCTACTGCGCTCAGGCATTGGATAGTGAGCAATCAGGGATTCAGGTAGTTCAAAGGAGAAATCGGCGACGCGCATGACGTATACTCGTGACTTAAAAACAGGCGGCATAGTCTAGTGCTCACACCCTTTTGCTGCAACAACTAGCCGCATCCTGGATAAACATAACGCATGAATTTTCTCGCTCACCTGCACCTCGCCCATCTCGCCGACAGCTCCCTCTCCGGGAATTTGCTGGCCGATTTTGTGCGCGGAAATCCTGCGGAAAGTTACTCCGCTGACGTTGTCGACGGGATTTTTATGCATCGCCGCATCGACGTGTTAACCGACAACCTGCCGGAAGTGAAAGAGGCCAAAGAGTGGTTCCGCCCGGAGACGCGTCGCGTTGCGCCCATTACCCTCGACGTAATGTGGGATCATTTCCTGTCTCGCCACTGGGCACAGCTCTCGCCGGAGATGCCGTTGCAGGAATTCATTCATTACGCCCATGAACAGGTGGCGCTGATTTTGCCGGAATCGCCGCCTCGCTTCGTCAATTTGAATCACTATATGTGGTCAGAACGCTGGCTGGAGCGCTACCGCGAAATGGCGTTTATCCAGAACGTGCTGAACGGCATGGCCAGTCGCCGCCCGCGTCTGGACGCCCTGCGCGACTCGTGGCACGACCTGGATACCCATTACGCCGCGCTGGAAACCCGCTTTTGGCAGTTCTATCCGCGCATGATGGCGCAGGCCAAAAACAAACAGCTTTAATATCACTGTCATTGATAGGTTAAAGCTTGGTGAACGATTGTTAGCGCCTCTTTGTGTTCCTGATGAACACTCTCTATACTGGCCCGCGTTGCGTTCCAAATAACCTTAGTATCTACAGGAGAATCATATGGTTCTGGTAACTCGTCCGGCTCCGGATTTTACAGCTGCCGCAGTTCTGGGTAACGGTGAAATCGTTGAAAACTTCAATTTCAAACAGCACACCAACGGCAAAGCGACCGTTCTGTTCTTCTGGCCAATGGACTTCACCTTCGTTTGCCCGTCTGAACTGATCGCATTCGACAAGCGTTACGAAGAATTCCAGAAACGTGGCGTAGAAGTTGTCGGCGTGTCCTTTGACTCCGAATTTGTACACAACGCATGGCGTAACACCCCTGTCGACAACGGCGGCATCGGTGCGGTGAAATACGCGATGGTTGCGGACATCAAACGCGAAATCCAGCAGGCTTACGGTATCGAACATCCGGACGCTGGCGTGGCGCTGCGCGGTTCCTTCCTGATCGACGCGAACGGCATCGTTCGTCACCAGGTTGTGAACGATCTGCCGCTGGGTCGTAACATCGACGAAATGCTGCGTATGGTTGACGCGCTGCAATTCCACGAAGAGCACGGTGAAGTGTGCCCGGCTCAGTGGGAAAAAGGCAAAGAGGGTATGAACGCGTCCCCAGACGGCGTGGCGAAATACCTGTCCGAGAACGTATCCAGCCTGTAATCGGCACGGTTTACGAAAAAAGGCCCGCTTATGCGGGCCTTTTTGTTTTAGAACGCGAAGCATGAACAGCCGAGCACGCCCCAGAACGCCTGTTCGTCGGACACCGGGATCGTCGACTGCCGCGCAATGCCGTGAGCATGTCCATGCACGCCGCAGCTGCCGATGCACTGGTGCATCTGCACTACCGCGCCCACCTTGCTGGCGGCCGGCGGCGCCGCGCGATAATGTCCCGGCACGTTCACCACGGGTGACCACTCCGGCAGAACCGGGATCGGCGGTGGCGCAAGCGGGCTGAAATGCCCGGCGGCGTACACTACTTTGCCATCCACCACGGTCAGCACCGACTCAATGCCCTTGATCTCCTCTTCCGGCACGCTGAAGTAATCCTTCGACAGCACCACCAGATCCGCGAGCTGCCCCTCAACCAGCCGACCTTTCTTGCCCTGCTCGCTGGAGAACCACGCGCTGCCTGCCGTCCACAGCTCAAGCGCCACGTCGCGCGGCAGGCGGTTGTTATCGTCATACATCGCCAGACCGCCAACGGTGCGCCCGGACACCAGCCAGTAGAGCGCCGTCCACGGGTTATAGCTCGCCACGCGGGTGGCGTCCGTACCTAACCCGACGGGCACGTCCAGCTCCAGCATTTTCGCCACCGGCGGCGTGTGTTTCACCGCCTCTTTGCCGTAGCGATCGACGAAATATTCCCCCTGGAACGCCATACGGTGCTGCACCGCAATCCCGCCGCCCAGCGCCTTCACGCGCTCGATATTACGCTCAGTGATGGTTTCAGCATGGTCAAAGAACCAGTGCAGCCCGTTAAACGGAATATCGCGGTTGACCTTCTCGAACACGTCCAGCATCCGGCTGATGGATTCGTCGTAGGTGGCGTGCAGGCGGAACGGCCAGCGGTTTTCCACCAGGTGACGCACCACGCGCTCCAGCTCGTCCTCCATGCCTTCCGGCAGATCCGGACGCGGCTGGAGGAAGTCTTCAAAATCGGCCGCCGAGAAGACCAGCATTTCACCCGCCCCGTTGGCGCGGTAGAAATCGGTTCCCTGCCCGGGCTTGAGCATGTCGGTCCAGCGCTCAAAATCGTCCAGCTCCTGTTTCGGACGCTGGGTGAAAAGGTTATAGGCAATACGCACCGTCATCTGCTCTTTGGCGTGCAGCTGCTCGATGATTTCGTAATCTTCCGGATAGTTCTGGAAACCGCCGCCCGCGTCGATGGCGCTGGTCAGCCCCAGACGGTTTAGCTCGCGCATAAACTGGCGCGTCGAGTTTACCTGCTGCTCAAGGGGCAGCTTCGGCCCTTTCGCCAGCGTCGAGTAGAGGATCATGGCGTTCGGTTTGGCGATCAGCATCCCCGTCGGGTTGCCGTTGTTGTCGCGCACGATCTCACCGCCCGGCGGATTTGGCGTGTCTTTGGTGTAGCCCACCGCCCTCAGCGCCGCGCGGTTCAGCAATGCGCGGTCGTACAGGTGGAGGACAAACACCGGGGTATCCGGCGCGGCATCGTTAAGCTCCTGAACGGTGGGCATTCGGCGCTCGGCGAACTGGAATTCACTCCAGCCGCCCACCACCCGCACCCACTGCGGCGACGGCGTGCGATCGGCCTGATCTTTCAGCATACGCAGCGCATCGGCCAGGGACGGTACGCCCTCCCAGCGCAGCTCAAGGTTGTAGTTCAGGCCCCCGCGGATCAGGTGCAGGTGCGAGTCGTTAAGACCCGGTATCACCGTGCTTCCCTGCAAATCGACAATCTGCGTGCCCTGGGCGGCATAGCTCATGATGCGATCGTGGTTTCCGGTCGCGAGGATCTTACCGTTAGCGATCGCCACCGCTTCCGTTATCGGATTTTCGCGGTCAAGCGTATGGATCTGACCTTTGGTTAAGATCAGCGTAGCAGTTTGAGACATAACGTACTCCTTTGGGCCGGATCAGGCTTTTTTAAGCCATCCGGCAAACAGACGGGTCACGATGGGCATCCACAGCCAGACCACCAGCGCGACCACACAGGCATCGTTAATCAAATGCAGCAGTAAAGAACCTTTCAGGCCGGGCAGGAGCGCCCCGGTGACGAGCGGCACCACGTTAGTGCTCGGGAAGATCACCAGCAGCGTAATAAGAAACTGCTTCCACTGCTTCGGCTTACGCACGTGCGGCTCCGGCGGGGTAAACCAGAACGCCGCTTCGGTACGAACCTCGGTTTTATCCCCTTCCGCCAGCAGCGGTTCAATCTTTTTCACCAGCGCGTTACGGGTGTCGGACTGCGTCCAGGCGTAGAGGTGTTCGAGATTGTCGAAGCGGATAATCACCGTCCACAGGGATTGATCCCCGGACGGACGAATGACGTTCGCGCCAAGATGACCGGGAAATTCCGCCGCGATGGGCATAATTTTGCCTAGCCACTGCTCATAACGCTCGGTTTGCCCCGGAAGCAACGTATGGGTGATCACCAGCGTCACATGTGAATTTTGCGCCATAAAGGTTCCCTGGATTATTGAAAGGCGGGATGGCCCCGCCCGGAAAGGATTACGCTTTGCGCTCTGGCGCGCCGTGAACGAGGGTATAGGCATAATCAACGCCCATCCCGTAGGCGCCGCTGTGCTCGCGCACCAGATCCATCACCGCGTCATAAGTGCCTTTGCGTGCCCAGTCACGCTGGTATTCGAGCAGAACCTGCTGCCAGGTCACCGGCACGGCGCCCGCCTGCACCATGCGGTCGATGGCGCGTTCGTGGGCATCAACGGAGGTGCCGCCGGAGGTATCGGTCACCACGTACACTTCGAAGCCTTCATCCAATGCCATCAGCGCTGGGAAGGTGAGGCACACTTCGGTCCACAGGGCAGAGATGATGAGTTTTTTGCGGCCCGTCGCTTTTACCGCCGCAACAAACGCTTCATCTTCCCAGGAATTCATAGACGTCCGTTCGATAGGTTTAACATCAGGGTGAACGGCCAGTAATTCCGGCCAGATATAGCCGCTAAAACTTTTCGTTTCCACCGACGTGTAGATAACCGGAACATCAAATATTTTGCCTGCTTTCGCCAGGGCGACCGTATTATTCTTCAACAACTGACGATCGATATTGGCTACGCCAAATGACATTTGCGGCTGGTGATCGATAAAAATCAGTGCGGAATTGGATGGGTCAATCAGTTCACGAATAGACATAAAAGTACCTTTTAATCAATATGTTAAAAGCATAAGGTTTTGTGTGCTATATGAGAAAGGGCCCTGACTGATAAAGCAAAGTGAGTATAGCGAGAATTGAATTTGGGGATATTAA
Organism: Enterobacter sp. 186315; assembly: GCF_053290175.1. Classification (NCBI taxonomy): domain Bacteria; kingdom Pseudomonadati; phylum Pseudomonadota; class Gammaproteobacteria; order Enterobacterales; family Enterobacteriaceae; genus Enterobacter; species Enterobacter sp. 186315. Next base: position 109,736 of record NZ_JBPTTK010000004.1, on the reverse strand, counting down.
AGAAATTTGTCGGCTCTGTTTAATTAAACAGAATGACCTGAAAAAATAGTCAGCTACCGGTGAATAACACCGGCTGCTGACGGGAATTAATTACCGAACCACACGCAGGCAGAAATCGCAGGCAGAGACAAAATGCCCTCCTGCAACGTGCCTTTGCCCTCTTTCAGCTGCCACGCCTTCACGTTGAGCAGCGGAGAGTCGTCCAGCACCACTTCACAGGCCTCGCCCCGGTTAATCGCTACCAGCACGCGCTGCTGGTTATAAACGCGAACAAACACCACCACGTTATCGTGGGCATATATCACCTGACAGCCGCCGTAGCGCAGAGCCTGGCTTTGCTTACGCAGCGTCGTCAGGCGCTGGTACAGGCTGAAGAGCGACGCGTCCTGCCGTTCCGCGTTCCACGGGAAGGTTTTACGGCAGAACGGATCGTTGTTACCGTCCAGCCCCACTTCGTCGCCGTAGTAGATGCAGGGCACGCCCGGCCAGGTAAAGAGCCAGGTGACCGCCAGCGGCAGGCGCGCCACGTCTTTGCCGAGCAAGGATTTAAAGCGCGCGGTGTCGTGGCTGTCGAGCTGGTTAAACATCCGCAGCTGCTGCTGTTGCGACAGCCCGGCGCGGTAGTTGTCCATCCACGCCATACAGGTTTCGGCGTCGATATGCTGAGGATCGTAAGAGATATCGGTATTGGCGAGGAATCCCCACAGCGGGAAGGTAAAGCCGCGATAGTTCATCGACGCGTCTTCGGCATCGGCCTGCAACCACTGGCGCGCATCGCCAAAGTGCTCGCCAAAGACAAACGCCTCGGGCTGCGCCACCTTTGCCGAGCGGGTTATACCGGCAACGTGCTGAAGGTTATTCCGCGCGCCCCCCGCTTCGCCCAGCATATGCACCACGTCCAGACGCCAGCCGTCCATATTCCACGGCGGCTGGAGCCAGTGGCGCACGATGCTGTCTTCCGCGCCATAAATTTCATTCACCAGGGTCTGAGACTGAAAATCGAGCTTAGGCAGGCTGGCGTAGCCCAGCCAGTCCAGCGCGCGCCCCTCTTCATCAAAGCTGTACCACTCCCGCTGCGGCGAGTCGGGGTTATGGCAGGCGCCGCCCATCGACTGATTGTGCCTGTCGAACCAGGCGTGGGAATCCCCGCTGTGGTTGAAGACGCCGTCCAGAATCAGGCGCATTCCCTCCCGTTGGGTATTTTCCCGCAGGCGCAGGAGCGCCTCATCCCCGCCAAACTGCTCGTCAACGTGGCGATAATCTTCCGTATCGTATTTATGCACGCTCGGGGCTTTGAACACCGGGTTGAGGTAGAGCGCCGTGACGCCGAGCTTTTTCAGGTAGGGCAGCTTTTCGCTAATTCCGTCGAGATCGCCGCCGTAAAAGGTCGAGCCGCCCGCCTGTGCGCTCAGCGGTTCGTCCCAACCTTTAAGAATGATGTCGTGCCCGGCGGCGTGGTGGTAATAGATCTTATCCTGCTGCGCCGTGCGTTCTTCACTACGGGCAAAGCGGTCGGTGAAGATTTGATAAAAGACCTGATCGTTGACCCACTGCGGGCCATTGTCCGGATAGTCGACGGCAAACTGCTCAAGCCGCGCAGGGGGAAAACGGCTAAACCCCTGGGGCGTGAACCACAGCTGACGGTTAGCCCACAGCAGCTTAAATCCGTAGCGACGGCGTGGCTGGCCGCTGCGCAGATCGATATTGGCGCGCCACGCCGTGACGCCAGGCTGCGGCTGGGCGCGCTGCTTGTGCATTTTGATCGTGGTTTCTTCGTTATCCACTTCCGCGCGAAGGGTCACCCGCTCGGGCTGGTTTTCACCCGTCAGCCACAGCGTAATGACGAGGTTATCTTTGTTTTGCTTAACAAATGGGGCAACCGGTAGGTGCCAGGCGTTTAACATCACGAATCCCCTTTGATGAAATTGACGTCACCTTGCCACAGGGTTGTTAAGGTTAGTTCATCACGAGAGGATTTATTGGGGGATGAGGTCGGGGGAGGAGGCAAAAAGTCCCCTCTCCCGCAGGAAGAGGGGTCGAAAAACTACTGTGCTTTCGCCAGCTGGCGGTCGCGGCGGCATTTAAACATCCAGCCCACCAGCAGCAGCACAATCCACGCGAAGCCCACATACAGCGAGATACGCGTATCCGGGTGATAGCCAATCAGCCCGATGATAAAGACCAGGAAGATCAGCCCGGTCACGGTGGTTGCCACCCCGCCCGGCACTCTGAACTTCAGCGCTTTCACCTCTTCCGGCGGCAGGCGACGGCGGAACGCAATCTGCGAGAGCAGGATCATGATCCACACCCACACGGTCGCGAAGGTCGCCAGGGATGCAATCACCAGGAAGACGTTTTCAGGCATGATGTAGTTGAGGTACACCGCAAACAGCAGCGCAATGGTCATCACCATCACCGTCACCCACGGAATACCGCGACGCGAGGTTTTGGCGAACACTTTCGGCGCGCTGCCCTGCTCCGCCATGCCGTGCAGCATACGCCCCACGCCAAACACGTCGCTGTTGATCGCAGACAGGGACGCGGTGAGCACCACAAAGTTCAGAATGCTGGCGGCGAAGGTGATCCCCAGATGCTGGAAGGTCAGCACGAACGGGCTGCCCTCGGTCCCCACCTGGTTCCACGGATAAATAGACATAATGACGAACAGCGTGCCCACGTAGAACACCAGGATGCGCATCGGCACGGAGTTAATCGCGCGCGGAATGGACTTCTCAGGGTTTTTCGCCTCACCGGCGGTGATGCCGATGATTTCGATGCCGCCGTAGGCGAACATCACCATTTGCAGAGACATCACCATGCCGAGCCAGCCGTTGCTGAAGAAGCCGCCGTTGCTCCACAGGTTATGGATGCCGGTTGGCTGACCGCCGTTGCCGATACCCCAGATGATGATGCCGAAACCGGCGGCGATCATGATGATAATGGTGGCGACTTTAAAGAACGAGAACCAGAACTCCAGCTCGCCGAACACCTTCACGCTCATCAGGTTAATGGCGCAGATTATCAGCACCACGCTTAGCACCCAAATCCAGTGCGGCACCGTCGGGAACCAGACGCCCATGTAGATGCCGAACGCGGTGACGTCGGCGATGGCGACAATCAGGATCTCAAAGCAGTAGGTCCAGCCGGTGATATACCCGGCCAGCGGGCCTAAGTTCTCCTGCGCGTAGCGGGAGAAGGAGCTTGCAGCGGGGTTATGCACGGACATTTCACCCAGCGCACGCATGATGATATACGCCGCGACGCCGCCAATGATGTAGGCCAGCAGCACGCTGGGACCGGCCATTTTAATGGCATCTGCCGAGCCATAAAAAAGGCCAGTACCGATTGCTGAACCCAGCGCCATAAAGCGAATGTGGCGGGTGCTCAGTCCACGTTTTAGTTTGTTAGTGCTTTCCATTTACGTCTTGCCATTCAACTCGAAAAAACAAAAAACCACGGGGCCTTAAGCCCCGTGGTTAAACAGTTTGTTGCCGTTGATTAATGCGCGTTAGAAGTAACCTGACGCCCTGCTGCACGGTCCCAGATAATGGTCAGAACCAGCGCTACAACGGTAGGCATCAGCCATGCCAGGCCTTGTTCGGACAGCGGCAGACGCTGCGTCCAGGCTGGCAGCACGTCACCGAATGCTGATGCTTTTATCCCGTCAAGGATACCAAAAATAAGGCTGATAAACATGGCTGGCGCAATAATTCGGGAGGAATTATTCCACCACGGGCGGGTGAAGCTCAGCACCACCAGCACGATACACGGCGGATAAATCGCCGTCAGCACCGGAATAGAAACCTGGATCAGGTGGCTCAGACCGAGATTCGATACCGCCATTGAGAAGATGCCCAGAATGAACACCAGCGTACGGTAAGAGAGCGGCAGATACTGCGCAAAGAACTCAGCGCACGCACAGGTCAGGCCAACCGCGGTCACCAGACACGCCAGGAAGATCAGCACCGCCAGCAGCATACTGCCCGCGCCACCAAAGGTGTGCTGCACGTAAGCGTGGAGGATTGCCGCACCGTTCGCGCCCTGATCGACCAGCATTGCGCTGTCTGAACCCAGACGGAACAGCGCCAGATACAGCAGCGTCAGGCCCACGCCCGCCATCAGGCCAGCCCAGATGGTGTAACGGGTCAGCAGACGCGCTTCGGTCACGCCACGGGAACGCGCGGCGTTAACGATAACGATACCAAACACCATCGCACCCAGCGTATCCATCGTAAGATAGCCGTTCACAAAGCCGTTAGAGAACGCGGCGTTTTTATAGGCGTCCATCGCGTCGCTGATAGGACCCGCAGGCCACATGACGGCGGCCACGGACAGCACGATCAGCGCGATGATTTTCATCGGTGCCAGGAAGTTGCCCACGGTATCCAGCAGCTTGCCCGGATAGAGGGAGACCAGAATCACGATAGCGAAGTACACGAGGCTGTAGATAAACAGCGGCATCGCGCCGTCACCGGTCAGCGGGGCGATCCCCACTTCGAAAGACACGGTTGCCGTACGCGGGGTCGCAAACAGCGGACCGACGGCCAGATAGCACACGGTCGCCAGCAGAACGCCCGCCACTTTACCGATTGGCGTGCTAAGGCTGTCCACGCCGCCACCCACTTTCGCCAGCGCGACAACGGTCAGCACAGGTAGACCCACAGCGGTAATCAGAAAACCAATGGCCGCCGTCCAGACGTGTTCGCCTGCCTGTAAGCCAACCATTGGTGGAAAGATGATGTTGCCTGCGCCAACGAACAGCGCAAATGTCATAAAGCCCAGCGCGATGATGTCGCGCGATTTCAAGTGATGGGTCATAGAACCTTACTGCCTGTGGATGTGGTGTTGAAAACGTTGAGATTTCCCTTATCCCTGACGGGACGATACAGCGGAAAATTTGCTCAATTTCAGCGGGAAATGCTCCCGTCCTGGCGTGGCGAAGAATAGTTTTTCGATTTACCACGCAAATACAGTCGGTATGACAGTATATGGGGGGCAATTTAAACGCTTATAACGTTTAAAGGCAAGGTGGGATCTTAAAACCGGAACAATATGCCAGCATGAAAACACAGACCAGCACATTACGCTAAATACTGGAAAAACCCGTGGTTAATCATGCGAACAAAAAACCATCAACCGTATATTATTCATTCGCGTTTCGCTTAACTGCAACGCAAACGGGCCAGCAGTCGCTGGCCCGTGGAAAGGTAAGATGACACGCCTGCTGTCAGGCACTCATTCTGGCAATCAATCTTTCCGGGATAATAAAGCTGAAACGCGTGCCCTTCCCTAACGTGCTCTGAATATCAAGACGGCTATCGTGATGATGAAGCGCGTGCTTCACAATCGCCAGCCCCAGCCCGCTGCCGCCGGTCTGCCGCGAGCGCGCCTTGTCCACGCGATAGAAGCGCTCGGTCAGCCGTGGAAGATGCTCTGGCGCAATCCCCGGCCCGTTATCTTCGACGCTAAACTCCGCTCCTGACGGCAGATGTTGCCACGTCACGACAATGTGCGTCCCTTCCGGCGTGTGGTTCACCGCGTTATAGACAAGGTTTGAGATGGCGCTGCGCAGCTCGTCTTCGCTGCCGCGCACCTTCAGCGCGTTATCCACGTTAAACGTCAGCTGATGCTTTCCGTGGCTCAGGGTCTGCGCTTCACGCTCCACCACGCGCAGCATCATCGGCACGTCGATGGTTTCGTTGAGGGCCAGCGCGGGCGCGGCTTCGATTTTCGATAAGGTCAGCAGCTGCTTCACCAGCCCTTCCATACGGTGCGTCTGCTCGCGCATGGTGTGGAGCGCTTTCTCGCGCGGCGCGCCCTCTAGCGTTTGCTCCTGCATCATCTCCAGATAGCCCTGAAGCACGGTGAGCGGGGTGCGCAGCTCGTGGCTGACGTTGGCAAAGAAGTTGCGCCTTGCCCCCTCAAGCTGGTGCATCTGGGTGACGTCGCGCGCCACCATCAGCCACTGATTATCGCTATAGGGCATTACGCGGATCTCAAGATGACGCCCGTTGTTGAGCTTCAAATTGTGCGGCCGCGTAAAATCGCGCTTTTTCAGGTACAGGGTAAATTCCGGGTATCGCAGCAGGTTGAGGATATTTTGCCCGTTATCGTCCGGCCAGCGCAGGCCCAGCAGCTGCTGCGCCAGGCCGTTGCACCAGAACATGGTGCCCTCTTCCGTGGTGAGGATCACCGCATCCGGCAGCGATTCCGCCCCGCTGCGAAAACGTTTGATCAGGCTGCCCAGCTCGCGGCGGCGCTTTTTATTACGCATCTGCATCTGGTGCAGGCCGTAGAGCAGCGGCTCCCAGCTGCCGCTTCCCGGCGGTGGCGTCATGCTTCGGTCAACCCACAGCCACCAGGAAAGGCGCAGTAAATTCCAGAAATGCCAGATCAGAAGGCCGGTCACCGCCGCCAGCAAAAACCACGGCAAATGGCCAAAAAACGCCCCCAGAATGAGGGCCGGGATACAGCATAAGATCAGTTCAAAAACGAGCCTTTTCCATGACAGACGTTCCAGCACGCGTCACACTCCTGTCATTGTTCAGAAACGGGTAGAAAAACGATAACCCGTGCCGCGGACCGTCTGCACCATACGATCGTGGCCGCTCAGCTCCAGCGCTTTACGCAAGCGGCGAATGTGGACATCAACCGTCCGGTCTTCGACATAGACGTTAGTTCCCCAGACGTTGTTCAGCAACTGCTCGCGGCTGTAAACGCGCTCCGGGTGGGTCATAAAGAAGTGCAGCAGCTTGAATTCGGTAGGGCCCATATCGAGCGGGTTTTCGCCGGTCATGACGCGGTGTGAGGTAGGATCAAGGCTCAGCCCCTGCATCTCAATCACCTCTTCCACCGCCATCGGCGAAATGCGGCGCATCACGGCTTTAATGCGGGCCACCAGCTCTTTCGGGGAGAAAGGCTTGGTGATGTAATCGTCCGCGCCGGTTTCCAGACCGCGCACGCGATCTTCCTCTTCACCGCGCGCCGTCAGCATGACGACCGGAATATCGCGGGTCATGGCTTCACGTTTGAGGTGTTTGATAAACTGCAACCCCGAGCCGCCGGGCAACATCCAGTCGAGTAAAATCAAATCAGGCCAGGGTTCGTTAAGTTGATTCACCGCGCTGTCATAATCTTCCGCCTCGATCGGCTGGAAGCCATTTTGTTCGAGCACGAAGCACACCATCTCACGAATCGGAGCTTCATCTTCTACGACCAGAATACGTCTCGCCATACTTTGCCCTGTCTTATCTTATTTAAGTTACAAGTTTGTAATGCGGCGTCATTATGCGTCAGATTTATGACAGATTTATGAAAAACGATATCACTAAAAATGGCAAACCGTTGTTTTATTACAGCGGATAATTTCCGTTCTTAACGTTTATAATCCCCTCCATCTTTTTTTGCCACGGAACCGCTATGCGCATACTTCACACCTCGGACTGGCATCTGGGCCAAAACTTTTACAGTAAAAGCCGCGCCGCTGAACATGAAGCTTTCCTCACCTGGCTGCTGGACGCGGCCCGGTCGCATGAGGTGGATGCCATTATCGTGGCGGGCGATATTTTTGATACCGGGCAGCCGCCGAGCTATGCGCGCGAACTTTACAACCGCTTTGTCGTTAATTTGCAGCAAACCGGCTGTCATCTGGTGATTGTTGCGGGCAATCACGACTCGGTGGCAACCCTTAACGAATCTCGCGACATTCTCGCCTTCCTGAATACCACGGTGGTGGCCAGCGCCGGACACGCGCCGCAGATCCTCAAAAAACGCGACGGCACGCCGGGGGCGGTGCTCTGTCCGATACCGTTTTTACGTCCACGGGATATCGTGCAGAGCCAGGCGGGGCTTTCCGGCAGCGAAAAGCAGCAGCATCTGCTTCAGGCCATCACCGACTACTATCACCAGCAGCACGCCGAGGCCTGCGCCCTGCGCGGCGCGCAGCCAATTCCGGTGATTGCTACAGGGCATTTGACCACCGTCGGTGCCAGCAAAAGTGACGCGGTACGTGACATCTATATCGGCACGCTGGACGCTTTCCCGGCGCAAAACTTCCCCCCGGCCGACTACATCGCGCTGGGGCATATTCACCGCGCGCAGATAATTGGCGGCTGCGAGCACATTCGCTACTGCGGTTCGCCGATTTCCCTGAGCTTTGACGAAACCGGCAAGGCTAAATGCGTGCATCTGGTGACCTTTAACGACGGCAGGCTCGGTACGGTAGAGTCGCTGGAAGTGCCCGTTACCCAGCCGCTGGCGGTGCTGAAAGGAGATTTAGCGGCCATCACCGCGCAGCTGGAACAGTGGCGCGACAAAGAGCTTAACCCGCCCGTCTGGCTGGATATCGAAATCACCACCGACGAATACCTGCACGATATGCAGCGTAAAATCCAGGCCCTGACGGAAGACCTCCCCGTCGAGGTGCTGCTGGTGCGCCGCAGCCGCGAACAGCGCGAGAAAATTCTGCTCGGCGCGCAGCGCGAAACCCTGAGCGAGCTGAAGGTCGAAGAGGTTTTCGAGCGTCGTCTGGCGCATGAAGAGATTGACGATGAGAAGCGCGCGAGGCTCAACGAGCTGTTCAGCTACACGCTCGCCACGCTGAACGATGAGGAGGAAAACGCATGAAAATCCTGAGCCTGCGTCTGAAAAACCTCAACTCCCTGAAAGGCGAGTGGAAAATCGACTTTACCGCTGAGCCCTTTGCCAGCAACGGCCTGTTTGCCATTACCGGCGCGACCGGCGCGGGGAAAACCACCCTGCTCGACGCCATCTGTCTGGCCCTGTACCACGAAACGCCGCGCCTGCAAAAAGTCTCGCAGGCGCAAAACGATCTCATGACGCGGGATACCGCCGAGTGCCTGGCCGAGGTGGAATTTGAGGTCAAAGGGGTCGCCTATCGCGCATTCTGGAGCCAGAACCGCGCGCGCAACCAGCCGGACGGGAACTTACAGGCGCCGCGCGTAGAGCTGGCGCGCTGTGAAGACGGTAAAATTCTGGCGGATAAAGTCACGGACAAGCTGGAACAGACCGCCGCCTTAACCGGGCTGGATTACGATCGCTTTACCCGCTCCATGCTGCTCTCGCAGGGGCAGTTTGCCGCGTTCCTTAACGCCAGACCCGGCGACCGGGCGGAGCTGCTGGAAGAGCTGACAGGCACGGAGATCTACGGCCAGATTTCGGCCAAAGTCTTTGAACAGCATAAAGCCGCCCGCAGCGCGCTGGAGAAGTGTGAAGCGCAGGCCGCGGGCGTCGTGCTGCTCAGTGAAGAGCAGCAACAGCAGTTGCAGCAAAGTTTGCAGGTACTCACTGACGAAGAGAAAATCCTGCTGGCGCAACAGCAGCATCAGCAGAAAGAGTTTCAATGGCTTACGCGCAGCGATGAGCTGATTCAGGCGCAGCAGCGTGCAACCGCTCAGCAGCAGCAGGCGCAGCAGGCGCTGGCAGACGCCGGGCCCGAGCTGGCGAAACTCCAGCTGGCACAGCCTGCGGCGCAGCTGCGCCCGCTCTGGGAGCGTCAGCAGGAGCAGACCGCGCGCCTGACGCAAACCCGCCAGCAGATCGACGAAGTAAACACTCGCTTACATGCCAGAACCGCGCTGCGCGGGCGTATTCGCACCGCCGCGCTACACGCTCGCGAGCAGTTACAGGCCGAGCTGACGTCCGTTGCCCGCTGGCTGGCCGAGCACGACCGTTTCCGTTACTGGGGCCAGGAAATTGCCGGATGGCGCGCGCATTTTGCCCAGCTTCATCGGGATAATCAGCAGCTTACAACGCTCGCCGCCCGTATTCATGAGCTGCGCCAAAAGCTCAGCAGCCTGCCGGAAACCAGCCTGAGGCTGAATGCCGATGAGGTTGCGATGGCGATGGAGCAACAGACCCGCTCGCGCGCCGGGCGTCAGCGCCTGACCGCGCTTCATGCCCGCTATCAGCCGCTGCAACAGCGCATAGCGCAAAACGGCGAAAGCCTGCAAAAAGCGCAGGCGGAGCAGACCCGCCTTAACGAAACCCTGGCCCTGCGCAGGCAGCAGTATAAAGAGAAAAACCAGCACTATCAGGATGTTGAGCTGCTGTGCAGGCAGGAAGAGAAGATCAAAAGCCTGGAGGCAGAGCGCGCGCTGTTGCAGTCCGGGCAGCCCTGCCCGCTGTGCGGCTCCACGACGCATCCGGCGGTCACGGCCTATCAGGCGCTGGAGCTGAGCGCGAACCAGCGCCGTCGCGACGAGATGGCAAAAGAGGTCGCCGCGCTAAAAGACGAGGGGCTATTAGTTCTGGGGCAGGTTAACGCGCTTACCCAGCAGATCCAGCGTGAAACGGACGCGGCGCAGACATTAGCGCAGGAGGCGCAGGCGCTGGGCACAGAGTGGCAGGTGGTGTGCGCCAGCCTGAACGTAACCCTGAATATTCAGGATGATATCGCGCCGTGGATGAACGAGCAGGAACACTACGAGCGTCAGCTTTATCAGCTCAGCCAGCGCCTGACGCTGCAAAATCAGCTTAACGAGCAGGAAGAGCAGCAGCGCCAGTACCAGCAACAGCTGGACGCGAACCGCCAGACGCTGGAAAGCGCGCTGCACCGGCTTGGCCTGGCCGTGCCGGAAGCGGGAACCGAACCGGCGTGGCTCGCCGAGCGCGAAGGTGAATCCGCACGCTGGCAGGAAATTCAGACCCGGCACAACGCCATTCAGGAGCGTATTAACGCCCTGACGCCGCTTCTCGACACCCTACCTCTGAGCGAGAACGCCGACGCTGAGGCGACGATCCCGGACAACTGGCGCGACGTGCATAACGAGTGCGTTTCTCTGCAAAGCCAGCTCGCCACGCTTCAGCAGCAGGAAGGGCTGGAAAGCGAACGGTTGCAGCAGTCGCAGGCGCAGTTCGCAACGGCGCTGGCGGCAAGCGCGTTCAGCAGCCAGGAGGCGTTCCTCGCCGCGCTGCTCGATAACGACACGCTGATGCGTCTTGAGCAGCTTAAGCAGACGCTGGAGAACCAGAACCAGCAGACAACGGCGCTGCTCGTGCAGGCGAACCGGCAGCGTGAGGCGCATCAGGCACAGCGCCCGGAAGGGCTGAACGCTGACGCTGCGACCTTACAAGCCGAGCTGCAACGGCTGGCGCAGCGGCTGCGTGAGAACACCACCCATCAGGGCGAAATCCGCCAGCAGCTGAAGCAGGATAGCGATAACCGTCTGCATCAGCAGGCGCTGATGCAGCAAATTGACGAGGCCGCGCGGCTGGCCGACGACTGGGGATATCTTAACGCGCTGATCGGCTCCAGCACCGGCGATCGCTTCCGCAAATTCGCTCAGGGACTGACGCTGGATAATCTGGTGTGGCTGGCAAACCAGCAGCTTAACCGCCTGCACGGGCGCTATCTCTTGCAACGCAAGGCAAGCGATGCGCTGGAGCTGGAGGTGGTGGATACCTGGCAGGCCGACGCGGTGCGCGACACACGCACGCTGTCGGGCGGCGAAAGCTTCCTGGTGAGCCTGGCGCTGGCGCTGGCGCTTTCCGACCTCGTAAGCCACAAAACGCGGATCGATTCGCTGTTCCTGGATGAGGGGTTCGGCACGCTGGACAGCGAAACGCTGGATACGGCGCTGGATGCGCTCGACGCGCTTAATGCTACGGGGAAAACGATCGGGGTGATCAGCCACGTCGAGGCGATGAAAGAGCGCATTCCGGTGCAGATCAAGGTGAAGAAGATCAACGGGCTGGGGTATAGCCGGCTGGACAGGGAGTTTGCGGTGAATTGAATGGGGGGACGGTGCGGTCTGGTGCCCTCACCCTGGCCCTCTCCCACAGGGAGAGGGAACTGTTCCAGCGACTCCGGCCGTATGTTCCTATCCATCTTCGAGGAGATGTTTCATTCCGGCCACAGCCACGCGGCGCCCCGCACGCCACTGGAATCCCCGTGTACCGCTTTGCGGATCGGCGTTTCACACTCCCCGCCGAACACCCACTGCTTCACCAGATTAGGCACCGTGGCATACAGACGATCCACGTTGCTCATGCCGCCGCCCAGCACGATCACGTCGGGATCGAGAATATTCACCACGTGCGCGAGCGACTTCGCGAGGCGAATTTCGTAGCGGCTGAGCGCCAGTCCGGCAACCGGGTTTTGCTCCTCAACCAGGCGCATGATCTCGTTACCTTTTAACGGATTTCCGCTGAGGCGATGGTAATCGGTGGCAAAGCCGGTGCCGGAAATAAAGGTCTCAATGCAGCCCTGCTTGCCGCAGTAGCAGGGCACTTCGGCGCGATACTTCAGCTCGTCCTCGTCCATCCACGGCAAGGGGTTGTGTCCCCACTCGCCCGCCGTGCCGTTGCCGCCGATGTGCGCACGACCGTTAAAAGCCACGCCCGCGCCGCAGCCGGTGCCAATAATCACCGCAAACACCGTCTGCGCGCCAGCGGCCGCGCCGTCGATGGCCTCGGACACCGCCAGACAGTTAGCATCGTTCGCCAGACGCACCTCGCGCTTCAGGCGCGCGCTGAGATCTTTGTCAAAAGGCTGGCCGTTGAGCCAGGTGGAGTTCGCGTTTTTAACCACCCCGGTATAGGGCGAAATAGAGCCGGGGATCCCCAGCCCCACGGTGCCGGTCTGCCCGGTCTCCTGCTCGGCCATCTCGACAAGGTGGGCAATGGTTTCAATGGTCTGATGATAGTCGTCGCGCGGTGTCGGCAAACGGTGGCGGAACAGCTGCTCCCCCTGCTCGCTCAGTGCAATCACTTCTGTTTTCGTCCCGCCTAAATCAATCCCAATACGCACAGCACGCTCCTCTTTATTTTGATTATCAACAGAGTAGAAGTCCGCTACCCGATTAGCAATGCAAGCGAGGCGACAATTCGCTATCATGCCCGCTGATTTAACGACAAGGCCGTGGAAATTATCATGCTGTGGTTCAAAAATTTGATGGTTTACCGTCTTAGCCGCGACGTTTCGCTGCGTGCTGAAGAGATGGAAAAACAGTTAGCCGCTTACACCTTCACCCCTTGCGGTAGCCAGGACATGGCGAAGACCGGCTGGGTTCCGCCGATGGGTTCACAAAGCGATGCGCTGACCCACGCCAGCAGCACGGGTCAAATCGTCGTTTGTGCGCGTAAAGAAGAGAAGATCCTGCCCACGCCGGTGGTAAAGCAGGCGCTCGAAGCGAAGATCTTCAAGCTCGAGGCCGAACAGGGCCGCAAGCTGAAAAAAACTGAAAAAGATTCCCTGAAGGACGAAGTGCTGCACTCCCTGCTGCCGCGCGCCTTTAGCCGTTTCAGCCAGACCATGATGTGGATCGACACCGTAAACGGGTTGATCATGGTCGACTGCGCCAGCGCGAAGAAAGCGGAAGATACGCTGGCGCTGCTGCGTAAGAGCCTTGGCTCGCTGCCGGTTGTGCCGCTGGCGCTAGAAACCCCGATTGAGCTGACGCTGACCGAGTGGGTGCGCAGCGGAACGGCCGCTCAGGGCTTCCAGATCCTCGACGAAGCCGAGCTGAAAGCGCTGCTGGAAGACGGCGGCGTGATCCGCGCGAAAAAGCAGGATCTGGTGAGCGACGAGATCGCGGTTCACATCGAAGCGGGCAAAGTAGTAACCAAGCTGGCGCTCGACTGGCAGCAGCGCATCCAGTTTGTGATGTGCGACGATGGCTCCGTGAAGCGCCTGAAGTTCTGCGACGAACTGCGCGATCAGAACGAAGATATCGATCGGGAAGATTACGCTCAGCGTTTTGACGCGGACTTTATTCTGATGACGGGCGAACTGGCTGCGTTGATCCAGAGCCTGGTGGAAGGTCTCGGCGGCGAAGCGCAGAGATAATCCGGTATCCCTCTCCCCCAATGGGGAGAGGGAAGAAAAAGGTTATTTCAGGTAGCGGCACAGATAAGAGGTTGGTTCAGCCACCTGCAAATGGAACTCGCTGTGCGCAGGGACGTTGAAAACCTGCCCGGCAGCAAAGACTTTCCACTCGGTTTCACCCGGCAGTAAGACGTTCAGCGCACCGCTGACAACCGTCATCTCTTCGGCTTCCGCCGTGCCAAAGGTATATTCCCCTTCAGCCATCACCCCAACGCTGGCGCGGCCAGTGCTGCTGCTGGTAAAACCAATGGATTTCACTTTACCGGAAAAGTATTCGTTACTCTGAAGCATGTACTGGCCCTTATATTTATTAGAGAAAAATCCACTATAGGGGCCATGCTCATGAACTGTCACGCAAAATCATTACGCCAGCAGTTCAGACGCCAGATGCGCCATTAAGACGTTAGATAACAGGACCGGGACATCGAGCGCTTTTTGCAGTAAATCCCGGTGGCGCTGATGAAAACCCAGGCAATCCAGCATCAGCACGTCGGCGCCCCTGTCCAGCAGCGACTGCCCGGAGGCGATAAGCGCCGCATCGCTATCGTGGATAGGGTGCGCCAGCGCATAGAGGGGGGTCTTCTCAAGCGTGCTCCACTTCGCGGCCTGGAGCGCAAGAAGTTCTTCGATGGGGACAATCACCCCCACCTGATGACCATCTACAATGGAGGCCACCAGCGGCGGGATAATGCGCATAGGTTCAAGTAAAATCGCGTTGTGCGCCGACAGCCCCTTAATCGGCGCGGTGCTCATCAGCAAAATCACGTCGTAACCTTGATTATCGAGCACCTCAATCACGCCTTGCAGCGCGCGCTCAATTTTCTGGCGCGACACGTGCGCCATGTGACCGTCGTTTAACAACGTCGGCAGAGGGTCATCCCCCTCGTCGATAGCGTAGTCTTCCATGACCTCTGCCCGACTCATCTTCCCGAGCAGGCTAAGATGCGTGATCTGTTGTTCAGAGACATGCTCCGTCAGGAGCGGTAATACTTCGCTTACAGGCACCACACCGATAGTGAGGATCGCCAACGTCGCCTTCATGTTGATCGCCTTCCGTTACTGCTACTGCTGCCACACAGGTACAGGCTCAGCACTCTGCACTGTTCATTTTTTCTACAAAACAGCACCAAGAGTAGCAGCAGATCTTTACCCCATAGTGTAAAGATCCACGGCCATTACCGAATCTGCCTGTAATAACTGAACTTTAACTCCTGCTTAACATTTTGGATGGTTGAAAAGTGTGATTAAGGCACGATTAAGGACGCTTTAGGATTTTTATCAGGACTTCTCAGGATCTTCGTAGCGCCGTTTCGCATCGAGCGCTTCCTGCTCAGTTTCATGTTCACTGATCAGGGAATCCGGCTTCGGGTGATCGGCACGCAGCTGATACCAGGTCACGGTCTGGTCGCTGGCACCTTTTTCAACGGTCACAATGCGTGCTTCACGCGGATAGGGAGGTCTGGTTGGCATAGTTCATCCTTTTTAAAGATTTTATTGTCTGAACTATGAGTATAGACGGCGCTTAGCTGGCGCACGCCAAACGCAGGGCGGTAATAATCTGAATCACAACCTCTTTGGGTGACGCGGATGCATCCACCACGTGGTGTGCCGCCTCGCGGTACAGCGCATCGCGCTCGGCCAGCACGTCGCTCACCTCTTCGCTGATAGGCTTGCCGGTCAGCGTGGGACGTTGCCCCTCTTCCGGGAAGGCTTCGAGGCGCTCAACCAGGGTTGAAACCGGCGCGCAAAGATAAATCACAATTCCGTTCTCACGCATAAACTGGCGATTATGCTGCGCCAGAATAATGCCGCCGCCGGTCGCGATAACCGTGGATGGCGCGGTGACCGCTTTAAGCGCGGCGGTTTCACGGGCGCGAAAGCTTTCCCAGCCCTCGTCTTCCACGATGTCGGCAATAGATCGTCCTGCATGGGTCTGAAGCCAGTGGTCGGTATCCACGAATGCGCTGTGACAGGCGTGAGCCAGTTCAAGGCCAACGGTGGATTTCCCACAGCCGCGGGGGCCAACTAAAAAGATGGGTTGGGTCATAACCAGGTGTTCCCCTTGATGCCGGATGGCCGAAGAGTGTAAAGAAATCATTGCAGAAGATGTTGCGTTTACTTTACTGCAAAGCGGTACGTGATGACAACCCTGCGGTCGCCCCACTGTACCACAAATTGACAATTATTATCATTTAGCGCTGCGGCGTTTGACTTCCAGCAGCCATTTATCCAGCTCGGCGGCAAACTGCTGGCGGTCGCGCTGGGACAGGCTGTCCGGCCCGCCGGTCTGCACGCCGCTGGCGCGCAGGGTATCCATAAAGTCGCGCATGGTGAGCTTTTCGCGAATGGTCGCCGGGGAATAACGCTCCCCGCGAGGGTTCAGCGCGGCGGCGCCTTTCTCCAGCACTTCAGCCGCCAGGGGGATATCGGCGGTGATCACCAGGTCTTCAGGGCTGCACAGGCGCACAATCTCGTTATCCGCCACGTCAAAACCCGCAGGCACGCGCAGGGAGCGGATAAACCGCGACGGCGGAACGCGGATATTCTGGTTCGCCACCAGCGTTAACGACATCTGTACGCGCTCGGCGGCACGGAACAGGATCTCTTTGATTACGTTCGGACACGCGTCCGCATCAACCCAAATCGCCATATTGTCTCCCCTTAATGATCTTGCCGACTATTGTCCCCCGCTTTTCGTTGTTAAGCTATAACCCAACGCTATCGATCATAAACAACAACGCATAAGAACGGAGAGGCATGATGGAGAAGAAAATCGGTTTTATCGGCTGTGGCAATATGGGAAAAGCCATTCTTGGCGGATTAATCGCCAGCGGTCAGGTGCTGCCGGGCCAGATTTGGGTGTATACCCCGTCGCCCGATAAAGTCGCCGCGCTGCGTGATGAATACGGTATTAACGCTGCGGAAAGCGCGCAGGAAGTAGCTCAGGTGGCGGATATCGTCTTTGGCGCCGTGAAGCCCAACATCATGATTAAAGTGCTGAGCGAAATCACCTCCAGCCTGAATAAAGAGACGCTGGTGGTGTCGATTGCCGCTGGCGTGACGCTGGATCAGCTGGCGCGCGCGCTGGGCCATGACCGCAAAATCGTGCGCGCCATGCCAAACACCCCGTCGCTGGTGAACGCCGGGATGACCTCCGTCACCCCGAACGCGCTGGTGACGTCAGAAGATACCGCCGACGTGCTGAATATCTTCCGCTGCTTCGGTGAGGCCGAGGTGATTGCCGAGTCGATGATCCATCCGGTCGTGGGCGTGAGCGGCTCTGCGCCAGCCTATGTCTTTATGTTTATCGAAGCGATGGCCGATGCTGCCGTACTTGGCGGGATGCCGCGCGCGCAGGCGTACAAGTTTGCAGCGCAGGCGGTGATGGGCTCCGCCAAAATGGTGCTCGAAACCGGGAAACACCCGGGTGAACTGAAGGATATGGTGTGCTCGCCTGGCGGCACCACGATTGAAGCCGTTCGCGTGCTTGAAGAGCGCGGGTTCCGGGCGGCGGTCATCGAAGCGATGACGAAGTGCATGGAAAAATCAGAAAAACTGAGCAAGTCCTGATGCGACATGCCGGACGTCAGGCCGCCACTTCGGTGCGGCCGCGTCCGGCATTTTTCGCCTTATAGAGCGCCACGTCCGCCGCCTTCAGCCATTCACGATAGTGCCCAAACTGCGGCCCCCACGGCGCAACGCCAACGCTAATGCGTAACCGCTCTTTTGGCGCGCCGGGCAGCGACATTTTTTCCAGCCGCTCGTGCACCCTCGACATCGCCGCTTTGGCGCTCTCCGCCGTCGTGCCCGACATGATCACCGCAAATTCATCCCCGCCAAAGCGCCCAATTCGGTCGCCCGAGCGTAGGGTCATCTGGATCTGACGCGTAATGGCAATAATCGCCTCGTCCCCCACGTCGTGTCCCCAGGTGTCATTGATGGTCTTAAAGTGGTCGATATCGATAATCAAAATCGTCGCGACGCGATGGTGTCGGCGACACGCGTCGAACTCGTTACGCAGCAGCGTTTCCCAGTGGCGGCGGTTAAAGACGCCGGTCATGCCGTCGCGGGTGCTCATTAGCTCCAGCCGCCGCTTATGCTCCGCAAGGCGCATCGCCGTGCGGTGGCTCAGCCAGGCGAACAGCATCGGGTAAAGCACCAGAACGGGGAGCGTCAGCCACCACGCTATCGGCTCAGGCGCAAACGCCAGCGCGCTGCCCGTCAGCGGTAGGGTCGCCAGCGCAGCGGCGGCGGTCAGCGCGAGCCCGGCGAAGAACAGCCGACAGCCCCCCGCCCCCATCATGTTCATGCCGACCATCATCACCAGCGCCGCCGTGGGGAGCGCGCTCAGCCCCATCAGGCCAATCCACACGCCAGCGATAATGGCATCGATCTTTAAGTTCCTGATTTCACTCTGAAGAGGTTCAGGCGTACGGCAGGCGAGCTGCCAGGCAAGATGCGGCCAGACGAACGCCCAGCCGACCAGCAGGAGCCACCAGCCCCCGGTGTGGAAGTGGCTGACCAGCACGCCCGCAATCGGGAAAAAGAGCGCCGCCAGCCCGACCATTCGCGCCAGCCTTAGCCGCCGGGCAAACTGGATCCCGGTGCGGTGGGTATCATCCTGAGAAAGGCTCTGGTGCCACTCTTCCCGAATGTTTTCATTTTGGTAAAAATCTTCATCATTCATCATTTTTGGGAATATTCTGTAACAATTTCCCAAATTATAGAGAGGGGACCTGCGGGGGAAGTATGAAATTTTGGGTGAGCCGCGAGGGGCGCTCACCCGTTAGAACTACGCCTGTTTTTTCAGGCAGCCGCTCATGAATTTTTTACCATCGTCACCCTTAAGCGACTGTTCGGTGGCCTGAACGTTACATTCGCGCATTCTTTGCTGCTGCGGCGTCAGGCTTTTTTCATCCGGTTTGGATGCGCCGTTTTTCAGGCAGTCGCTCATGTAGGTTTTACGCTCGTCGCCTTTCAGCGTTTTAGCCGTTGCCTGCTGGTTGCAGGTGGTCATGCGCTGCTGCTGAGGGGTTGGGGTTTTGTCTGCCGCGTTCGCAGAGGACATCAGGAACGCGCCGGAGAGCAGGGTAAGCAGTATTGTTGTTTTCATTGCACCATCCTTTTGTGAACATTCACATTAAGTCTGGTTCGCGGTGGGAAAAAAACCACCCGGCAGAGGCGATTTCTGCCGGGCGTCGGGATTATTTCAGACCCAGCGCTGCTTTCATGGTGTAGAACAGGTCCGTCTGATCGGTCAGGCCGACCACGTTCGCCGCGTGCGGGCCGTAGGCGGCAATACGCAGCTGCGTACCGGTGTGCTCCATAGACTCCTCCTCAGAGTTGCCATAGCTCATGACCATCACCGCGCCGTCTTTGGTGTTCAGCGCCTGGGTCAGCCCCGGCGCTTTGGTATCCGGCGGGATAATCTGGCTTGAGTGGGCGTGGTCGGCGGTCACCACCACCAGGGTGTTGCCGTCCTTCTTCGCGAATTCAAGCGCCTTTTGCACCGCTTCATCGAGATCGACCGTTTCGCCAATTTGCCCGCACGGGTTCGCCGCGTGATCCTGCTTATCGATTGACGCGCCTTCCACCTGCAAGAAGAAGCCTTTCTCGCTTTTGCTCAGCAGGGAGATAGCCTTGTCGGTCATGGCGGCCAGCGTTGGTACGCTTTCGTCGCGCTTCGGATTTGGCGTACAGGTCACCGCGGGTTTGTCGATATTGCCGTGATAAGAGGCTTTCGGCCCTACCCAGCGCACCGGCATGTTGCCGTCCGAGAACAGCCCCAGCAGCGGTTTATCCTGATTCGCGTCGGTGATGGCCGCCAGCGACGCCGCGTCGCTCACCAGCTGGTAGCCGCGCGCCTGCGCCTGCTCGCGCAGAGTTTTGCCCTGCCACTCCCCGGCGGTGGCGGTTTCTGCGAAGGTTTTCGCACCGCCGCCCAGGGTAACGTCCGGACGGGCGTTCAGCAGCTGTTCGGTAATCGATCCTTTACCGCCCTTCTCAAGCGCGTTGGTCAGGCATTTTTCGCTGGTGACGGACGGGCCGTAGCATTTACGCGAGGTCACATGGGCGACCAGCGCCGCGGGCGTCGCGTCCTGAAGTTCAGCCGTGGATACGTTACCGGTGGCCAGCCCCGCCGCTTTTGCCATCTCCAGAATGGTCTGATGGTCGTTTTCGTGGATATCCACGCCCAGCGCCCCGTTATAGGTTTTCACCCCGGTTGACCACGCGGTTGCCGATGCCGCAGAGTCGGTCACGTAGTCCGGTTTGCCGGTTTTTTTATTCAGAGCGTAATGGGTATATTGTCCGGTCAGCGGTAACGCATCGATACCTTTAAAATAACCGCCCGCGCCTTCGGCGTAATTACGCGCGGCGGTAATTTCGGAATCCCCCATGCCGTCGCCAATCAGTAAAATAATATTTTTTGCGGGTTTATCATTTAGCGACGCGCGAATGGCAGCAGTTTGATCTTCCGACAGTCGGCGTGCGCCGCCGGGCTGCGTGATATCGCCCTTAGCGGCGCGATTATCCAGAACCTGCGTATTGACGGTGTCGGCATGAATAACAGGGGTAAAAATAAGGGGCATTAATGCAATAACGAGTGCGCTCTGTTTCAATTTATTTTCTCCATGTACAAATACATAAAAAATAAAACAGAGCGACTATAGGCAACCTGCGTGACAGTTCGATTACACGCTGTCAGAACCGCTAACAGTTTAGGTGCGAGGATGCCTTAACAGCTTTTTTACGTACTGGTTGAGCATCTCCGCATCCTGGGCAGGCACCTGAGAGTTGGGTTTGGCGCTATCCAGCGCCCCTTCGATACTATCAATTAACGCCTGCTGGTCGGTTTGCGCCATCTGTCTCAGCAGTGCCGTGACCACAATCTCCAGCGCCTCAACCTGAGCGACCAGCT
Organism: Enterobacter sp. 186315; assembly: GCF_053290175.1. Taxonomy (NCBI): domain Bacteria; kingdom Pseudomonadati; phylum Pseudomonadota; class Gammaproteobacteria; order Enterobacterales; family Enterobacteriaceae; genus Enterobacter; species Enterobacter sp. 186315. Next base: position 88,971 of record NZ_JBPTTK010000004.1, on the reverse strand, counting down.
CTTTAGACTCTTCTTCCTTTTGGGCAAGCTTAACCAGCAACTCCGCAATAAGATTTTTCATCGTGCTATTTCCTTTTGCCATTTTTCATGACGTTATCACTCCGAATCAATAATGCAAAGCAGCGTTAAGTATTATCTCATGTAAATATTGGCTTTACGTTCAAATATGTGACGTTGATTATCAGCGAAACGTTTTTCTATTAATGAAATCCATCAACGAAGATCGAATAGCGGAGAATGTGGCCTCGCATTTAGTTATATATATATGCGAGAGCCATAAGAATATATAATGCATCCCTGACCGGCTAGCGTGCAGATTTCGCGTCCGCTATTTGCTGGCGACGGCGTAATGCAAATGCCAGCTGAATGATATTGATCAGAATAACCACCGCCGTGGCGGCAAATACCCAGCGGAAGCCTGCCATTGCCGATACGGACGCACCAATCAGCGGCCCGGCGACGTTCCCGAGATACATAAACGACTGGTTGTAGCCAAAGATGCGTCCGGTCACCTGGTCGCTGGAGTATTTCACCAGCAGGGTTTGCACCGCAGGCAGCATCGCTCCGTCGGCAAAGCCGAGCAGGAAGCGCAGCACGCCAAGCTGGAGCGGCGAGGTGACAAACGACATGGCGAAGAAGAGCACCACGGCGATAATCAGGGTGCCCATCAGGATGCGCGCGGTACCGATTCGGTCGCCCAGTTTGCCCAGACGCGGCGCGGAGATCAGCGCCGACACGCCCGGCACGGCGGCGATCATCCCGCTGAGAAAAGCGATATTGTTACTGTCCGGCTCCATAGATTTGATAAACAGCGCCAGAATCGGGCCGACGGAGCCGTTGCAGAGCTGGATCACCATGGTGGTGACAAACAGGCTAATCATCAGCCCCGGATAGGGCAGCGTGGCGAAGACCGCTTTCCCGCTGAGGCGCTCCGCTTTACTGACCTTAGGACGCCCGCCTTCTTTAATCAGGAACAGCGTGACCAGGAAACTGATCACCAGCAGTGCGGCGGTAATAAAGAATACCGCCCGCAGGCCAACGTGGTCGGCCAGGAAGCCGCCCATCAGCGGGCCGCCGATCACGCCGCTGATTTGCGCGGTAGAAAGCGTACTTAGCGCCCAGCCGCTGCGCTCGCGCGGCACCTGCGAGGCCACCAGCGCCATCGCGTTGGGGATGTAGCCGGAGGTGAGCCCCATCAGCGCGCGGAGCAAAAACAGCTGCCAGACGTTGGTGGCAAAGGCCTGAAGAAGGATCGCCACCGCCATGCCCAGCGAGGCGCGCAGCAGCATCAGCTTGCGCCCTTTTCTGTCCGCCAGGCTGCCCCACATGGGCGATACGATTGCGGAAACCAGGAAGGTGACGCTGAAGGTCAGGCCCGACCACATCGAGAGCGCTTCGTGGGACGTCACGCCAAGCTGCGCCACGTACAGCGGCAGGAAGGGTAAAATCTGGCTAATGGCGAGTCCGGTAAAAAAACAGCCAAACCAGACCGATATAAGGTTAACTTTCCAGGATTCCATAGCGGGCGCAATCTTCATTTTTAGGCGAATTCGTCCACAGATTAGCAAGTTACGTGTCATCACGTAGCGCCAGAGGTGCGGGCCTCAATGACTTTGGTGTTTTATCTTCCCAGTCATCATATTTGTGAAACAAGTCACATATTATCCAATTCATAGCCGCAGATTATGCTTTAGCGACACAGCCCGTATCCGCGCATTCCCAGATGAAAATGGTTGGCGTGCGCCGCGTTATATTCCGGCCCCAGACCGTTGCCGTAATAGTCGCAGCTGGCCGCCAGCAATGCCTGAAGCCACGGCTGCGTTTTAGCGGACTGCCAGCCGCGAAGGACGGTGATACGCTGTCCGTCGGCCAGCCGGAATCCGCTGATGTCCAGCGCCTCTGCGGTGGCGTGTTCGCTGCGCCGCGCGTTCTGGCGATGGTAGATGTTGCGACAGGCAAAGCTGCCAACGTGGTCAATGCGGGCCAGCTCGCTGCCCATCATCGACCGGGTGAGCGGCCGCGCCTGCTGGCTGACAAACAGCGCCGAGCTCAGCGCCAGCGGACAGCTGGCTAAAAAGCTGCCGCTCAGGGCAACCGGGCCGAAGTCGCGCACGCGCACCACGTTGCTAAGCGGGCACTCGCCGGTAGTGTCGGCTACGGCCTGGGAGCGGATAAGCTTTCGTTGGTTGGCCTGCGACAACAGGCTCGCGCAATCCTCAGGGGACAGACGCCGAAGTTTGAACTGGGTGATTTTGCCGGGCGGATCGTCGAGCGACAGCGGCGTGAGGGGGTTGTAATGGGACGGCAGCCAGCGGTATCCCACCGTTGCGGCAGCGCCAATAATGCACATAATCAGCAGGTTTTTTCCTTTCACACTCCCCCCTCGTCACCCTCTAAAACATTATGGCAGAAGGCCGCGAAACCCGCCGGGCATCGTGGTATGTTATAGGCTTTTCGTCAGACTGGAAGAGAGTGAAATGGCTAAGCAGCGCGTGGGTATTGTCTTTGGGGGAAAATCAGCGGAGCACGAGGTGTCGTTGCAATCGGCAAAAAATATTGTCGATGCGATCGATAAAACCCGCTTCGAGGTGGTTCTGCTGGGCATTGATAAACAGGGGCAATGGCATGTCAACGACGCCAGCCAGTATCTGCTGAATGCCAACGATCCGTCCCGCATCGCGCTTAACCCTTCTGACGTCAGCGTGGCTACCGTTCCCGGCGTGATTGAAGGACAGTTTATCGACGCGGGCAACGCGCAGTCGCTGGCGCAAATCGACGTGGTGTTCCCGATTGTTCACGGTACGCTGGGCGAAGATGGCTCCCTTCAGGGGATGCTGCGCATGGCGAACCTGCCGTTTGTCGGCTCTGACGTGCTGGGCTCTGCCGCCTGCATGGACAAAGACGTCACCAAGCGTCTGCTGCGCGACGCCGGTCTGCATATCGCGCCGTTTGTTACCCTCACCCGCGCCAACCGTGATAAGCACAGCTTCGCCAGCATCAGCGCACAGCTGGGTCTGCCGCTGTTCGTGAAGCCTGCCAATCAGGGGTCTTCTGTGGGCGTGAGCAAGGTGAGCAGCGAAGCACAGTACGCCGAGGCCGTTCGTCTGGCGTTCGAATTCGATCATAAAGTGGTGGTTGAGCAGGGCATTAAAGGCCGTGAAATTGAGTGTGCGGTGCTGGGCAACGATTTCCCACAGGCCAGCACCTGCGGCGAAGTGGTGCTGAACAGCGATTTCTACTCTTACGACACCAAATACATCGACGACAAAGGCGCACAGGTGGTGGTGCCTGCGGATATCGATCCGGCGATTAACGATAAGATCCGCGCGATCGCCATTGAAGCCTATCAGGCGCTTGGCTGCTGCGGCATGGCGCGCGTGGACGTGTTCCTGACGCCAGAAAACGACGTGGTGATTAACGAAATCAACACGCTGCCGGGCTTTACCAACATCAGCATGTATCCAAAACTGTGGCAGGCCAGCGGGCTTGGCTATACCGATTTAATCACCCGCCTGATTGAACTGGCGCTGGAGCGTCACGCCGCCGACAGCGCCCTTAAAAGCTCGATGAAGGGTTAATCGACTTTCTCGACCGTTGTGTGGTCATCTGCCGTCGCCTCTTCAGGCCGACGGCGGATGATGAATCCCGCCAGCCAGAAGCTTATCACCCACGTCACCAGCCCCACCGCGTAGGTTTGCCAGCCTTTCGCTTCAAATCCCAGCAGCCCCACAATCCCGTTAAAAATAAAGATAAGCCCGATAGCAAAGGCGTAGTAGTGCCAGTCACGGCGTAGTTTAGAAGTGAGCTTCATGGAGACCCCGGCAGAAAAAAAGCTATCCTCTCACAGTTTTTCGGCCAGGTCTGTGGCGGATGCGGAAATTCTCAAATGTGTCGCAATTTCACTTAAGTAACAAAACTGTGATGCGATGCAGAAATCGACAATCCAGGAGAATTCCCTGGGCCAAATTACCACGATTCTGATATTGACAAATGCTATGACCTGTCACACTTCACCTGTACGACGCGTTTCTGAACAGAGTGAATTTCGGGAGGTCTTTATGGCTGATTTTACATTGTCGAGGCCGATTTTTGGCGGCAACCAACCAAAAACCTCCACGGCGGGTAACATTGCCTATGCCCTGTTTGTGCTCTTCTGCTTCTGGGCGGGTACACAGCTTTTAAACATGCTGGTCCATGCGCCGGGAGTCTACGAACACCTGATGCAGGTTCAGGACACGGGCCGCCCGCGCGTTGAGATAGGTTTAGGGGTCAGCACCATCTTCGGCGTTATCCCCTTCCTCGCAGGCTGCGTGGTGTTAGGCGTTGCCGCGCTGGTTCTGCGCCTGCGCCGCCGTCACCGTTAAAGCGCCATACACTTAGCCCGACGATCGTCCACGCGCTTCGCAAACCACGCCGTGGTGAGATTACGCGTAATCTTCGGGCTTTCAAGCTGGATCCCCGGCAGTATCGCCTTCGGTAAGGTTTTCCCGCTCTTCTGCTCCGCCATCTTAAAGACCTGCTGATAGAGATCCGTTTTCTCAAACGCCAGGCTGTCGCCCTTCTCCAGCTGACGGCGGATTTCGCTGTTGCTCATCCCCAGCTTTGTCGCCAGCTTGCGCACCGCCAGCTCCGTCGTTCCCGCACTGCTGCTGCCGTAGGCGATCAGATCGCCGTCCAGCGCCAGCTTGACGCCGCTCGCCCGGCTGACCGCACTCTGGAACGCCGCGTTACGGCTGGCGTACCAGCCCGCGTTGAAGTCCGCAAAGCGGTAGAGCGGTTCGTTGTAGTTCGCCGGATAGTTCAGCAGATGATAGGTCCCGAACCACAGCCCGCCGCGCAGGGAGAAGACCTCCTGGCGCACCGTGCCGTCGATGTCCCACGGATAGCCGTCGGTGTGTTTTTCCGCAAACGCGATGCTGACCTGCATCGGCCCGCCGGTATGCACCGGGTTAAGCGAGCCGAACAGCTTCTGGCCCATCGGCACCATATTGATGAAGTCATCAAAAATGGCGCTCAGCTGTTTCTCGGTTTTCACCGTATCCAGCCGTTCGCTGTAGCTTTTGCCGTTCGGCGAGGGGATTTTCAGCGCCGTGTGGACGAGGAACACCGGGATATGCATCGATTCCGCCCGGCGGTCGATCTCTTTCCACGCGATCTTATTCAGGCCTGGCACCGCAGGGTCGGACTGGTACATGGACTCCTGCTGCGCCACCGCCAGCACCGAGCAGATATTCTCCTCGGTGGGGGCGATTTTCTGGCTTTCAAAGGTCTTTGCTAATGCCGTTGCCCACGCGTTTTTGTCCTTCACGCTGGCGGGCATTTTCTGGCGCACCACGCTCGCCACGTCGACAGGCTTTTCGCCCTCTTTCAGCGGCGCGGCCCCTTTTTCGGCGCAGCCCGCCAGCACGAAGGCGGCTAGCAGCGAGATGGATAACGCGCGCGGTACGGCAAAAGACATAGCAACTCCCTGTATTAACTGAATGTGTTGGTCACTTCCTGCAAATCTTTATCGTCCAGCTCGCGTTCGAAACTGCGTAAACGCTTATAGATGGACATCAGCTCAACAAGCGTAGTCCATGAACTGATCAGATACTGGAACGAACCGCGAACCTGACCAAAGACGTTGGTGATCTGCGTCATCAGGCCGAGCGTAATCGTACCCGCAACAATCGACGGGAACAGCAGGAACAAGCCGAAAACGTTATCCACCTGCAAATAGAGAATGCGCGCAATGTTGAAGTACATGTAGTGGAAATAGAGGCGGAAATAGTTGCGGCGCACGGCGCCAAACAGCTCGCGCACGGTTGGCGGGGAGGCGCGCTCGGGATCGTCTTCGCCGTACACCAGCTCTTTACGGTAGGCCGCTTCCACGCGCTGGTTTTTAAACTCCAGACCCGGCAGCTTGATACCCACCACCGCCAGCAGCCCGGTCCCCATCAGCGACCAGACGATGGCGGCAATCACCAGACCGTACGGCAGGTGGCCGACGATCGGCAGATCCGGCACGTGCGCGGAGAGCGTGACCAGCACCGGCAGGAAGGCGATCAGGGTCATGATGGCGTTGATAAAGCTCACGCCCATATCCTCCAGGGTCGAGGCAAAGCGCATGGTGTCTTCCTGCACACGCTGGGCGGCACCTTCAATATGGCGCAGGTGCTGCCAGTGCGCCATATAGTGTTCGTTCATCGCGGTACGCCAGCGGAAGACGTAGTGGCTGACGAAGAAGTTGTTCATCACGCCGATGATCACCGCAATCAGGGCGATGCCGAGGAAAATCCCCACCTCGTGATAGAACTGGTGAATCGTCACCTTGTGCGGCGAACTCAACGCGGTCTGGATCAGATCGTAGAACGGCGCATACCAGGCGTTAACCGCCACGCCCACTTCCACCAGAAACCAGGTGACGAAGATAATCAGCGCCGTGCCGAGAATCGACCAGTACTGCCAGCGGTGCGGCGCATAGTTAAACCAGAAAAGGGCAAACAGCCCCACGCAGGCCGCATAGTAGGCGTAAAACAGCAGATAGCTACGGGACCAGAAGCGCGCGGCGCTAATGGGCACATCGCCCGTCGCACCGGCGATACGCGCGAACCACGCGCCGCCGCCCGCCTGCCAGAAAACAACGGCTACCAGCGCCCAAATAAATGCCGACAGGAAAAATGGCCCCGGCTTTGGGAAAAAAGACTTAAACATAATGCTTCCTTCTTGTAGTTATGGCTGTTGCTGTGTTCAACAATCACCACGCGAAATCAGACACGCGCCGGCTGGAGGGCGCGTGGCAAAAAGGTCAGACCCGAGGGTTTATTATTAGTTCGCTTCCGGTTTTACGGGAAGTGTTTCGGCGCGTTTCACCGAAGGTGCCTATCATAAGCCCGATGTCACAAAATGGGAGACCGGTTGCAACGAAATCGTTCTTATTTACCCGCGGTTACGTTTTTCTCGCTATGGTTATGCAATTCGGGCCATTGCACCGCTCCGATTAGTAGTATAAATACCCATTACTTTCTTCATTTACTTTATGGATGCTTTTCGTTGAAACGTGGTCTGTTATCTTTCGTCGCGCTGTGCGCCCTGAGCCTGTCTACCGCCCGGGCGGCCCAACCGCTGACGGCGCCTGCTTTAGCCTCTGATATCGCCGATCGCTACGCCAACCTGATCTACTACGGCAGCGGCGCAACCGGCATGGCGCTGGTGGTGATTGACGGCAACCAGCGCGTGTTTCGCAGCTTCGGTGAAACGCGCCCGGGCAGCAACGTTCACCCGCAGCTGGATTCGGTTATCCGCATCGCCTCCCTGACCAAGCTGATGACCAGCGAAATGCTGGTGAAACTGCTCGATCAGGGCGTGGTGAAACTCAACGATCCGCTCAGCAAATACGCTCCGCCGGGGGCGCATGTCCCGACATATCAGGGCACACCAATCACTCTGGTGAATCTGGCGACCCACACCAGCGCCCTGCCCCGTGAACAGCCCGGCGGCGCGGCGCATCGCCCGGTCTTCGTCTGGCCAACCCGCGAACAGCGCTGGAACTACCTGAGCAACACCACACTGAAAACGGCACCGGGCTCGCAGGCGGCCTATTCGAACCTCGCGTTCGATCTGCTGGCCGACGCGTTATCCAATGCGGCCGGTAAGCCCTATCCGCAGATGTTTGAAGAGCAAATTACCCGTCCGCTGGGCATGAAGGACACCACCTTTACCCCGTCGCCGGATCAGTGCAAGCGCCTGATGGTGGCGGAAAAAGGGGCCAGCCCGTGCAACAACACCCTGGCGGCGATCGGCAGCGGCGGCGTCTACTCCACGCCGGACGATATGATGCGCTGGATGCAGCAGTTCCTCGCGTCCGATTTCTACGCCCGCAACAGCCAGGCCGACCGGATGCAGACGTTGATTTATCAGCGCGCGCAGCTGCGTAAGGTGATTGGCATGGACGTGCCGGGGAAAGCCGATGCGCTCGGTCTGGGCTGGGTCTATATGGCGCCGAAAAACGGCCGTCCGGGCATTATTCAGAAAACCGGCGGAGGTGGCGGGTTCATCACCTATATGGCGATGATCCCGCAGTCAAACGTGGGGGCATTTGTCGTGGTGACGCGCTCCGCGAACACGCGCTTCGTCAATATGAGCGACGGCGTTAACAACCTGGTGGCCGAACTGAGCGCCAATAAAGCCGAGGTGCTGACGGCCTCGGTCCAGCCTTAATATTCCGCGGGCAAACGGTTGATGCTGACCAGTTTGCCCCGGCTCATATTGATGTAGTTTCCCTGCCTTAACGCCGCCAGCACTTCAGCGACCACGGATCGTGAGATACGCGTGCGTCGCTGAATGTAGTTCATCACCCCAACCCGCGCGCGCAGCGTTTCGTCCCAGCCCGCCATATCAAGCAGCGTCGAACGGATCTGGCTGTAGGAGTTATTCCCCACCAGCTGCCTGTCGCGCACCTCCATCATTCGGTGGTTCCAGGAGAGCCAACAGAAGGCGTCGCGCCACAGGTGGCCCTGCTGGATATAGCTGCGGGTGGCGTCAGCCGGAAGATAGAAGCCGGTGCAGGGGGTCTGCGTGATTAGCGTGTATTGCAAACCGCTGCCCGCCATGCCCGCATTTAATCCCAGGATAAAGGGCGCGGTGACGATTTCGACAAGCAGGTCGTCCTGCTGGCGGTTGATGGAGAGCGTGCCGCTCTGGAGGAAAAGCGTGTAGTGATCTTCATCGTAGCAATCACCAAACAGGGTCTGATGGCCGTTAAGATGAAAGGACGTACCGTAAGGCGCCAGATATTTTTCCAGCCGGCTGAATTCGGAAATTGGTTTTGCGTACTGGTTCATTCCAACCTCAAGTCATCTTTCCTGATGGCTCTTTAGCGCGGTTTATTATTATTCGATAGGAAAAGGGGGAGGCAAGCCTCCCCAAAAAAGCGCTGATTACCAGGTGTACTTCACGCCCACGTTTGCACCCCAGTTCTGCTCGACGTCGCCGCCGCCCAGATAGGTTGCATCGGTGTATGCACTGAAGTTTTTGGTAAAGCTGAACTGTGTACCCAGGCCTACGCGAACCGCAGAACCTTCGACGCCGTTATCAATACGATCGCCGTTCACGTTCGCACTGTTGTCCGCATCGTCATACACGTATGCCAGCTTGAAGTAAGGGGTCAACGCCTGATCGCCGCCGTAGTTGAAGGTATAACCCGCATCCACACCCAGCTCGTAGCGCAGGCTGTCGTAGGACTGATCGCCCACTTTCAGGCCGTTGCTCAGCTGATAGTTGTCGCCGCCCTGGAACAGACCGGACACCGCTGCGTATGGTGTTACGTAGCCGTTCTGGTTCAGCTTCCAGTCGTAGCCCAGCTTCATGCCAAAGCCCCAGGCGTCGGTCGTGGTGTTGCCATCGACGTATTTGCCGTTGCTCATGGTGGCAGAGAGATCGTTATTGAAGCGTGAGTAGCTCAGGGAGCCGTCAATAAAGATATCGTTCGCAAACTTCGCAGAGGAGTAAACCATTGCGGTCTGGCTGTCCTGATCGACCTGACCAGAACGATCGCTCAGATCGCCTTTCGCGAAGCCCGCCGCTCCACCGATCAGCCATTTGGCGTTGTTACCGTCGATCTGGGTATCCAGACCCACCATAATGCCGCTGGCATTCTGGTCATAGTTGATAACGCCGTTGTCGCCGTCGAGGTTGCCGCCGAAGTAGCTCACCCACGCGCCGCCGTTATCCGCCAGGCCATGACGGCTGTTGGTCACGCGTGCGCCCAGGGTATCCTGCTGCATATTCCAGATGTTGGCATTGGCAGACGGGATGCTCAGCGCCATGTTGGCGTAGTCGGTCAGCTCCTGCTGACGCAGAACCACGGTGTCGCCCTGCTGCTGCGCTTTATAGGTGTAAGCACCCAGATCCGCTTTGTTTGCCGCAGTAAAGGTCGCTTTGGTGCTCGCGTCGTTGTCGTAAACGCGGATCACTTCGTTGTTTTTGTAATCTGCAACGGAGCCTTCACCGGTCGCGTTATCAACACGCACCTTGTAGTTGCCTGATACGTCGCCGTTCACCGCCAGGTGGCCGTCGGCATTCAGCGCGATCACGCCCTGATCGTAGCCCTTCACATGACGATCGTTAGTCACATAACGGGCGTTATTCAGATCCGCGTTCAGCACGTAGTCACGGCTGCCCACGTTCAGAACGCCGTTATCGGTCAGCACCATTTTATGGGTGTCAACCTGACCCAGGCCCAGCGCCAGCTCCGCACCGTTATCCACGGTGATGGTGTTGGCATACAGCTCTGCGGTTTCCTGCGTCAGGGTTGCACGGCTGCCGCTGTCCAGATACAGGCTGTGTGAAGCCACTTCACCGCTGTCGCCGATATTCAGGGTAGAGGAACCGTTCAAGGTGATGCTGTCAGCCAGCAGGCTGGAGTCTTCAACGTTAACCTGAGAGCCGCTGTTCACGGTCAGCTTATCGATGTTGGACGCCTTGCGGGTATCCCACTCGGAACCGTTGTTCAGGGTGACGTTGAACAGGCCGCTCTGATACACCTCGTTGCCCGCAACGTGACCGTTGCTGTCAAAGGTAGAGTCAGGCCAGATGCTGTTTGGTAACAGCTCTTTGTGGTCAACGCCGGTATAGCCCTCACCGTACATCTGGCCCGTACCGATCGCTTCAACGCTTGACTGCGCCGCACCGACCCACTTGCTGCCGTTGTTCAGCGTCACGTCCAGCTTGTCGGTATCGTCCCAGCCGTTGGTGGTTGGGTTGTACACGCCGTCATCCGTTTTATCGGTTGCCGGGTCGCCGTTAGCGAAGAAGTTATTATCGAAGGTGCTGGAGAACAGGATGTCGCCGGTGATGGTCGAGTGATCGAACACCGCCGTGGTTTGCATCGCGTTATCAGCCGCACTCGCCGCTACGATCAGCGCCGCGTCATCAGCCGCCGTCGCGTTTGATTCAGCATAGTCACTCGGCTTAGCAGACTGACCGTAGAAGCCGCTGGCACCCAGATCGCGGGACGCGCCTGACGTCAGTACGGAATCCTTCACGACCAGCGTGTTGCGGAAGACATGACTGTTGTTAGCCACGCCTTCGGTGCTGTCGTACGGGGTATTATCCAGCTGATGATAGCCCTGCGTCAGGGTAATACCCGCTACGCGTGAGTTGTTCTGGATAACAATGTCGGATTCCACATTAAGCGTGATGGCGTTACCCAGCGCATGGGTATCCAGCGTACGCGCTTCCGTTTTGTCACCCTCGGTCACGTTATAAGCGTAATGCTCATACAGATCGTTAATGGTGGAGTTATCCACGATCAGGCCAAAACGATCGTACTGGGTGTGCGCAGTGCCATCGGCATCCAGACCGTCAACGCATGTAGAGGTCATGCACTGAGAGGTGATCATACCGTTGATTTTACTGTTGGTAATTTTCAGCGCATTCGCGCGACCGCCCGCACCATCGTCCAGATAGTAGGTCGAAATCACACCGTTTACGGTGGATTTGTTGATCACCGGATAGATATCAGCGTCGTGCGCTGAACCGGAATAATTCCAGTCTGCATAGCCATAATACACCGGCGCAGAGGTGGAATTATCATAACCAAAAGTATTATACGTCGTGCCGGAGATATCTTTAGCATTTGCCTGAGAAGCGATAGCCAATGTGCAGGCTAATGCAATTTGCGATACGACCAGTTTCTTTTTCCATGTTTGCATTGAGTCATCCCTCCTCAGGGACGTAAGCAAGATTGTCCATCAAATAATTCATGCAACAAGTTTCTATTGCGGAAAAGATTATGCAGTCTCATGGGAAAAAGGTTCAATGAATGTTTCAAGTAAGTCCGAATACGGACAATATTTCAAAAAAGAAAGTTAAGAATATAAAAATGAACATAAAAACAACACGTTAAGAAAAATAACCGGTCAATGTAAATTTGAAAAAACACTTAAATGATCACCCAAACGTATAAATACAACCACATCCAGAAACCGAGCAAATATAAAAATAATGAATCACATACATATTCCACCCACAATACGCGATGAAGTTTAAAAAATTAATTACAGCGAGGTCTTAAATCATATCCACAATAAATCATATTCTGATATTAAGGGGGTTCAGACCCTTTCCTTTAAAAGGAATTTCTTTTATACAGATCAATTTTTCTGATATTGCTTCCACCGATAGGCGCGCGCCGCTAAACGACCACTTTAGTAAAACGGACGGGCAACATTTGAGGTACACTACGGCTCTTTGTTCCTCAACGTCAGGCATACCATGACCGATTTAATTGCTCGTCCCCGTCGCCTGCGCAAGTCCCCTGCACTGCGCGCTATGTTTGAAGAGACAACACTGACCTTAAACGATCTGGTGTTGCCGATTTTTGTTGAAGAAGAGATCGATGACTACAAAGCCATCGATGCGATGCCGGGCGTTATGCGTATCCCGGAAAAGCATCTGGCGCGTGAAATCGAACGCATCGCCAACGCGGGCATTCGCTCCATCATGACCTTCGGGATCTCTCACCACACCGATGCCACCGGCAGCGACGCGTGGAAAGAGGACGGCCTGGTCGCGCGCATGTCGCGTATCGCCAAGCAGACCGTGCCGGAGATGATCGTCATGTCCGATACCTGCTTCTGCGAATACACCTCCCACGGCCACTGTGGCGTGTTGTGCGATCACGGCGTGGATAACGACGCAACGCTGCTGAACCTCGGCAAACAGGCGGTTGTTGCGGCGGCGGCAGGTGCCGACTTTATCGCCCCATCGGCGGCAATGGATGGCCAGGTGCAGGCGATCCGCCAGGCGCTGGACGCGGCCGGTTTCACCGACACGGCGATCATGTCCTACTCCACCAAATTCGCCTCCTCCTTCTACGGCCCGTTCCGTGAAGCGGCGGGCACGGCGCTGAAAGGCGATCGTAAAACCTACCAGATGAATCCGCTGAACCGCCGGGAAGCGATCCGCGAATCCCTATTGGATGAAGCCCAGGGCGCTGACTGCCTGATGGTGAAACCTGCGGGCGCGTATCTGGACATCCTGCGTGATATTCGCGAGCGCACCGAGCTGCCGCTGGGCGCTTATCAGGTGAGCGGTGAATACGCGATGATCAAGTTCGCCGCCCAGGCGGGTGCGATTGATGAAGAGAAGGTGATTCTGGAAAGCCTCGGCGCGATCAAACGCGCGGGCGCGGATCTGATCTTCAGCTACTTCGCGCTGGATCTGGCCGAGAAGAAAGTTCTGCGCTGATCCGCTGTGGTGCCGGGTGGCGGCTTCGCTTACTCGGCACCAGGGTTTTGTAGGCCGGGTAAGCGCAGCGCCACCCGGCAACATCACCCCACACGATAAAACGGTTTATCCCCCAGAATCGTTGCGCGCTGCATGATCCGGCGCTGCGGAAGATAGTCCGCATTCGCATAGTGCTGCGTTACGCGGTTATCCCAAATCGCGAGATCGTTCTCCTGCCAGCGCCAGCGCACCTGGAACTCCGGTTTAGTGATATGCGCAAACAGGAACCCGAGCAGCGCCTCGCTCTCTTTCTCGCTCACGTCCACAATCCGCGTGGTGAACCCTTCGTTCACAAACAGCGCCTGCTTGCCCGTGACCGGATGGGTACGCACCACCGGATGCAGCAGCGGCGGGTGTTTCGCCACCGCCTCCAGCCAGCGCCGATGCTCCTCTTCGCTTTTGCGGTACTTATATTCCTGGAATGATTTTTTAAAATCATGCTCCGCCCGCAGGCCGCTCAGCAGCGTTTTAAAGGGTGCGGACAGCGCCTCGAACGCCGCAATGCCGCTCGCCCACAGGGTATCGCCCCCGGTCTCCGGCAGGTGTTTTGCCGCCAGAATGGCGCCCGCAGGCGGGGTATCAATAAAGGTCACGTCCGTATGCCAGTTGTCGTTATCCGGCGGGTTATCGTTGTGGGTGTCCAGCACGATAATCTCTTCAACCCCTTCCGCGTGCGGATAGACCGGGTGAATGTGCAAATCCCCAAAGCGCAGCGCCAGCGCGCGCTGCTGCTGCGGGGTAATCGCCTGCTCGCGCAAAAAGACCACCTGATGGCGCAGCACCGCGTGATAGAGCTGCTCGAACTGGTTATCGCTCAGCGGGCGCGAGACATCCAGGCCCGAAATCTGCGCGCCAATGTACGGCCCCAGCGGGGTAATGGTCAGACGTTCACTCATTGTATCTCTCCATGCCAGGGCGTCAGGCGGCGCTGTAGCGCGCGCAGCCCCAGTTCTAAACCAAAGGCAATCACGGCGATGACCGCGATCCCTGCCAGCACCACGTCAGTCGCCAGAAACTCCCCGGCCGACTGCACCATAAACCCCAGACCGCGCGTGGCGGCGATAAGCTCGGCGGCCACCAGCGTCGACCAGCCCACGCCAAGCCCGATGCGCAGCCCGGTTAAAATCTCCGGCAGCGCGCCCGGCAAAATCACAAACCACAGCACCTGGGTGCGGCTCGCCCCGAGCGACTGCGCCGCGCGAATACGCACCTGCTGGGCGCTTTTCACCCCCGCCAGCGCTGACATCGCCACCGGGGCAAATATCGCCAGATAGATGAGCAGGATCTTCGAGGTTTCCCCGATGCCGAACCAGATGACCATCAGCGGCAGATAGGCCAGCGGCGGCACCGGGCGATACAGCTCAATCAGCGGATCGAGAATGCCGCGCACCGTCGGGCTCAGCCCCATCGCGATCCCCACCGGAATGCCGATCAGTACGGCGGCCAGCAGCGCCACCAGAATTCGTCCCAGACTCGCCGCCAGGTGCTGCCACAGCGTGGCGTCCATAAACCCCTGCGGCCCGGCGATGGTAATAAGTTTTGCCAGCACCTGCCCCGGCGGCGGCAGAAACAGCGGGCTGACCCACTGCTGCGCCGCGACTGCCCACCACACCGCCAGCAGAACCAGCAGTGTGGCAATGCTCAGGGTCAGCTGCCGGGAGAAAGGCCAGCGCAGCGTCGGGCGCGTGCGGCGCGTTTTTTCACTGACGACGATGCTCATGAGAAGGCCTCCCGCTGTTCAAACACCCGGCTCAGGACGTATTCACGCTGTTCGATAAAGGCCGGATCGGACTTGATGCTGCGCACCGGTTCACCCGCGACATAGCGACGGGCGAAATCCAGCGGCAGTCGCTCCAGCACGCGGCCCGGCCCCGGCGAAAGCAGCACCAGTTCGGTGGCCATAAACACCGCCTCTTCGATATCGTGGGTAATCAACAGCACCTGCTTGCCGGTTTCATGCCAGAGGCGCAGCAGCAGGGTTTGCATCTGTTCGCGGGTAAAGGCATCCAGCGCGCCAAAGGGTTCATCCAGCAGCAACAGCTGGGGATTTGCCGCCAGCGCGCGGGCAATCCCGACGCGCTGGCGCTGGCCGCCCGAAAGCTGCCAGATAAAGCGTTTTTCCGCCCCTTCCAGCCCAACCTTTTTCAGCATCTGCCGCGCGGTGTCCAGACGCTGTTCGCGCCCGATACCTGCCAGCTGTAGCCCAAACGCCACGTTTTCCTGCACGTTGCGCCAGGGCAGCAGCCCTTCGTTCTGAAAGACCACCCCGCGATCTGCGCCGGGGCCGTCAACCTTTTTGCCTTCAAGCTGGATGGTGCCATGCTGATAGGGAACAAACCCGGCAATCAGGTTCAGCAGCGTGGTTTTGCCGCAGCCGGACGGCCCCAGCACCACCAGCAGCTCACCGCTGTCCAGCGTCAGGTTGATATCCTCCAGCGCGGGTTTTCCGCCATAGCTGGCGTGCAGGTTTGAGATAGTCAGCATGGCAGCCCCCTTATTTCACAAAGCGATCGGTTACGTACTGGCTGTAATCCGCCGCGACCGCAGGCACTTTGCCCTGCTCTTTCAGGAAGGTCGCGGTGTCGACAATCGCCTTATTCACCGGCCCGGTCAGCTGCTGTACCTGCTGGGCAGGGGTGAGATAGGTATTGCCCTTCACCAGCCCCGGCACGTCCGCTTCCGGCACGCCGCTCAGGCGCGACAGTTTTTCCAGGTTGGCAGGCTGTTTCAGCCACTCATCCGGGTTGCTGATATAGGGCTGCTGGGCGTCGATGGCGCTTTTGGCGAAGGCCTTAACGACCTCAGGATGTTTCTCGGCGAAGTCTTTACGCACCACCCACACGTCGAGGGTTGGCGCGCCCCACTGGCCCACTTTTTCCGAGTCGGTCAGCACGGTGCCGTCTTTTTCGAGTTCGTTAACCGCAGGCGCCCAGACGTAAGCGCCGTCAATATCGCCCCGCTGCCAGGCGGCGATAATCGCAGGCGGTTGCAGGTTGAGAATTTGCACCTGACCCGGCTTGATGCCCCAGTGTTTGAGCGCTGCCAGCAGGCTGTAGTGGGTGGTGGAGATAAACGGCACGGCGATGCGCTTGCCAATCAGATCTTCCGGCTTCGTGATGTTTTTCTTCACCACCAGCGCTTCGGAATTCCCGAGCTGCGAGGCCAGCAGGAAGACCTCAATCGGCACCTGCTGACTGGCGGCGACCGCCAGCGGGCTGGAGCCGAGATTGCCAATCTGTACGTCGCCGGACGCCAGCGCGCGGACAATCGCCGCCCCGCTGTCGAACTTACGCCAGTCGACCTTTGCCCCGCTCTCTTTGGCGAAGGTGTTATCCGCCTGCGCGACTTTCGCCGGTTCCGCAGAGGTTTGATACGCGACGGTCACGTCAACCGCCTGCGCCTGAAATGCCCACAGCGCCAGTGCGCCGAGTAACGTAATACGCGATGAAATTGCCATAGTGCCTGCCCCCTTGTTGTTATGGGGGCAGTATTTCCGGCGCGGGAATTTTGATAAAGGAATTAAAAAGCATCGCTAATATCAAATCGTTTTTAGATAAAAACCGGCAAAGCAATGCTAAAAAATGACGATTAGCGCCGCGCCTCCGAAAGCAGATTTTCCACCATCGCGCGTCGCGGATCGTTTTGCGCCAGCGCGCGCAGCAGCGCCTCGCACGCTTTAACCGCCTCATCGCGCCGCCCCTGCTCCAGGGCGTTGACGGCGTACAGCATCATCAGACGCGGATCGGCTTCCCCGGCCTGAATACGCGCGCGCAAGAGCTCGCCGCCACGCTGTTTATCTTCCGGGCGGGAGGATTGGGTCAGCCCCTTCACGTATCCGAGCAGCGCCTCCCGGTTCTCCGGATCCAGCCGATAGCCCTGCCGCCAGGCGTACAGCGCGGTTTCACCGTCGTCCGCCAGCGAGGCAAGACGCGCCAGCAGCATCCAGCGCTGCGCCGACTGCTCCCCCTGCGCCAGCCGGGTGCGCAGGCCGAGCGTCAGCTGCGACACCTCTTCGCCGCTTAACGGCGTGGCCTGCGGGTTTTTCAGCCTGAGCAGCAGGTCGGGCGTAGCGTTAACCGCGGTCTGCCAGGCGCGCACCTGGGTATAGCTCCCGGTGTGCAGATAGCAGAAAAGGCCCAACCCCGCCGCCAGCGCCACGCCCGGCACCAGCAGCCACGGGCTGAGCGGTTTTTCCGTCGAAGCGGGCTGCTCAACCGGGCGCATCGGGGCAACGCGACGGCGCGAGCGGCGATAGATTACCGCGCCTCCGGTAAGCAGCGCCAGCGCGGGCAGCAGCCACAGCAGCGAGGTCGCAGGGGTGAACGGCGGATCGTAGGTGACAAACTGCCCGTAGCGCGCCACCATATACTCGACGATCTCGTCGCGGCTTTTACCCTCCTGAAGCAGCGTCCAGACCTTCTGGCGCATGTCGGCGGCAATCATCGCGTCCGAATCGGCAATGCTGTTGTTCTGGCATTTCGGGCAGCGCAGCCCGGCGGTTAGCTCGCGCCAGGTTTGCTCCTGCTCGCTGCTGGCAAAGACCCGCACCTCTTCGCTCGCCATCGTCGACGTCGCGCAGAGCAGCAGGGCCAGCATCAGTGCTTTGATCATTGCGCCTCCCCGCCCGCCTGTAACCACAGCGTTTTCATCTTCTCTTCCCATATTTCCGGCGTCAGCGCCCCCGCGAGGCGGTAGCGCACGATGCCTTTGGCGTCGATCAAAAAGGTTTCCGGCGCGCCGTAGACCCCAAGCTCCATGCCCGCCATGCCGTCGCCGTCAAACAGGCTCACGGCGTAGGGGTTGCCCAGCTCTTTAAGCCAGGCCTGCGCCTTCTGGCGGTCGTCTTTGTAGTTGATGCCGTAAATCCATACCCCGTCCGCCGCCAGCTGGTTCAAAAAGCGGTGCTCGGCGCGGCAGGTCGGACACCAGGTCGCCCAGACGTTCACCAGCGCCGGGCCGCGCCATTTGCCGCTAAACGGGGTTGCTCCCCCGTCCAGTAGGGGAAGCGAAAGCGCGGGCAGCGGTTTGCCCACCAGCGCAGACTCCAGCAGCGTAGGGTCATCGCCCTGCGCGTTGCGCTCAAGCTGCACCAGCAGCGCAACCGCCAGCACGATAAACAGCGCCAGCGGCAGCAGATACAGCGTGCGCTTCATGTCGTTCTCCTTGTTCGCAGACGCGCGTCGGCAAGGCATAACAGCCCACCCAGCGCCATCAGCAGCCCACCCGCCCAGATCCAACGCACGTAGGGTTTGATGTAGATCCGCAGCGCCCAGGCGCCGTTATCCAGCGGTTCGCCCAGCGCCGCGTAGAGATCCCGCGTCACGCCGCCGTCGATAGCCGCTTCGGTCATTACCATTCGGTTGCCGTAATTGCGTTTCTCCGCGAGCAGCGTCGCGACGGGCTTACCGTCTTTCGTCACCGCGATCGCGCCCGTCGAGCCGGACCAGTTTGGCCCGACGCTCTGCTTCACGCCGGTAAAGGTAAAGCGGTAGTCCTGAAGGGTGATGCTCTCGCCCGGCTGCATCCGCACGTCGCGCTGCACGCTGTAGTTCTGGCTAAACGCAATCCCGACGACCGTCACGGCCACGCCCAGATGCGCCAGCGCCATGCCCCACAGGCGCGCGGATATCGCGATCCCCGCACGACGCCAGCGCAGCCATACCGCCAGCGTCAGGCCGGCAATCACCAGCGCCATCGCCACGCCCAGAGAAGCAATAAGAACAACGCGCCCCTGCGACAGCCACGGCAGCGCCAGCGCCGCCAGCAGCGTCACGACCGCGACCCACAGCAGAAGCAGCTTGAGCGCCTGCGGTTTATCCCGCCCCCAGCGCACCAGCGGCCCCAGCCCCATCAGCAGGGAAAAGGGCACCATCAGCCCGACAAACAGGGAGTTAAAGAACGGCTCCCCCACCGAAATTGAGCCCAGCCCAAGCTGTTTATGCACCAGCGGCAGCAGCGTGCCGAGCAGCACCACCAGCATGGCGGTCATCAGCAGCACGTTATTGCCGAGCAGCAGCGATTCCCGCGACCACAGGGCGTTGTTCACCCGCGAGCGCAGGCGATAGCCGCGCAGGGCGAACAGCAGCAGCGATCCGCCGACGATCAGGGCGATAAACGCCATGATCGTCATTCCGCGCGCCGGATCGGAGGCGAAGGCGTGAACGGACACCAGCACCCCGGAGCGCACCAGGAACGTCCCGAGCAGGCAGAGCGAAAAGGCGGCGATGGAGAGCAGCAGCGTCCAGGCCTTAAAGCCGTCGCGCTTATCGCTGACGATCAGCGAATGCAGCAGCGCGGTTCCCACCAGCCAGGGCATCAGCGAGGCGTTCTCGACCGGATCCCAGAACCACCAGCCTCCCCAGCCCAGCTCGTAATAGGCCCAGGCCGAGCCAAGCACGATGCCGAGCGTCAGGAAGATCCACGCCGCCAGCGCCCAGGGTCTGACGCTGCGGGCGCTGGCGCGATCGAACTCGCCGCCCAGCAGCGCGGCAATCGCAAAGGCAAACGAAACGGAAAAGCCGACATAGCCCATATAGAGCAGCGGCGGATGCAGAATAAGCCCCGGATCCTGCAACATCGGGTTCAGGTCGCGCCCCTCGAGCGGAAAATCGGGCAGCGTCCGGGCAAAGGGATTAGAGGTAAAAACGATGAACAGCAGCATCCCGAAGGTAATCAGCCCCATTACCGCCAGCACCCGCGCCAGGGTTTTCATCGGCACCTGACCGCTCCAGCAGGCGACGGCAAAGGTCCAGCCGCCCATCAGCACCACCCACAGCAGCAGCGAGCCTTCATGCGCCCCCCAGGCCGCCGCCAGCCGATACCACACGGGCAGCAACGTACTGGAGTTCGCCGCCACGTAGACCACGGTGAAGTCATTGTCCGCCAGGCAGATCATCAGCAGGACAAAGGCGCCGCCAATGCTTAAAAACAGCAGGCAGGCAAGCGGGCGCGCCAGCTTCATCATGCGCGCGTCGCCCCGCGCCGCGCCAGCTAAAGGGAACACCGTCAGTAAAAGGGCGATGGCGATAGCCGCGCACAGCAGCGCATTTCCCGCTTCCGGCATCATGGTCGGGCCGCCCGCTGATGGTTATCCTGCATCGCTTTCGAGACTTCCGGCGGCGTGTAGTTTTCGTCATGCTTCGCGAGCACCTCTTTCGCCAGCACCACGTTGCCCGGCAGAAGCTCGCCCTGTACCACGACGCCCTGCTCCTCCCGGAACAGATCCGGCAGAATGCCGCTGTAGCGCACGGTGATTGCCGAACTTGCGTCGTAAATCTGGAAGCGGATATCCAGCGAATCCCGCGCGCGCTCGACGCTGCCGGATTTCACCATGCCGCCGACCCGCAGGCGCTGGCCGATTTCCGGGCGCACGCCGGTTTCCCGCTTGCCGGTGTGGATCTCCTCCGGGGTGTAAAACAGATCGATATTGCTGCCGAGCGCGTACAGCACCAGCCCGGCGGTGAGGCTCAGGCCGCTGACGATAGCCACCGCGGCCCACAGGCGATTTCGTCGACGCGTGTTCATCCTTTCTCCTTCGCCAGCGTGGCGTTAAGCGAGCGCAGCAGCGCCCGGTGCTGTTGATGGCTGTGCAACGCCAGCGCCGCTAGCGGGATCAGCGTCAGGCCGACCGACAGCCAGACGTACAGGGCGTAGCCGCCCATCGCGAAAAAGGCGTTTAAAGAGGAAAATGCGCTGGTCATGGGCGGCCTCGCAGAGTGAAAAGTTCGGATACCCACGGACGACGGCGTTCGTGGGATAAAATTAAGGTGCGCAGGCGCATTAAGGTCAGGGTGGCGCAGGCCAGCAAAAAGCCCAGGATGGCGATACGCAGCGGGGCGCGCATTTCGGGCGCGACGCTTTGCTGCATCCGGGTCGAGCCCTGGTGCAGCGTGTTCCACCACTCCACCGAGTAGTGGATAATCGGCAGGTTGACCACGCCAATCAGCACCAGAATGCCCATCGCCTGCCCGGCCTGTTTACGGTCGTCAATCGCCGACCACAGGGCCATCGCCCCCATGTAGAGAAACAGCAGCACCAGCTCAGAGGTCAGGCGCGCGTCCCAGACCCACCAGGTCCCCCACATCGGTTTTCCCCACGCCGATCCGGTCGCCAGCGCGATAAAGGTGCAGACCGCGCCCACCGGGGCCATCGCGGCGATGGCCAGATTCGCCATTCTCATCTGCCAGACCAGGCCGAAAAAGGCCGCCCCCGCCATTGCGGCGTAGAGGCCCATTGAGCACATCGCCGCCGGGACATGCATGTAGATGATGCGATACCCGTCGCCCTGCTGATAATCAGCCGGAGCAAACGCCAGCCCCCAGACGAGGCCAGCGCCCAGCAGCGCCACGCTTGCCAGCCCACACGCGGGAATGCACAGGCTACAGAGCCGATAGAGCCTCGACGGCACGGCGAGTTGATGAAGTCGTTTCCACATAAAGATCCCTCTTATGACGCGGTTTAGTGAAGGCCGATGCGCAGCGCGGCGGCGGTGGCAAAAGGGCTGAGCGTGGCGCTGGCGGCAAGCAGCGCCCCCAGAACGGCAAAATAGCCCTGCACGGGCAGGTGGCCTGCGGCGGCCTCCATCGCCGCCGTCGCGAAAATCAGCAACGGAATGGTTAACGGCAGCACCAGCAGGCTCAGCAGTACGCCGCCCCGCTTTACGCCCACCGTCAGCGCCACGCCCGGCGCGCCGAGCAGGCTCAGCGTCAGAGTCCCGGGCAGCAAGGTTCCGGCCATCACCCACCCGGTGTGGCTGTCCATCCCCATCAGCAGCGCGGCGAGCGGCGAAAAGAGCAGCAGCGGCAGGCCGGTCATCAGCCAGTGGGCGGTGATTTTCGCCAGCGCCACCAGCGGCAGCGGCACGGGCAGCAGCAGCAGTTGCTCGAGGCTGCCGTCCTGATAGTCATCGCGAAACAGCCGCTCCAGCGCCAGCAGCGACGAGAGCAGCGCCGCCACCCAAATCACGCCGGGAGCGATGCGCGCCAGCACCTGCGGCTCGGGGCCGATGCCGAGCGGGAAAAGCGTAATCACAATCAAGAAGAAGCCGAGCGGGTTGAGCAGATCGGCCGGATGACGCCACCCTGCCCGCAGCTCCGTCGCAATAATGTTCACCAGCATGACGCCCCCGCCGTGAGATCGATTTGCTGCAACCTGTCCACCGCTAGCGGCTGGTGGCTGGTGACAATCACCGCGCCCCCCTGTTGCGTATGCGCCTCAAGATGTCGGGTGAGGGTTTCAACGCCCGCGGCATCAATCGCGGTAAAAGGTTCGTCGAGGATCCACAGCGGCGCGTGGCTCAGCCACAGGCGCGCCAGCGCCACGCGTCGCTGCTGCCCGGCAGAAAGGCGAGCAACGAGCGTGTCCGCCATCCCCTCCAGCCCGACGCAGCGCAACGCGTTATCCAGCGCCTCACGGGGAGCGCGGTGATAAAAAGCTACGTTTTCTCTCACGGTCAGGGGGGACTTCACCCCCGGCCGATGGCCTGTCCACACCAGCTGCTGGTGAAACTGCTCGCGCACGCGCCCCAGCGGCTCGCCGCGCCATCTCACCTCGCCGCTTTCCGGCATCGCCAGCCCGGTGAGAATGCGCAGCAGCGTGGTTTTACCCGCGCCATTCTCCCCGGTGATATGCACCAGCGAGCCTGCCGACACGGTAAAGCTCAGATCGGAAAAGAGCGTTCGCTCGTGGCGTTCGCAGCAAAGGTTCAGGGCTTCAAGCATGAGGCGTCCCGGTCACTGGCCGCCCTGCGACGGCCATCTCCATTAAGGCTGGTAAGGGGTGTACACCCCGGTCAGGCTGTCGAGGAAGGCGACGATATCGTCCACATCGCCCTGCGGCAGGCTGGTGCCGACCTGGTGGCGCAGCATCAGCTTGACCGCCTCGTCGAGGGTCGGAACGTCACCGCGGTGGAAGTACGGCGCGGTCAGCGCCACGTTGCGCAGGCCCGGTACTTTCTGGCGCAGACGGTCGCGCACTTCGCTGGTTACGTTCATACGCCCGATATCGGCGTCGGTGATCTCGCCAAAGTCATAGGCCTTTTTCAGCCCCAGCGGCTCAAAGGAGCGCCCGCCGAGGATCACACCGCCGTGGCAGGTGGCGCATTTGTTCTCTTTGAACAGTGCATAGCCGTGCTTTTGCTGCGCGGTCAGGGCGTTTTCATCGCCGCGCAGCCATTTATCAAACGGCGCATCGGGGGTGATCAGCGTCTTCTCATATTCGGCAATCGCATCGGTGATGCTCTCCCCGCTGAAGCCGTCCGGGTAGACGGACACGAAGGCCTGCGTGATTGCCGGATCGGCCTCCAGCTTCGCGACGATGTCATCCCAGGATTTCGAGGCCATTTCGATAGGGTTCAGCGGCGGGCCGCCGGCCTGTTTTTGCAGATCGGCGGCGCGACCGTCCCAGAACTGTTCGCTGTTGAAGGTGGCGTTAAACACGGTTGGCGCATTGATTGGCCCTACCGCGCCGTTCACGCCGAGGGAGGTCTGGCGACCGTCGACGCCGCCCGCGTTGAGCGCGTGACAGCTTGCGCAGGAGAGCGTGCTGTCGCCCGACAGGCGGGTGTCGTGATACAGGCGGAAGCCAAGCGCGACCTTCTGCTCGTCCACCGGGAGGCTTTTCGGGATGGGCTGTACAGGTTCGTTGCGTTTATCTGCCGCCATGTCGCCGCTGGCGTAATGGCTTTCGCGCTGGGTTTTGATCCAGTTGAGGATCGTCGCCTGCTCGGTTTCATCAATCTTGCCCGCCCAGTGCAGCGCCACGTAGCGGGTTGGCGGCATCGTCTTATGCTGCATCACCCACTCAATTTTATTCAGATCGCTTTGTGAAACGGGTTTGTCGTCAATTAACGCCTTACGCACCGGATCCAGGTTAAAAGACTGGTAGCCCAGACGGGTGTCGTACTCCATTAATTGTTTAGCAATGGGGAAAGAGGCATAGAAAGGCAGAGCGGCAGACGGGGTATGACAATAGTCGCAGCCCTTTTCACGAAAGAAGCTTAATACCTTGTTGTTTTCACTGACGGCGGAAAGTTGAACGTCGTTTTCCTGTATACGCCCTTTATCGTGATACCAGACGTAACCAGATAACCCTAAATAACAGACGGCTGCGCCCGCTGCGCAAAAGGCCGATATGCGGAGCCATTTCTTCATTTTTTTATCCTTAAAAAAACGGAACACCCAGAAGAGAAAGTGAATTATTTTTGCGCGTTAATCATAAAGGGGTAAGGGTTGGGCTTGTTGATAGCAATCAATAATACCTATTGGGCAGAGCTATCGTTTAAATAGGGATAAGCTATTGAGTGGCTTTACTAATTTGCGGAGGAAATATAAATGCGAGATTTATTAAAATAACGGATTGATAGAAACCTAAGAATATCCCCCTATTTCCAGCGGAAAAAGGGGAACACATTTTAGCGCTGAGAAACCAGCCCGGCGATATCTTTTGGCGTGGTTCGACAGCATCCGCCAATTAATTTCGCCCCTGCGGCTAACCACTCGGGTAAATAGCCGGCCAGCGTTGCGCAGGCTTCACCGTGGTGATGCCAGGTTTTGCTCACCGCATCATAATGCTCACCGGAGTTAGGATAAACCACCAGCGGCAGGGACGTCAGGCTATGCAAATGGTCAAGCGCCGCCGTGGTGTTTTCCAGCGCGATGCAGTTAATGCCGAGCGCCACGATTTGCGGATAATTCGCCAGCACGCTTACCACTTCACGCAGCGGCGTGCCGTCGCTCAGGTGCTCGCTGTCGCGCAGGGTAAAGGAGAACCACGCCCGGGCGCGAGGGTACTCTGCGATCAGCGCGGCGAGGGTTTTGATTTCCGCAAACGAGGGCAGCGTTTCGCAGGCCAACAGGTCGGCTCCGGCATCCAGCAGCGCCTCAACGCGCGGACGGTGGAAGGCGGTGAACTCGTCTGCGCTACGCACGTAGTCGCCGCGATACTCAGAGCCATCGGCCAGATACGCGCCGTACGGCCCCACAGATCCCGCCACCAGCAGCGTTCCCGCCCGGGCGTTTTCCGCCAGATACGCCTCGCGGGCCTTACGCGCCAGCTCCACGCTTTTGCCAATCAGCGCGCGGGACTGCGCGTCATCAAGACCCCGTGCGGCAAAGCCCGCCGGCGTGGCCTGATAGCTGGCGGTGATCGCCACCTGCGCTCCCGCGCGGAAATAGTCGAGATGCACTTCGCGGATAAGCTCAGGGTTTTCGACCAGTACTTTGGCCGACCACAGGCTATCGGCCAGGTTACAGCCACGCGCTTCCAGCTCCGTTGCCATTGCGCCGTCGAGTACCACAAACGGCTGTTTTTCAAGGATGGCGCTCAGAGGATTATTCTGCGACATGTTCAGGCTCCTGCGTTGTCAGGTTTCGGGTCAGGTAGTACGCACCATAACACAGGGCGACAAACGGCAGCCCGCAGTAAAGGGCAATTCTCTGGCTCGGATCAAACGCCAGGCCGACGCAGGCGACCACGCACAGCACAAAGCCCAGCACGGGCACAAGCGGATACCAGGGCGCGCGATACTGCAACGCCTCAAGCGGCTGGCCCGATTGCAGATGGCGACGGCGAAAGACAAAGTGCGAGGCGCAGATGCTGATCCACACCGCCACCACCGCAAATCCGGAGATAGCCGATAGCGCGACAAACACCGTGTCCGGCGCCACTACGCTTGAAAACAGCGCCAGCACGCCGCCGAGCATCGACACGGAGAGCGCCGTCAGCGGCACGCCGTTTTTACTGACGCGGGCAAAGCAGCGCGGCAGCGTTTTCTCGTTCGAGAGCGACCACAGCATACGGCCCGAGGCGTAGAGCCCGGAGTTCGCCGCCGAGAGGATTGCCGTCAAAATCACGAAGTTGAAGATATCGGCGGCATAGGGAATACCGACTTTCTCAAACACCAGCACGAACGGGCTTTTTTCAACGCCCGCCTGCTGCATTGGGATCAGCGCCGCCAGCACAAACACGGTGCCGATGAAGAAGATAATCAGACGCGCGATGGTCGTGCGGATCGCCACCGGAATGACCTTGTGCGGGTTTTGCGTTTCACCCGCCGCGATACCGATCAGCTCCGTCCCGGAAAAGGCAAAGTTGACCGCCACCATGGTCATCAGGATCGGCAGCCCGCCGTGCGGGAACCAGCCTTCGGCGGTGATGTTGCTCAGACCCGGCGCGGGAGAGCCGTCCTGCATCGGGATAAAGCCGAAGATCGCCGCGCCGCCGAGAATGATAAAGGCGATGATGGTGATCACTTTCACCAGCGAGAACCAAAACTCCCCTTCGGCGAAGAAACGGGTGGAGATGACGTTGAGGCCGAATATCACCGCACAGAAGACAACGCACCACGCCCAGACGGGCACCTGCGGAAACCAGTACTGCATACAGAATCCCGCGGCGGTAAAGCTCGATCCGAGCGCCACCGTCCAGGCGAGCCAGTAGAGCCACGCGACGGTATAGCCGGTCGCCGGGCCAAGATAGCGGGCGGCGTAGACGTGAAACGCGCCGGTTTCCGGCATCGCCACGGAGAGTTCGCCCAGACACTGCATCACCAGCCAGACCACCAGCGCGCCAATCAGGTACGCCAGCAGCGTGCCCGCCGCCCCGGTGGTGGAGATGATGTATCCGGTGTTGAAGAATAACCCTGTGCCAATCACGCCACCCAGCGAAAGCATAATCAGGTGGCGCGTTTTCATGGTGCGCTTAAGCTGCCCGTTTTCTTGTTGTGTTTGCATATTACCTTCTAAACGTATGGACATCTAAACATCCAAAGAAGGTCTGTTATACCGTGATTGTTAACAAAAAGCCAGACGACTAGCCGGAGTCGCCTTCAGTTGCCCAGCGGCGCTTCGCTTGCAGGGCCTACAATTATACGTAGGCCGGGTAAGGCAACGCACACCAGTCCGTAGGCCGGGTAAGGCGAAGCCGCCATCCGGCAAGCACACCGCACAATACAGGAAATCAGTCCGTAGGCCGGGTAAGGCGCAGCTGCCACCCGGCAAGCACACCGCACAACATAGGAAATCAGTCCGTAGGCCGGGTAAGGCGCAGCCGCCACCCGGCAAGCACACCGCACAATACAGTAAATCAGTCCGTAGGCCGGGTAAGGCGCAGCTGTCACCCGGCAATGCAAACCGCACAATATTGGTAAATCCGTAAATCAGTTCTATAGTCGACACTGCTTATTCGATATCAGGACTCACTATGCGCTTTAACGGACTGACCAAAGGTTTCTTTATATTCATTCTCGCCCTTGTGACCTGGGCCTTCTTCGATGTGCTGTCGCCCTACTTTTCTGCAATTCTGTGGGCCGCGATCCTGACCATCATTTTCAACCCGGTGAAAAACAGGCTGCGAACGGCGCTGGGCGAGCGCAACGGGCTGGCCTCGTTTCTGACCCTGTGCATCATCTGCCTGATCGTTTTTATCCCGTTGATGGTGATCCTCTCCTCGCTCGCCATCGAGCTGAATGTGGTCTACACCAAGCTTCAGCAGAACAACACCCAGTTCCCGGAGGTGGTGGCGGGCATCTTTAACCGTCTGCCTGACTGGGCGAGCGGTTTCCTGGCCGATCACAACCTCAATAACGCCGAGCAGATCCAGAAAAAACTTTCCGACGTGGCGTTAAAGGGCGGGCAGTATCTGGCGGGCAGCGCGTTCCTGATTGGTAAAGGCACCTTCGGCTTTGCGATCAGCTTCGGCATCATGCTCTATCTGCTGTTCTTCCTGCTGAAAGACGGGCCGTATCTGGTGCGTCAGATCCTCGACTCTCTGCCGCTGTCGGATTTTGCCAAACAGCACCTGTTCGCCAAATTCGTCGGCGTCTCCCGCGCCACGGTGAAAGGCACGGCGGTGGTTGCGGTGGTACAGGGTACGCTCGGCGGGATTGCCTTTGCGATTGTCGGCATCGACGGCAGCATTCTCTGGGGCGCGCTGATGGCGTTCCTCTCGCTGGTGCCTGCGGTTGGTTCGGCCATTGTCTGGGTTCCGGCGGCAATCTATCTGTTTGCCACGCACCAGATCTGGCAGGGGCTGTTTATCGTCGGCTTCTTCGTGATCATCGTCGGGCTGGTGGACAACATCCTGCGCCCGCTGCTGGTGGGCAAAGACACCAAAATGCCGGATTACCTCATTCTTATCTCCACCCTTGGCGGGATGGAGCTTTACGGCATTAACGGCTTTGTAATCGGCCCGTTGATTGCGGCGCTGTTTATCGCCTGCTGGAATCTCTTCTCCGGGCGCGACCACGAAGGCAACGCCGAGGAGCTGGACGCGGAGTTCATCGAGGAAGGACGAAACCCGCCGGATCTGTAGTCAATCAGGCGGCTCTGGCCGCCTTTTTTTTCGCGATAAATCAGACGTTTTCTATAATTCAAAGTACCTCTCCCATTCTGCCGTAGAAGGATCCCAACAGGTGAGAATCGCCACGATAATGAACTGGGCCTACGGTGCCACGGTCTGTCTGACCCTCGCGTCCGGGATTGTCATGCTGATGGCGTCTAACGCAGACAACGCCGAGCGCACCGCGGTGAAGCAGCGCCAGGTATTTGACCAGCTGACGGAAGACGTTGAGACAGAGGCCTGGATGCTCTCCGATTTGGCTCGCCTGTTTGTGATCAAAAAAGAGCCCGACATCCTCGAAGAGTACCGGCAAAAAGAGAGCGAGATAAAAGGGACGGAGCAGCGGATTGAACGGCTCAAAGACATCGGCGCCTCCGGTGAAGAGCTGGTGCTGTTACAGGAAGGTTTGAACATTATCGATGAGCTACAGGATGAGCAGCAGGCCGCCCTTTCTGCCGTCACCCGGGGCGAAGACCAGCAGGCCGTAGGCCTGCTCTATGGCACAGCCTATGAACAAGAGCTTGAGCGCGCCCAAAGCCAGATCGACCATTTCAGGCAGATGATGGATAAGCGCATTATTGCCAACGTGCAGGCCGCGACCGAAAAATCAAAGACCCTGCGCACCGCTTCTGAAGTGGTGGTGGGCCTGACGGCGCTGCTATTCCTGTTCGTCATGGGCTTTATTCTCAAGCGTCGCGTGCTCCATCCGGTTGTACGCCTGAGCGACGTGGTTCACCGCCTCGCCTCTCAGGATTACGCCGTCGAAACGCCCAACTTCAACCAGATTGACGAAATTGGCGACATGGCGCAGGCCATTCGTATCTTTCGTGAAAACGGCCTCGCGCGGCAGCGGCTGGAAAAGGAGCGCGACGCCGACTGGGCGATCCGCGAGCTGCTGGCAAGAATGACGCAACGCTTGCAGGGCTGCGAGAACTTCGCCGACGTGATTAACGTGGCGGAGCTGTTCGCGCCCAACATCGCGCCGGGCGTGGCCGGGCGGCTGTATATTCTTGAGCGCGACCGCTGGGAGATGCGATGCGCCGCCGAATGGCTCTCCCCGGAGGGCGAGAAAAAAGAGTTCCATCCGGACGCGTGCTGGGCCGTGCGGCGGGGCCAGAGCCATCCGCCGGTTAACGGCGAGCCGGATATCGCCTGTTATCACCTGCCAGACGCTCAGGCGCACCAGTCCCTGTGCGTCCCGCTCATCGCTCAGGGCGAGGCGATTGGTTTGCTCTCGTTCCAGAATATCACCCCCGAAACGGCCCCTTCCCGCGCCTATCTGGAGCTGATGGCCGAGGCGCTTGGACTGGCGCTGGCGAACCAGCGTCTGCGCGACGCCCTGCTGGAAAAAGCGCTCTTCGACCCGCTGACGGGGCTGCGTAATCGTCACCATCTGGAAGATACGATGCGCACGCAAATCAGCCAGGCGGCGCGTAACAACGAGCCGATTAGCTGCCTGATGATCGATATCGACCACTTCAAGAGCATTAACGACCGCTTTGGTCACGAGGCGGGCGATCAGGTGATAAAAAGCGTGGCGACGATTATTCAGCGCGCCGTGCATGACGACGGGCTGGCCTTCCGCTACGGCGGCGAGGAGTTTCTGGCGCTGCTGACCGGTGCCGATGAGGCGGCGGCCCACGCCTGCGCTACCGCGATTTATAACGGCGTGCGCGAGCTATCGCTGCGCTACGGGCTGTCTGAGATTGGGCCGGTGGATGTCTCCATAGGCATCGCCAGCTATCCGCAGCACGCCCAGAGCGATAACCTGCTGCGCGCGGCGGATGTGGCGCTGTACCGGGCGAAAGAGCTTGGCCGCTCGCGGATTGTGAGCTTCGGGATGCTGGAGGCGGGCTAGCCGTTATTCTGCTCGCGCCACTGCTTCACCATCTCGTTCGTTACCTCATTTTTATAACAGATGGGCGCATAGCCGCCCGTTTGACGCCATGCAGTCCAGGTTTGAAAACAAGCACGTTATGGAAGACAGTTCACATTTTTCGCGGTTCGTCTATTCCCTCACAAAAAGTGCGGTGTATCATTCACCGCGTAAATACCTTTTCAACTCTCACCGAGGCTTTGATGCTGGAGAATGTCACCATCAGATAATCAGTTTCCCGCCCTCTTCAGGACGGACTGGTTATCGCTGCGCTTAAACCTTACGCACGCACCTGCTGGTGTGGGCTCGTTTTTACGCATGATGATGAAACAGGTTTTCCAGTATGAATTTATCCCGTCAGGAACAACGTACCTTACACGTTCTCGCCAAAGGTGGACGTATTGCGCACGTCCGCGACAGCTCAGGCCGCGTCACCGCCGTTGAGTGCTACACCCGCGAAGGAAGCATTCTCAGCGACTGCACGCTCGCTGTGTTTAAAAAACTCCGCACCAAGAAGCTGATCCGATCCGTCAACGGTCAGCCCTATCGCATCAACACCACCGGGCTGAACAACGTTCGCGCCCAGCTGGATAATCGCTAAGGAGCAGTGATGAATACACCTTTTACAGACAGCTACGACTACGCATTTTTACTCGACACCATGATGGGGCCGAACGCTATGCGGCTTACCGAGGAGCTGGTCAGCCAGCTTCCGATAAAGCCGGGGATGCGCATTCTGGATCTCGGCTGCGGGAAGGGGATCTCCTCGATTCTGCTCGCCGAAAAATATGACGCGACGGTGTTCGCCGCCGATCTGTGGATCGCCCCGACCGAGAACGCAGAGCGTTTCACCTCACTCGGGCTGGACGGGAAAATTTTCCCGCTGCGGGTGGATGCCACCAAAGAGATCCCCTTTGCGGATGATTACTTTGACCTGATCGTCAGCGTCGATGCGTATCAATATTTCGGCAGCAACGACACCATGCTGGCAACGCTGTTGCCGTACCTTAAACCGGGCGGCCACTTTGCCGTCGCCGTCCCGGGCTTTATCGGCGATTACAGCGAAGACAACTTGCCCGAGGTGGTAAAACCGTTCTGGACACCCGAGTGGTATTTCTACCCGCTTAACTGGTGGAAAGCGCTGTGGGAACAAGAGCCGGGTATTGCACTGACGTGCGTGCGGGAGATGGATACCTGCCAGCAGGCCTGGGATGAATTTATGGAATGCGAAATTGCGCAGGAGATGATGGTCCCGATTATGAATGCGGGGGCTGGGGCGTATTTTAATATGATTCAGCTGGTTGGTCAGAAAACGTAGATCCACGACGAGCGCCACCTTAAGGGTGGCGCTTCTTGGCATGACCCTTCACTAAAAAAGGCGATACACGCAACGCGTTGACCCTTATCAACAATTTTCTTTAAGAAATGCCCCTGTTCTGCCGATATGAGAATAAACAGGAAATGATTTAGCCCTCGCTTGTTTATGACACCACCTGTCAGATGGCGAGCGTAGCCTTAAGAAAAAATTGTCAGGGGAAAGTGCATGAGCGGGCATGAGGTTATGGTTCAACGGATAACCGTCATCATTTCGGCGTTATATCAGCACGGTTTTGTCTCCCGGCAAAAGCTGCTGGATGAGTTCAACATTAGCGAACGCACGCTGTATCGCGATCTTAACCGCCTTGGCGATCGCATTGTCCATGACGGTAACGGCATTTACAGGCTGGCCCCGGCCTATGCCAAACCGCAAACCCTAAAAGAGCTTCGGAATTTGGTTAGTCTTTTGGGTATGGAAGAGGTTATTCCGGCTAACAAGCTCATTCTCAAGCCTGATTTAACCTCTCTCAGTATTCGTGCGCTACCCGGCGATCCTGATGCAAAACGCGCGCTGGAAAATAATTTCAGCCTGTTTGATAAAGCGATTCGCCAGAACAGCATCTGTGAATTTCATTATAAAGACAGGCTGCGCTCCGTTGCCCCCTATCAGCTTTTGAACATCAAAGGGGTGTGGTA
Organism: Enterobacter sp. 186315; assembly: GCF_053290175.1. Lineage (NCBI taxonomy): Bacteria > Pseudomonadati > Pseudomonadota > Gammaproteobacteria > Enterobacterales > Enterobacteriaceae > Enterobacter > Enterobacter sp. 186315. Next base: position 56,477 of record NZ_JBPTTK010000004.1, on the reverse strand, counting down.
TCTCGGCGCGGTCGAGAATGGCAACGTCAAAGGCTATCAGCTAAGTAAAATTCGCTGGTTAAGCCTGACGTCTGAACATTTCACACCAGAAGCGCATATCGCCAGATATTTTGCCGAAGAAGATGACGTGTGGTTTTCCCTGGATAAGCAGACGGTACAAATAAAGATTGCCGCGCAGGTCAGCTATTACTTTCAGCGCAGAAACGTGCTGCCTTCACAAAAAATAATACGTCAGGAATCAAACGGCGATGTGATTGTGCAAACCGAGATGGCGCATGAGAACCAGCTATTTCCATTGTTACGCTACTGGTTCCCGAATCTCACCATTATTTCCCCGCCTGGCCTGCAACGTCATTTTCTCCAGGAGCTTTCACAGCAACTGGCGGAGATGGAATCGCAGTGCGGCGAGTGACCTTTTGAACATACACAGCAGGAGTAGAACATGTTACGCGGATCAGAGAGAAAAGAAGCCTTAGAGAGCCTTTCCCGAGCCACCACGCGCTATGAGTCACAGGCAAAGGACACGCAAAACGCCATCACAGGGCTATTTGAGCTGCGCCAGAAGTGCAGTAAAGACCTGATTGCGCGCGGGGAGCATTTCATCAACCGCCTGGCAAACTCGCCAAAAGAGTTCGACAAATCCTGGAGCGAGCTGAAAGCTGAAATCGCCGAGTTTGACGACGTGGTTGAAAAGCTGGAAGAAGAGTACCGCGCATCCCACGTGGGCAAGGGTGCTGCGGCTGCGGGTGTTGCTGTAGGTGCGGGCGTTGCGGCATTCGCCCCTACCGCCGCGCTGGCGATTGCAACGACCTTCGGCACCGCGTCGACGGGAACCGCGATTGCGACCTTAAGCGGTGCAGCAGCCACCAATGCGGCGCTGGCGTGGTTGGGCGGCGGCGCGCTCGTGGCAGGCGGTGGCGGGATGTCCGCAGGAAGCGCGTTACTGGCGCTGGCCGGCCCGGTTGGCTGGGGGATCGGTGCGGTGGGCATCGCCAGCGGCACCTTACTGGCGCGCCGTAAGAACGGCAAAATCATCGAGCAGGCCCAGGAAGAAGAGCGTGAAGTACGCTCGCAAATCACAAAACTGCGCGTCGTGGAACGCAGTACGGAAGAGTTGAAAAACCTTACGTCTGAGCATTATCACGGCACGGAGAGCATCGTAGACACGCTGGAGAAAACCGCCCCGCGCGACTTCAGTGAGTTCAATGCTGGTCAAAGAGAGCAGTTGGGCGCGCTGATCAACCACATCAATGCATTATCCAAACTCATCAACAAGAAGATCCAGTGATGGAACGAATGAATACCCATACCCCCGTGGGCGATCAACTGCTCGGCAGCGCGGTGGATGCCCTCAACCAGGCGCGGATTAACGATGAGCTGTTTCATCTCACCCGTCAGGATATTGCTTTTGATCTGGCAACTGAGCAGATGCAGAAGGTGCGCGATTTTGTCGCCTCTCCCGGCAATATCCTCGGCAGCATGAGCACCAAGCACGGGGAGATAGCCGAGCAGGTTGAGGTAGCCGTTCGCAATTCCCATCAGGCGCTTGAAGAGCAATTACAGGACGGCTCAACGTTTCGCGCTACCTTTGAAGGGGTGGGTCGCACCGCCCCGGAAGACTACCGTATCGACGGCTTTGACGTTCAGTCTAAATTCATCAACGGTACCAACAACAACCTGAAGGCCGTGCTGGAGCATATGGATTCTTATCCTAACTTCGGCAAGGACGGCTCGTTTTATCAAATCCCGAAAGACACCTGGCAAGAGATTCGGGACATTCTCGACGGCAAAGAGGTCGAAGGGCTGAAATCCTCCACCATTGAGGCGATTAAAACCAAAGTCGCTGAAATTGAAAAGCAAACCAAGTTGCCTTTTGATCAGGTGGTTCGCCCGGGCGTTTCTGATTACAGCGAAGTGCAGTGGGGAAAAATAGACTCAACGCTGGACGAGCACGATCGGGAGCTGGCTGAGAAGAACGACGCAAAACGCGCCGAGATCATCGACGATCACCAGCCTTCGCTGGTGGAAGGACTGCGCGCCACTGCGATGGGTGCCGCATTCGGCGGAGCCTTTGCCCTGGGAACCGGGATCTACCGAAAATACCGCGACGGCAAGAATATCTTTCGTGGTGAATTTTCCATCGAGGACTGGCAGGACGTGGGGCTGGACTCGCTGAAAGGCGCGGCCATCGGCGGGGTTTCTGCCGGAGCCATTTATACCCTGACCAATTACGCCTCGATGGGCGCACCGTTCGCCAGCGCGTTGGTAACTGCCACTAAGGGCGTAGCCAGCCTCACCCTCTCCTATCAACGTGGTGAGATCGATCTGGACGAATTTACCGATCTCGGGCTTATCGTCTGCGCCGAATCAGCCATTGTCGGTGCGATGACCGCAGCGGGTCAGGCGTTAATTCCTGTACCGGTGCTGGGTGCGCTGATCGGTTCGGTGTCCGGCAAGTTTATGGTCACCGTTGCCAAAAATCTCGACGGCAAAGCCCGCAAGGCGTTGCAGGCAGAAATGGAGGCGTTCGCCAATCAGCTTAACGTTATCGAACAACAGATCCTTGACCGCATACTGGCAGAGTTTGCAGCCCTGGGCGACCTGACGGCAGCGGCGTTTAACGTAGAAAATAACCGCCAGCTGTTTGAAGCGAGTATCACTCTCGCGCAGGCGTATGGCGTTGAAGAAGACCAGATAATCAAAAATGCTGACGATTTGGATGCGTTTATGACGGCGTGATGGTGTTTTGAGATTTTAGGTTAAGCGGAAAGTCTCGCTTGTGAGATCGCCGCTTGGGTAGCGAGATTGGGATTTCCGGTCTCGCTACGGAGGAGCGTGCCGAGGATTTGGGAAGCCGTGTTGGGGTGTGATGGTGACTTAGCATCCCACTAAAGTGTTTATAGAGAGGGTTATTAGAAAACTAAGAGAGTGCGATAATAGGAACAATACACATAGGCGATAACCTTTGTTTTTGTTGTCTTTTTTATTGTTCATTTTTTATAGATACCCCCAAAAGTACCCCCATATCTTTTTCCGCCCCTGAAATTTGGTTGTTATTCATACAGCATATCAGGCGGTAACGCTCTCCCTTCAACCCGCTTATTGTATGATAGTGCTATCCCACAATAAGGAACCTGCCAGCCATGAGAATGACCAACCGCAAAAAAGAGATACTCAGCTACTTTGAACCTGATAGCCTCGATTGGGTTACTGGTGAGATTGGTGCGCCGCCGTTCGATGTGTCGGGCGTGGCCTACCTTCTTCATGGCATGGCGTCGTTCGATAAGCGCCACCAGCTCGAATCAACCCGGCGAACTCTTGAAAGTATGGTTGCTGGTGGGTTGCTTGAGCGTGTGACGGTGTATGAGTCTCGTCAGGTACGGCGCGGCGGTGAGACTAACGCAACGGTCGTGCGTTACGGTTTACCCGGTCATTGTGCTGTTATGCGCGATACTGGCGGCGCTGATAACGCAATATCAGGTGAATACATGCGGGTCAGTTAATAGCCTGCAATCTGTCGTTGATGCGGCTCAGGTCGTAAACCCGGCGTTCAATATCCAGCATCAGGAAATTGTGGATCTCGGCCTGCTCAGGATTATCAGACTCTCTGGCCTGTAATAGCAATTCATTGTAACCATGCAAGCCGCCTGAGTTTTCCGCCGGGGTGGTGCCTTTCCCACGCAGGCAGCTAATGGGCTGATTACTCGTATCGTGTGTTTGCTTCTCCAGCACAATGACGCAATCCCACCAGTCGCCAAAGTCATACGTGTAAACCAGCTTGTCACCATCATTCTGGAGCGCTGCCCATAGTGGTGTGATTGCCGCATTACCCATGCTTTCATCCTCACCCCATACGCGATACTCGCTACCGGGATCACCTTTACGCCCTTTCTCGAACATATACAGGTGTTCGTCATTCCAGCCAAAAGCCAACTGGATCACCGTGTGAAGTTTACTAAAGGGGATTTGCTCCGGAACCAGCACACGCCGCCATATTGGTGGTTTGCTGTCTCGGATGGTTATCTTTAGCTGGTACATGCGTCGTGAACGAATAGTATAGGTTTAGGTGGGTGTTTTGCTGCTACTGACCGGGATAAAGCTGATGGTCAGGATCAAGCCATACAACATGGAACACGCTGCCTATGAAAAAACCATGTATACGGCCGTACTCATTACGTGATATCGCAAACTGATAAGGTGTAAAGCTCTGGAATTGCTCGTTAAGGTGGGTAAAACCGTCAGGCTCAGAGGTCGTTTTCCACTCAATACAGTGGGATTTGAGCGCCGCATTCCGGTTTGTCGTAAACTCAAGTGATGTCAGGCTCGATATATCTTTAAGCCGTTCAAGTACTTTACAAAAGTAAGCCGCTGTCTGACCGGAGAAACCAAATTTCGCATGTGCTGGATCAATGTACTGGAAAGAAAAGCTAAGGGTTGTTGTCGTCGGATTGGGCGTTCCGGCAACAATTTTGTTATCTGCTACCGGAAGTTTCCCCGCTTTAATCTTCCCTTTAGCCATAGTTAAGCATCCATCATGCTGCGGTAAAATTCAGCAGTGACACCTTTGTCTATGCCGTTACGACACGGGGCATCAGATGGAGTATCACCACGAGCAATTAGCCAGGGCTTTTCCTGATGGGTCATCTGCTCAAGCTCATAGGCCGAAAACCTGCCGAATACGTTATAGATTTCGCTCAGGTGCTCTGAAACATCGTCCGGAAGTTCCGGGCATTTTATTTCGCTGGTGATCGGTTGCCATTTGTAGTCAGCAAATCGAATGTATAGATCTCGTGCAACGGGGCCATGTACCCATGCTTCAAACTGGTCAGCGATCAATTCTTTGTCATCATTGAGAGCCATGTACCAGGCATCAGCATAAAACACCATTTTTTGTAATTTCAGCGGCGTCATAACATCCCCATGCTCTTGAGCAAAGCAAAGCAGGTAATCCGCTACGCTGTTAAGGGTTGTAACTGCCATTATCCAATCTCCTACCGTATGTTTTCGTCTATAACTGTCCACTATCGTTAATAATCGCATATAACCACGGGTATTGCCCATCGTAAAATGCCATTTAAAGATTCTGCTTGATGGCTCACCATCCACCGCGCAAGATACCCGGTGCGTTTGACTGATAATCCGCAATTTGGTTGAAACTGTCCTGGAAACCTCAAGTTTGGAAACCAGCGACTGGCATCGTAGCTTTACCATTCGGTGGTCATAGTTACTGCTACATCCCTTTATTGGCGAGACCTGCGAGGGTTTTTGTTGTTCGAATATATAAAGGTGAATAAAGGTAATCTACCTGCGCGGCGCGGGCTTCTTCCACTGGTAGGCGGGTGATCGCATCATTTCGCGGAATTTATCACGCCGGGCTATATCGGCATTAACTGAGCGTTCAATCTCCCGTTGATCTACCGGGGTTAGCTGGTGGCCTTCGTGCTCCAATTTGGCGGTGGTCAATAAAGCTAGTTCGCGTGGTGTCATACGTCATTCCCACTTGAAAGATGAAACACGCCCGGATTAAATTTTATTTTTCGCGGGTATAAACATTCGATGAGGCGGGCAGCCAGTAAGGCTCAGGGTTGCAGAGATTTGGCCTCCCCCTCCCGGTGATAGTTTATTGCTTGATGTGGACGGCTTGCTATATTGGCGGCGAATGCAAATTGTCGCAGAAGTCCATCCCGTTCTCTGACGCCCCATGCGGGCGTTTTGTTTTACAGAGTCAGGCCAATGCCTCTGGCTACTTTCCCCGTCTTACGCTCAATCACGCCCGTTATTCTATCTACTACCGGACTGAATGCCTGCCAGTAAGCCATCTCCATTGCTGACAACTCTGCCCGCTTCCTGTCAAACGTAGCCCAGCGCATCCCCTTTGGTTTTGGGAACATGCGAATATCATTAAACAGGTTGTTGGTAAGGTCATTGTTGCCCCATATCGCGTATCGCTGTTGGCGTATCTTCATGCGCATCCTGTCCAGTTTGTCGGCGCTCTGGCTTTTATAGTGAAGTTTCCAGCACGCCCGGCAGCCAATGTCTTTCTTGCCGATATACAGCTTCGCTACCCGTTTCACGCAATGGGGGCAAACGTACCATTCCCGCACGCCATACCCGGCCTGCGTGGTTGTAGTGCGAATCACCCGCGTCACGCCGTTGATTGTCATGGCGTAGCTGTCGGCTTGCCGGAAGGTATATAACGTTCCGCTTTCAGTCTGGGTATAAATCTGCGTCGCCGGTTCGGCGTCCGCCAGCCTGCTACGCATGTGCGTAAGGAATGGCAACCCTATGCGGGGCAGGTCGGTGGTATAGCTGCGCGTTCTGTCTCTCAATGGCTGGCCTCCTGCGAATTACTGCGCATTAACTGCGAACGGTGCGCAAATTGAATACGAAATAATATGCGTATTTTACTGTAAATTGCGCACCAATTTTGCAATTTCACATCAATAAAGCCAGTAACCGCGCGGGGTTGAGGATGGTTTGCGCATTGGTATCCGTTTCGTTTTGCGCAGATTTTTTGTGAACTGCGCAATTCGCAATTTACTGCGCAATATTCGGGTTTCGTATTTTTAGGATTTTTCACTTTGCGTACTGCGTTCGACTGTAGAAACCGAGCGATAAGGCGGCTTACAGACTGGTACGCAACTGCGAATCGGTTTCGTATCACGCAATTAAAACTTAGGAAATCTTAGGAATCCTTATCAAAACTTATCATCTCCGTGGTGCTACTAACTGCGAATGGACTACACCAGAGCCAGAAATATCAAGCCTCTCCGCTATTTTGCGCATTCGCAATGCTGCCGTTAGAATTCGTCAGATGGTACGCACGCTGAATGCGCAGTTTTGCCGTGTACCTGACTGCGTACTGCGAACCAGTGGCGCGAACCAGAATATTCTGGACGACCTAAATCACGCTCTGGCTTCCAGCCCTCTGCTGGCGCGGGTTTAGCGCTACTAGGGTTTAAAATCCGTCTAGGACAGTCAAGAATTTACAGCCTTTTTGTTAGGAACCATACTGCGAACTGTCTCACCCTTTATCGTGACATACAGTGCCTCCTTCTTAATATCAGTAATCGTGTCGCTGACTCTCGAGACGCTTAAAGATAGCGATAAAAAACCCGCGAAGCGGGTTTCGAATATGATCCAATATGTTAGCTAAAGGGAACTTTTTTTCGCGCCTTCAATCTCGGCTTTGCAAATATCGTTATTAGTGAAGTTATACTGAAGAAAAATATACCCCTTGTCGGAACCGTCCGCTCTAGCTTCGATAGATACGGAGAGCAGGTTATTTTTCAGTGGTTTTTCTTTAGTTCCTTTCCATTCCGCTGACAGAAACCGCTCCTTTTTATCCAAGGACATCATCCAGTATTTAGGCTCTTTCCAGATTGAACCTGATATCAAGAAATCATTTTTATCAGCTTTACCATAGATAGAGGATAGTGAGTCGCTAAGTTCCTCATATTTGGATTTTAAAGCAATGCCAAAACTATCAGTATCAATGCTTTTACCCACAGCCCTTATTTGACATAGGCCAGCATCTGGGGAGATTAAAAGCCCATAAGCCTCAAAGTCAGCATTTTTTTTCGGCAACGATGCAGATGTGTAAAGGTCAGCACTATTTGCCACAGGTTTAAGATCTTCGCCGGTCATATCCTCAATATTCTTTTTAGATAAACCAACATCTAAACCAAACGGTCCTTCGCCCGGGGGTAACAATGGTGAGTTAGTGGCTGCTGGCGATGGTTGTGGTGTTTGTTTTGCAGCAGCAACCGTATTAGCCTGCTCAGTGGAGACTTTAACCTCGGCCAATCCATACATCGCCGAAAGGTACCGCTGTTGTAGCATCGCCATTGTCTGTTCCTGAGTCGCAACAGTCGACAGTTTCAGCACCTGGACGAGACCACCGCTGTATTGGCTTGCTTCCTTTTTTGCATCGCTGATTTGGAGAGCAAGCTTATCAATTTCAGTTTTTAAAGCCGCCGCCGCCTCTGGGTCTGGTTTAACACCGCTAATGGCTAAATCAATCTTAGCGCCCGACTCGATAGCATTGATACGTTGTTCTAAAAGGGCTTTATTCGTTCCCAGCACTTCAAGCCTGGCCGTCGTGAGATTTTTGATTAATCCACCCGTGAACTGCCCCTGCTGCTCTGTTGCTGCGGCTATTTCTTTTTCCGTCTGCGAAAGCTCGCTCTTGAGATTGCTCACTTCCTGCTTTTGCTCAGGAGTTAATTCCTTTGGGCCACACCCGGACAGAAGAGTGGCAGCAATAACGCACGCTAAAATTGTTCTTTTCATGTCCCTATCCCCATTAGTAATATTCGGATAAATCCTAGCACGCAGCTAATTACCCGTCAGTAGCCTAAGATCAAAACTGACTCAATGCTTCTATATAAATAAAAATGTGCTGGTTCAGTTGGTTCAGTTGGTTCACTGACCTCCAGCCCTCGCCAGCACTGGGTTTTACTGAACCAACATCGGCGATTTTGTGTTGGTTCAGAGGGGTTTTCTGTTGGTTCACTGCCTGCCAGAGTGAATGCCCTTATCAAAGAATGTTGGTTCAAAACTGGCATTTGTTGGTTCAGTGTTGGTTCGAAACGAAAATAAAATCATTTATAAAACAACAAATTTTACATATTGAACCAACTGAACTGACTGAACCAACACCCTTTTTACGTATGTGAAAAATGCTATTCCTCTGGCTCGTCATAATCTTCTGGTCGGAAGGTCAGGACGTAAACGTTAATCTGTCGCCCGTCGATACGCGGTGATTTACGCTGATAACCACGCCCGCTAGCTGGAGGTTTTAGCATCCCGGCATTTTTCAGAACTTCGGCGAACTGCGTCGGATTAAAGTTCTGCGCGATCTCCTTCTCGAATGCGCCGCGAAAGGTGTAGAAGATTACAGGGTCGCTGTCGTGGTTCCCCTTCTGACGATACCCCGCCAGATCCTTAACGGGCATGTCAGCAGAACTGTAGGGGAACGGCGCGAAACGGCTGAATCCATACGCATTAAGAAACGCCTCAGTCTGCTCGATGATCTGCTGGTGCTCTTTGTTGCCGGTGCCGAACTCCCGCAGCCAGGCGTTGTAGCTGTGCTTTATCGCATCACGACACGTCTGAGCATCCCATCCGGTGACAACTTCACCTAACAGCAATGCCGCCTCCAGAATGGCAAAGCGGGCGGCCACGCGGTGAACCTGCTCGCCATAGTCGGCAGGAATAAGGCTACGCCAACGGGCCTCACACTCGCGCACGGTATCAATCGCCTGCTGCTGGTGGTCTGCCAGCCACCTGATCCACCCCCGCCCGGCAGCGCCGTGATGGCGCTGGTAAGCATCTTTCAGCGCGTCGGCATGGTGTTTGCCGTTCTGGTGGTCGTGGAAGCGTACCGCCTTACTGAGCGGGATATTCAGCAGGCGCACCAGTTGCCCGGCTTTGGTCTTGCGTCCTGCGGTGGCGATGAAGGTTTCTAAGTCCATTTCTCCGGTACTGATCGCCACGGTGCGCCAGCGTTTTAAATCCCGGTTGCCGCCTTCCTTCGCCCCCTGTAATTTCCCCACGCCGTTAAACAGCGCGTAAGCAGACTGTGACACGCTTACCGGGTCTGCCCCTTGTCCGACTTCATCCAGTGGCATCAGACCGTCATTGTGGGCTGCGGCTTCGTTCGCCAGCCCCAGCGCAGTGCCGTACCACGTCAGGCGTAGTAAGTCCGGGTTGCCGTATAAGCTACTCGCCACGTTTGCCGTGGTGGTTTTACCCGCGCTCGACTGTTCATAGAAGTGAATGCCGAACCCGTCAGCGCCAGCCAGCCCGATTAACGGTGCTGCCAGTGCGGCGGCAATGCCTGTCATCATCGCGTAGTTACCGTATGCCAGCCGCGCAACACTCTTACGCCAGCTCTCTGAGGTTCCCGCAACTGTGTACCCGGCAGCAGCAGAACTGCGACCACTGAATAAAACAGGATGCTCAGGTGTGCCGATTATCTCCCCGTCCGGCATGATGTATGCCCCACACTGCCAGCCAGTAGCGTGAGCAACACGCCACAATTCACGCGAGCCGCTACGCTGTAGCCAGTCAGCCAGAATCGCCCGCAAGCTGCTTTTGGTGGTGACGTTAACCCCGCCCGCTTTCATGGTTCGCCAGCCTTCACGCTCGCCAATATCAGCCAGGGGGATAGCCGCTGTTGTCGGTATGCCTGCGCCAAAGGCCAGCCAGCGCAGTATCAGATACTGATCCTTATCGTCCCGCCCGGTGCCAATAACGTCCATCGGTGAGGCCAGCCAGCTTTCATTGTTGATAATCTCGCCGCTTTCCTTATCCACCTTAGGCGTGATCCAGTAAACGCCATCTTTGCGGCTCTCAATGCGGGGTTTTAGCGGGTCTTTCTCTGGCTGGTCAGTTTTACCGCCCTCAATGGCCTGTAGTTGTGGTTTCACGCATTCCCCCTGCGGCTGGTACATCGAATCGTTAAGCGCAGCCGTAGCGACTTCCAGCCCGTGTTGCTGGTGGTAGTCGTTCCAGTCAGCTTTGCTGTCAGTCGGTGGCAGCGATACCCAGCCAGCCACGGATAAGGCGGCTTTCTCTGCGGCCTCCTTCCCGATGTTGGTGGCTCCGGTTTCGGAGGCTGCTGTAGGGTGGTCGTTATCTGCGGCGATAATAATTTGCGACTGCGGGTGTTTCCGGCGCATTACTCCGGCAACGTGGATCAGGTTCCCGGCGTCAATTGCCGCCACTGTGATCGCGTCAGGCCGCATCTGGTGAACGGACAGGGCGGTAGCCAGCCCCTCGGCAATTAAAACGCTCTGCGGCGATTCTGGCGCGTTTACGGCATGGTATGCCCCGCGCTTTGCTGAACCTGTCAGAAGGCGCTTTTCTCCCTGTGGGGTGATGGTCTGTGCGGCTGCCACTGCGCCGGACTCATCCACCAGCTCAAGCAGGACTGAACCATCAGGCAATAGCGGGAAAGTGAACCCGTCCAGCCCCTTAGCAATCAGGTATTCAGATTCGCCCTGTGTGACGCTCTGGCGCTTTTCTGCATACAGGCTGGCAAACGTAGCCCGGCGCTGCCCTGCGCTTTCTGCGGCCTGTTTCTGGCGCTCCTGCTCGCGCTGCTGGCGCTCAGACTCCATTTGCTCCCGCCTCTGGCTGGCTGCTGTCGGATCGGTTTCCGCTGCCCGGTAATCAATACCCAGCACATCAGCGGCAAGCCTCGCCGCTTCTGTGGTGTCGCAGTTGTTCACCTTCTTAATAAGGTCTAAACCGTCGCCAGCGCCGCACTGGTTGCAGATGTGAGCGCCGCGCCCGTTGTCGTCGAACCGGAAGCGATCCGTACCGCCACATGCAGGGCAGGGGGCATGGCGGCGTGATGAATCAGGCACGTCGATAGACAGGCCAGCCAGCACATAAGGCCAGTTGCCAGCGGCGGCGGTGGTCACTTCGCGGATAAGGTCGATATTACGCATCATGTCGCCCCCTCAGTGCGTCGCTGGCATTTCAGGCCAGCCGTTTTCATCCAGATCGGCAATGAAGTGATCGTGTAGCTCTGCCAGCGTTTCACGTCCGAACGAGGTCAGCTCACCGCGCTCCGTATCCAGCATGGCGCGGTAGAACACAATGGCGTTCTCTGTTCCCTGCTCAACGCCGTAGCGCTCAATCATTGCGCCCTCAAGGTTGTTCGCCATCGCCAGCCGTTCAGCAAACGGGTAAACCACAATGCCCGCTGTGCCATTGGAGTAAATCGCCACCTGCGATGATGTGCCGTCAGGTTCAGTAACCGTGGTGATGCCGTTCTCGCGCTTCATCTCAGAAACGAACGTCGCAGCAATCAGCCAGCGCCACATAATGACGTTATGCTGCGCGGTGAAGTCGAACCAGCCACGCGCCCCGCCGTCAGCCACTGCAAAATGCAGGGCAAATCCTTCATCCGGGATTTCGTCATACCTGCCGCTATCGAGATGAGTTACCGCGTCTGAATAGGGAACAAGGCAAACATGCTCATACATCCCGGCATCATTGCGGGTCATGATGTTTACGCCGTGCGGTGTGGCTTCTGCGTGGAACAGGTCGGGATTTCCCGGTTTAATGGTCAGTACGTTGCTCATGCTTTGCCCTCCCGATATTCACGCATTACATGGTCAGCCAGCTTGCTTTCAGCCTCGCTCATTGCTTCTGGTACACCGTGTAACAGCGTCAGAATGGAACCAATCAGGCGCGGTAAATCGGGATCTGTTTTATTGGAGGTGCTCTCCAGCCACATGGATAAAACAGCCTGTGCCTGTTCAATCTGGCAGGCAGCATCAATCAGTTGTAACTGGCTCATGCGCTGGCCTCCGCATCAATCAGGGTGGCATCGACAATAGCCAAAACCTTCATCAGCCAGCACTGGACGGCTGCTGTTTGCTCTGCGTCCATGTGCGGGGCTAATTCGGTCATTACGTGAGCCAACCCATCGCGGGCGCGGGTCATCCGTTCTGCTGTACGGTCTGCCAGCGTAAAATCATCCGGGTAAGCCTGCTCGCGGGATAACATCGCTTCGGCTTCAAGCTCGGACGGATGGCGGTATAAAGCGTTAATGTTCATGCGGCCACCTCCAGACGGATACGGCCTGCAAAGAAACAGACGTGATCCCGCGACAGCGTGCGGCGGGCTTCGCGCTCAGATTCAGCAGCGATGTGATGGATTTTGGCGGTAATTGTCGGCATGTCGCGCCGAACGGCTGCGATTAACCAGATGAATTGCGGATTTTGGGTAGGGATAGTAGCCAGCATAGCGGCAGCCTCTGTGGAATGATGTTTGAAATCACCACCAAAGACGCCAATCACTGGTGGTGAACTGAACGAGGTTGGCGTACCGGCTTCCACAGATACCGGCGCATCTTTCGATGCCCTCGCCCAGCCCACCATTGAAGGATGTAGCCGTGCGGCGCACACAAAAAAACCGCATTTAGCGCGGTTGTGCGCTGTGGATAATTGCAGGACGCCAATCCCGGCACCAGATTTGGCTGGTGCGCTATAACCATAAACCGGGTTGGCGATAGTCGGCAAGCCCTTTTTTATGGACTCCAGAAACTCACCTTCGCGCACGCGCGTACTTCTCCGAAAACTCCCGCCAGTAGAATGATTTCCCCCTCGCGTAGTGATGTCAGAAAAACCTTCCTCGCGTGCGCGTACTGGTGCAAAAAGTCCCGTGCGCGTACTGGTCTCGAAACTCTCCTCGTTACCACGACGAGAAAATGAGGAGCTGGCATTAGCTGGCACTGTTATGCCAGCTTTACCCTCATGCGCGTGCACGATCCCGCGCAAGGTACACATCAGGCCAGCCAGGGGAAAGGCTTTATTCTGGACGGCGGCATTAAGCATGATTAGCCCCCAGATGTTTAGCTAACCAGCGCTGAGAGAGGCGGATTAGCTCGGCTTTACGCTGGTCATATCCCATACCCATATCAATCAGCGTAATGTTGGTACTCTCCAGGTAGGTGAGGTGTTCCAGTTGCCCGGCGTTCATGCTGTCGCGTGGTTCGCCAGTAATGCTATTCGCCTGCGCCCACTGCTTCGCCGTCATGCCACCCAAAACAATGCGGGCGATCATGTTGCTCTCGTTGCTGTAGTGGCGAGCCTGCGTCTGTTTACCCTGTTCTGCGCGGGCGCTTTCCAGTGCTACGCACATCGGTTTAAACAGGTTGGCGGCACCGATGCGGGCTTTGAGCTGGCGGCGATACTGAGCGGCAATCTCTGGCACGCTGCGCTGTAGGGCTTCTTCACACTGAATAAAGTAACGGCGAACGGCGCGACCTTGTTCGTTTCGCTCAACCATTGCCAGTTCTTTAGCCATTCCCAGAGAAAGGCCATAATCTTTACTGCGACGGTCGCCGCCACGCTTTGTCACCCATCCGGGGCTACCCTGTTCAAAATTTGAACTTTGATTCCTGAAATCTGAGGAATCAAAAACCACGTAATCAGCACTCAGGCTAAAGCCATATTCATCAATGCGTAGTTTTATCCAGGTTGAAAAGTCGTTACCTACTCCAAGCGCTGTATGCAGTGCCTTAGCACTAACAATACTGGCCTCACGCCCGCCAATTTGACCGGAAATAACGGGAACAATAGCGGCAAAGTCATTAGTGCTATATTCGCCCTGGTTAACGCTGGATTGTGGGGCGGCCTCCGAATTGAATCGGCTTTTTTCGATAGTCATGTTTTCGGCTCCGTTATGCGGCGTTAAATGCGTCCGGGTAGAGGTTCAGAATGTCGGCAATATCCTGCTGAGATAGCCCGTGATGTTCATTAATGGCGGCATTATGGTTCACAAGTTGGATCACCTTGAGAACGTCGCCACGGCAGGAAAAGCGGTAGCGCAGGTGTGCGCCGATACCATCCGGGTTTTTCTCGTCGATACGCTCTAGTTGAATATCAAGCTGGCGCTCCAGTTCAGACGCATAATTACGCCCGGATGAAAGACGGCAGTAGCGCAGAATATCATTTTCTGTCCATCCCTCTACGCCAGTGCGCAGCATATAGACGCGGGCGCGGTGTTTCTTTGGGGTACGCTTAGGTACTTGTACCGGGCTGGTGGTCGGCGTAATATCAGACGTGCGAATATCTGAGTTAGCCGCCTGCTGTACGGGGCGGTTTTTCTTTTCCATTACGCCACCTCGCCACGCGACTCAGCGATGCGCTGATTAATCCACTCGTCAATTTCACTTTCAATAAAAGCGATAGAGCGGGAACCAATTTTAATTGCTGCGGGAAAACGTTTCTCGCTCATAAGACGGTATAACCACGCCTTACTATAGCCAGTACGCTTTTGTACCTCGGCAAATCTAATTAATGACTGAGACATATTTACCTCGTAACGTCCATTGCGGTTTACGAGATAGTTACACTAAAAACCATAGTAATATAGGTAGGCATGATTTTGTTGTGTACCCACCCTTGCCGATGAATCAAAAATATTGGGGGGTACTAATAATGGGTAGGTAAAACACACTTATGATGACTAATGCCACGAAAAATCATGTAGAGCACCCACCATTACTCATGAATGGTAGGCACACACTATCCTTTTGATTTTTTTATCCTTCTTCCTATGCCTTGCAGACAGGATGGGCGTAAAACAAGGTTCACCGCCTCCGCCATATTTTTACCTGCCCCCCGTTCCGTCAAGTAATCAATTACTTCTTTTTTTGTTGGAGCTGTCTGGGGGTCGTCTTCATCATAAGTTGACCAAAGTTCCTTTATAGCATCCTGAACGAATTCCAAACCTTCACTTTGATGTTCATATTTGGGAAGTAATAGAATGCCAACATCATTTTTCTCTGGAACAACATCAATAACATTTTGATCGGAGATAGTTTCACAACTGAAAGAAATTATTTTATCTGGGGATGGCTTACGTACAAAATCAACGCGCTCATTTTCAACCCACATAAATAGTGAATCACGAGTAATTATTGTTTTATCTTTTGATATGTCACTTTTACGATCAGTTGGCTTAATTTCATAAAATTCTTCACAGCCATTCCATTCATCACCGATCCATCTAACCGAAAGACATTGAACTGGAGTTAACACCCCACGACGGATAGCACTTATGATCCCTTCGGATATTCCCCAAGCCATTTTCCAACGTTCATGACGAGTACTTCTAACTCCCTCAAGACCATTTGCATAATCATAGGGGTCAATTCCCGCAAGCAATAACGCAGCCTGGGTAATACTAAACTCCTGTACTGTTTTCCAATGAGATAGATCAGGAAGGTTTTCAACAACAGGCATATTCTACCTCGCACCCTCTAATTTTGGCGGCGATGCCTCCCCGCAGAGGTATACGGGTTTTTGGTGATCAGCCTAGACATAGCCTATTCTTTGTTCATCTACAGAAGTCTACCCCGGTATAGAATAACTGTCTATTCGACCAGTCATGAGGATTTACCAAAACGCCCGTGAACCACGTTTTCACGGTGTTCCAGCGCATCCATATAGTCGGCATACCATTGAAGCATTTCCCGGCGGCCATCGAGATATTGAGCGTGGTTGTATGTGCCTCGAATAGAGTTTTTATCGACGTGGGCGAGCTGCGTTTCAATCCATGCGGTGTTATAGCCCTGTTCGTGGAGAATGGTACTCATGGTGTGGCGGAAACCGTGGCCTGTTACTCTCCCGGCATACCCGATGCGTTTAAAAACCTGGTTAATGCTGGCTTCACTCATGGTTTTACGCGGATCATTACGCCCAGGGAATATATAGGGATAGCGACCTGTCATTTCCCGGATACGCATGATTATTGCTTGCGCCTGTAATGACAATGGCACGATGTGTGGGCGGCGCATCTTCATTCGTTCCGCCGGAATCTCCCAAACAGCAGCATCAACGTCGATTTCCTGCCATGTAGCTCCTCGGAGTTCACCTGTTCTTAAACCAGTGATGATCAGCAAACGCGCGGCCAATACCACCAGCTCACTACCTGAGTAACGTGATAGCGCCTCAAAAAATGCGGGAAGCTCAGGCGCATTCAGGAAAGGATAGTGGCTGGATTCATGCCCCTGCATAGCGCTGGTGAGATCTGGCGCTGGGTTGTATTCAGCCCGGCCGGTGACAATGGCATAGCGGAAGACTTCACCGCAGCGCTGCCTAACCTTCTTAGCCTTCTCCGTTGCCCCTCGCCCCTCCATTCGGCGAAGCACATTAAGCAATTCGAGCGGCTTGATTTCCGCGATTGGTTTTTTACCAATGTACGGAAAAACATCTTTATTGAATGCCTCCATAATGTCTGAGGCGTACCCCTCAGACCATTTGTATAGTTTGCTGGAGTGCCATTCACAGGCAATTTCCTGAAACGTATTCCTGACATTTGCCTCTCGGGCTATCTTTTCTTCCCGTTTCGCTTCGTTGGGATCGATACCCCCAGCGATACCCCTTTTTGCCTCATCACGTTTAGCTCGCGCATCAGCAAGGGTAACGTCTGGATATACTCCCAGAGCCAGCAGCTTTTCTTTGCCTGCCACACGATACTTAAGCCGCCAGTATCGTGCGCCATTTGGGTTAACCAGAAGATAAAGCCCACCACCATCAGCAAGTTTATAGGGTTTATCTTTTGGTTTAGCGGTATCAACCTGGCGGGCGTTGAGCTTCATTGGGGGTATCTCCACAAGACCGAACAGCACATACCCCCGAATGTACCCCCAGAAGCATGTAGATTTTGGGGTATGTCAGTAGACGTAAAAATACTATCAGGAGCGACACAATGCAGAGTATAAGGGGTTTGAGTGAACTTTAGTAGACGTTAGAAGATGTTTGAATGGTGCCGATAATAGGAGTCGAACCTACGACCTTCGCATTACGAATGCGCTGCTCTACCAACTGAGCTATATCGGCCCTGAGAGGCCGGTTACGAGCGTAACCACGGGGCAAAAGAGTAGATCTAACAGGGTGATGCGTCAATGGCCTTGTGAATCAAACGGCTAATTTTGCACCACCCCGATTTTATTTACGCACGAATCGTATCGTCGCCGAAGCCGATCCACTTGTAGGTGGTCAGCGCTTCCAGCCCCATCGGGCCGCGCGCGTGCAGCTTCTGGGTGCTGACGGCAACTTCTGCGCCTAAACCAAACTGGCCGCCGTCGGTGAAGCGGGTTGAGGCGTTAACGTAAACGGCAGAAGAATCCACCTCGTTCACGAAGCGGTCGGCATTGCGTAAGGTGCGGGTCAGGATCGCGTCAGAGTGCTGCGTACCGTGTTCACGAATGTGCGCAATAGCGTCATCCAGATCCGCAACCACCTTCACGTTCAGATCCAGCGACAGGAACTCGTCGTCGTACTGCTCCGCTTTTACCGGGACCACGGTCGCCGGGCCCGCTTTCAGCAGCGCCAGCGCGCTGGCATCGGCGTGAAGCGTGACGCCGCTTTCTGCCATCTGCTTGCTCAGCGCAGGCAGGAACTCAGCGGCGATGCCCTGATGCACCAGCAGCGTTTCCACCGTATTACAGGTGCTCGGACGCTGGGTTTTGGCGTTGACGATAATTTTCAGCGCAGGCGCAATCTCGGCGCTGTCGTCCACAACAATATGGCACACGCCGATACCGCCGGTGATCACCGGAATCGTCGATTGCTCGCGGCACAGCTTGTGCAGACCCGCACCGCCGCGTGGGATCAGCATGTCGATGTACTTATCCATACGCAGCATCTCGTTGACCAGCGCGCGATCCGGGCTTTCGATAGCCTGGACGGCTCCCGCCGGCAGACCGCACTCTTCCAGCGCCTGTTGGATAACGCGCACGGTGGCGGCGTTGGTGCGCCAGGTCTCTTTCCCGCCGCGCAGGATAGCGGCGTTACCGGTTTTCAGGCAAAGGGAGGCAACATCAACGGTCACGTTCGGACGCGCTTCGTAAATCACCCCGATCACCCCCAGCGGGACGCGGCGGCGTTCGAGGCGCAAGCCGCTGTCGAGCAGCCCGCCGTCAATCACCTGCCCGACCGGATCGGCCAGATTACACACCTGACGAACATCGTCGGCGATACTTTTCAGGCGCGCCGGGTTCAGCGCCAGGCGGTCGAGCATGGCTTCGCTAAGGCCGTTGCGACGCGCTTCGAGCAGATCCTGCTCATTGGCGAGCAAAATTTCCTGCGACTGGGCTTCCAGATAATCAGCGATTTTTTCCAGCACGCGGTTTTTCTCGCGGCTGGAAAGGAGCGCCAGTTTGTAAGAGGCGGCTTTGGCAGCGGCGCCCATTTGTTCCAGCATGTTCAGGCTCCTTAACGAATAATCATGTCATCGCGATGCACGGCAACCGGGCCATATTCATAGCCCAGAATAGCGTCGATCTGCTGGGAGTGATGCCCGGCAATGCGGCGCAGGGCGTCGCTGTTGTAGCGGCTGACGCCGTGGGCGATGTCGCGCCCTTCGAGGTTGCGGATGCGGATCACTTCACCACGCGAGAAGTTGCCTGTCACGCTTTTAATTCCTTTTGGAAGCAATGAACTCCCTCTTTCCAGAATTGCCGAGGTTGCCCCTTCATCCACGGTGATTTCACCCGCCGGTGGTGCGCCGAAAATCCAGCGCTTGCGGTTTTCCAGCGGGGATTCCTGGGCGTGGAAGCGCGTTCCGACGGAGATGCCCTCCATCACGTCGCCAATGACGCCCGGGCGGCTGCCGGCGGCGATCACGGTGTCGATGCCCGCGCGACAGGCCACGTCGGCGGCCTGTAATTTGGTGCCCATACCGCCGGTGCCCAGGCCGGACACGCTGTCGCCCGCGATGGCGCGCAGCGCATCGTCAATACCGTGAACGTCGGCGATCAGCTCAGCATTTGGGTTGTTGCGCGGATCGGCGGTAAACAGCCCCTGCTGGTCGGTCAGCAGCAGGAGCTTATCGGCGCCCGCCAGAATCGCCGCCAGCGCGGAGAGGTTATCGTTATCGCCTACTTTAATTTCAGCGGTTGCCACGGCGTCGTTTTCGTTAATTACCGGCACGATGTTGTTGTCGAGCAGCGCACGCAGCGTATCGCGGGCGTTCAGGAAGCGCTCGCGGTCTTCCATATCGGCGCGCGTCAGCAGCATCTGCCCGACGTGAATGCCATAAATAGAAAACAGCTGTTCCCAGAGTTGAATGAGTCGGCTCTGCCCCACGGCGGCCAGCAGCTGCTTGGAGGCGATGGTTGCGGGGAGTTCGGGGTAGCCCAGATGTTCGCGCCCGGCGGCAATGGCCCCGGACGTCACAATCACAATGCGATGCCCTGCGGCATGTAATTGCGCGCACTGGCGTACAAGCTCAACAATATGGGCGCGATTTAGGCGGCGCGATCCGCCTGTTAACACACTGGTACCGAGTTTTACCACCAGCGTCTGGCTGTCACTCATGATTCTCTGCCGTTCAACAATAAGGGAAATGATGTCAAACAGACGTTGTAACAGGACTCAGCGCCGTTGCCAACTGCCATAGCATAAAGTGGAACACTTTGTTGCGCGGGATCAGGAAGCGTAGCGGCAGAATTTGACAATTTTATTACTGAAATAATAAATCACCGTTTTTTAAAATTATTCTTAGATTGTCATAAAACGTTCATTGCAGAACGATAAAACCCTTCCTGTTTTTCACGGAGCAATAACCCGCGTTTATTGCTCAGCGAATATTAGCGCGTTTATAAAACTCAGGATTGAAAATGAAAAAGAGTACTCTGGCATTAGTGGTAATGAGCGTTGTTGCTTCTGCATCTGTACAGGCAGCCGAAGTTTATAATAAAGACGGTAATAAACTCGACGTGTACGGCAAAGTCAAAGCAATGCACTACATCAGCGATGATGCCTCTAAAGATGGTGACCAGACTTACGTTCGTTTCGGCTTTAAAGGCGAAACGCAGATTAACGATCAGCTGACCGGTTATGGTCGCTGGGAAGCGGAATTCTCCGGCAACAAAGCCGAGAGCGACGCAACGCAGAAAACCCGTCTGGCCTTTGCGGGTCTGAAGCTGAAAAACGTCGGCTCTTTCGACTACGGTCGTAACCTGGGCGCGCTGTACGACGTGGAAGCCTGGACCGATATGTTCCCGGAATTTGGCGGCGACTCTTCCGCGCAGACCGATAACTTCATGACCAAGCGTTCAAGCGGCCTGGCAACCTACCGCAACACCGACTTCTTCGGCGCCGTTGATGGCCTGGACATGACCCTGCAATACCAGGGCAAAAACGAAGGTCGTGATGCCAAAAAACAGAACGGTGACGGCTTCGGTACCTCTCTGACCTATGACTTCGGCGGCAGCGATTTCGCTATCAGCGGCGCGTACACCAACTCTGACCGCACCAACGACCAGAACCTGCTGGCGCGCGGTGAAGGTGATAAAGCAGAAGCCTGGGCCACCGGTCTGAAATATGACGCAAACGACATTTATATGGCGACCATGTATTCTGAAACCCGCAATATGACCCCAATTTCCGGTGGCTTTGCGAATAAAGCTCAGAACTTCGAAGTGGTTGCTCAATATCAGTTCGATTTTGGTCTGCGTCCTTCCCTGGGCTATGTTCAGTCTAAAGGCAAAGATATTGAAGGGATCGGCGACGAAGATATTGTGAAATATATCGACGTGGGCGCGACCTATTATTTCAACAAAAATATGTCCGCGTTTGTGGATTATAAAATCAACCAGATCGATGACGATAATAAACTGGGCGTAAGCAGCGATGATATCATTGCCCTGGGTATGACGTACCAGTTCTGATTTTGCTCCAATAAAAAAGCCTGGCACCTAATGCCAGGCTTTTTTTTGTCGGGAATTAGTGCGGTCTGGTGCCCTCACCCCGGCCCTCTCCCACAGGGAGAGGGAGTAGAGTTTTGTAGGCCCGGTTAGCGCAGCGCCACCGGGCAACAGGGTCACATGATTACGCCGTCAGCTTCACCGCTTCGCTGGAAAAATCATCCGCAGGTTCGAGCTTCAGATCCAGCGTTGCCAGCAGCGCTCTGGCCTTTTCGAGATACTCTTTCAGGGTATGTTCGAGGCGGTCAATCACTTCCTGATCTTTGATTGGCGCGGCCTGCCAGTTGCCGTCTTTGTTGAACAGCCCAAACTGATAGCTGTAGGTAAAGCGCTTTTCTTCTGCTTCCATTTCCATCCACCAGCCCCAAAACTCACGTTTTTCAGGTGCAGGCTTCACATTGACGCATACAGCCAGGCAGTCGAAAAAAAAGCGATTCTCTTCACACTGCTCTTCTCGAATATACGGGCCAAGAGCCATGAACTTCTTAATCAATCTACTTTTCGGGTGTCCACTCGGTAACGTCATTGCGATCTCCTTTTGTGAATCCACTGTTTTATCAAACCAGCAAAATTTAGCAATCTATTAACACAACCTCTGCGTTAACCAGCGCGTAATCTCTTTGAGCGCCTTGTCAAAATTCTGATACACCGGGCTGAAAGGCACTTCGAGCAGCTTGCCATCCGCAGATGACGACGTGATTAAGCGTGACTCCTCTTCCGGGCTGAACGGATCGTTTTTCCAGTAGCCGGAGAGCATCGGCGTAGGGCAGCGACGCCCCAGCAATCCCTGCACTTTTAGCGAGTAACGATTGAGCTCCACGCGCAGCGCTTCGTCTGATGCATCATGCATACCAAGTCGGCTGGCGAGCACATCCAGGTACATCTCAGGCACGTTGCCCTGACGGGCGGGTTCGCTTAACAGCGCGTGGACTACAGGGCCGAGACAGGCCACCGCTTTGAGGCGCGAGGATTCCAGATAGGCCAGGCGCACCGCCACGTTTGCCCCGAAACGGAAGCCGAATGCGGCAACCCGGGTGTGGTCAACCCACGGAATATTCTCCAGCGCTTTTAGCGCGTGCTGGTGCAGCAGGCTTGAGTCCTGAGTCAGCTTCCACTTCGTAGAGAAGCCAATCGACGGCATATCAAGCGTCAGCATGGCGATCCCTTTTGGTGCAAAGTAGCGCTCAAACAGGCTGTAATAATCCGTCTGGAGGGAGTCCAGGCCGCCGCACATCAACACCACCGGGAACGGGCCTTCCCCGTCCGGCATATGCAGGAACCCGGTGACGGGCGCGCCGCCCGGAATGGTGAACTCCAGCTCGCGCATCCGCACCGGCAGATGTTGAGCCGCCTCTTCATAAGCGCGATTTGCCAGCGCCTGGGCCTGCTCGGCCAGTTCGTCGCCTTTCAGATGGGGATAAGCAGCAATGCTGTAAAGGTTGGAGGCGTGAAGCCAGTATTTTCCGCTGAGCGCGGCGTCCTGCTCCTGGCTGGCCTTTTGCTGCCAGAGCATCGCCTGTTTGGACCACTCGTAAATCCAGTTTCCACCGCGATAGCCCACCACGGTGTCATAGAGTTCGCTGTCGGTGCGTTCGGCCTCGCTCATGACGATACGCGCCTGCACGTCGAGGATTTCACGGGGATCGATACCGCGCCAGATCCACATCAGGCGGTTAATCATGCGGTACCAGTGGGGCACGTTTTTGCCGTCTAAGGCAGACTGGACTGAAGGCATGGCGCCCGGGTTAAAACGGCGCACCAGCGTCGAGGTTTCCGGGTGTTTAAAGCGGGGTTTGAATAGCGTTTCGCTAAGGTTTGCCTGCGTCATTGCATTGCCTCCATGAATACGTCGTATGGAGTCTATTGTAACTCGCCGCAGGCTAAAAAAAACAACGCCCGGCAAAACCGGGCGTTAAAAGCATTTCGCGGCGGAATTAACGGCCAGAGATTGGCGGTACGAATACCACGCCCATATCCCACGGCTGTTCAATCCAGGTATCCTGCGGGATATCAATCACGTAATCATCAACCAGCGGACGACCAGCCGGCTTAGCGAAGATAGTGACGAAGTGCGCTTTTGGATACATTTCGCGGATAGCCACCGCGGTACCGCCGGTATCAACCAGATCGTCAATAACGATGAAGCCTTCACCGTCGCCTTCCGCGCGCTTCAGCACGGTCAGCTCACGCTGGTTGTCGTGGTCATAGCTGGAGATACAAACGGTATCGACATGACGAATACCCAGCTCACGTGCCAGCAATGCACCCGGTACCAGACCGCCACGGCTAACGGCAATAATGCCTTTCCACTGCTCGGAAGGCATCAGACGCGCAGCCAGTTTGCGTGCGTGGATCTGCAACATGTCCCAGGTGACGACGTATTTTTCGCTCATGTGAAGTGTCCCAGCCTGTTTATATACGGCTTAAAAAGTGTTCAAGGGGGAAATAGGTTGCGCGAGATTATAGAGATCTGACGCACTAAAAACCAGTGTTTAGCGCCCGGCGCCTGAGTTTTTACATGCTTTATGCTACCCGCAACCAGAGAAAGTGGTATTCTCAGTTGCATCTCGCAAGCCCGACTTGTGGTAACTATTAACCTGCTAACCCTGTGACCTGCAACATTCTTTGCAGCGCATCGACAAGGAGACTTATCGTGTCTGAACTGTCTCAATTATCTCCACAGCCCCTGTGGGATATTTTTGCCAAAATCTGCTCTATCCCGCACCCGTCCTATCACGAAGAACAGCTTGCCGAACACATCATGGGCTGGGCGAAAGAAAAAGGGCTGCACGCCGAGCGCGACCAGGTTGGCAATATTCTGATCCGCAAACCTGCTACCGCAGGTATGGAAAACCGTAAACCGGTCGTGCTTCAGGCGCACCTGGACATGGTGCCGCAGAAAAACAACGACACCGTTCACGACTTCACCAAAGATCCTATCCAGCCTTATATCGACGGCGAGTGGGTGAAAGCGCGCGGCACCACCCTGGGCGCGGACAACGGCATCGGTATGGCTTCTGCCCTGGCCGTGCTGGCTGACGACAGCGTTGAGCACGGTCCGCTGGAAGTGCTGCTGACTATGACCGAAGAAGCGGGCATGGACGGCGCGTTCGGTCTGCAAGCGAACTGGTTGCAGGCGGATATCCTGATCAACACCGACTCCGAAGAAGAGGGTGAGATCTACATGGGTTGTGCCGGTGGTATTGATTTCATCTCTACCCTGCCGCTGTCCCGTGAAGCGATCCCTGCGGGCTTCCAGACCTTCAAGCTGACGCTGAAAGGGCTGAAAGGCGGTCACTCCGGTGGTGATATCCATCTGGGTCTGGGCAACGCCAACAAACTGCTGGCGCGTTTCCTGGCGGGCCACGCGGCCGAGCTGGATCTGCGTCTGGTTGATTTCAACGGCGGTACGCTGCGTAACGCAATCCCGCGTGAAGCCTTCGCTACCGTTGCGGTGCCGTCAGCGAAAGCGGACGAGCTGAAAAAGCTCTCCAGCGTCTATCTGGACATCCTGAAAAACGAACTCTCTGAGAAAGAGAAAAACCTGACCGTGGTGCTCGAATCCGTGACCACGGATAAAGCCGCGCTGACCGCACAGTCTCGCGATAGCTTTGTTCAGCTGCTGAACGCGACGCCAAACGGCGTGATCCGCAACTCCGACGTGGCGAAGGGCGTGGTAGAAACCTCCCTGAACGTGGGCGTGGTGACCATGAGCGACGACAGCGCGGAAATCATCTGCCTGATCCGTTCTCTGATCGACACCGGTAAAGAGTACGTTGTGAGCATGCTGGAATCTCTGGGCACGCTGGCGGGCGCGAAAACGTCTGCAAAAGGCAGCTACCCGGGCTGGCAGCCGGATGCAACGTCTCCGGTCATGGCGCTGGTGCGTGAAACCTATCAGCGTCTGTTCAACAGCACGCCGAACATTCAGGTTATCCACGCGGGTCTGGAGTGCGGTCTGTTCAAGAAACCGTATCCGGACATGGATATGGTGTCTATTGGGCCAACCATCACCGGGCCACACTCCCCGGATGAGCAGGTTCATATTGAAAGCGTGGGCCATTACTGGACCCTGCTGACGGAACTGCTGAAAGCGATCCCGGTTAAGTAATTCCCTCACCCGCCCTCTCCCAACGTGAGGGTGAACAACGCAGGCCCGGTAAGCGCAGCGCACCGGGCTTTTTTACAACCCCAGCACCAGCTGACGTTCTAACTGCGGATCCAGCAGCGTGACGTGCAGTCCCACCAGCCTTACGCCTCGCCCGCTCCGCCGTTCATCCCAGGCTTTTTTTGCCGTGGCGATAAGGTCGTCTTTGTTCAGGCGCGGCCAGACGTGCTCCTGCGTGGTCTGCTGGAAGTCGTTGAACTTGAGTTTGATACCCTGTCTCGCGATCAGCAGGTCGGGCTTCACCTTGATTAAACGCCGCTCCAGCTCGGGGTAAAGCTGTTCCGTGATGATGGCTTCACACTCCGACCACTCATGAATATCTTCAATCAGGGTGCGCTCGACCCCGACCGATTTACGCAGCCGCTCGTTATTCACGTCGCGATCGTCAATGCCCTGACTGCGCTCCCACAGCACGCGGCCAAACTTCCCGAAGCGCTTAAGCAGCAATGCCAGGTCGCTGCGCTGCACGTCTTCGCAGGTGCGAAGCCCCATGCTTTCAAGCTTTGCGGCGGAGACTTTCCCGACGCCGGGAATTTTGCCGAGCGGCAGGGTCTTTAAAAACGCGGGCACCTCTTCGGGGGTGATGACGTACTGGCCGTCAGGCTTGTTTAAATCAGAGGCGATCTTGGCGAGAAACTTCACCGGCGCGACCCCGGCCGACGCGGTCAGGTTGAGCTCATTAGAAATGGTGCGGCGGATCTCCTGGGCCATCAGAGTAGCCGAGCCGTGGCAGTGCAGGCTGTCGGTGACGTCCAGATAGGCTTCATCCAGGGACAGAGGTTCAATCAGCGAGGTGTAGCGGGAGAAGATTTCCCGAATATGCAAAGAGGCTTCTTTATAGGCATCAAATCGCCCGGGCAGAAGGGTGAGATGAGGACAGAGTTTAAGCGCCATCGCCGTGGGCATCGCGCTGCGCACGCCAAATTTACGCGCAGGATAGTTGGCGGTGCTGATCACCCCACGCTGCACGCGGCTGCCGCCAATGGCGATGGGAATGTCCCGTAGCGCCGGGTTGTCACGCATCTCCACTGCGGCAAAAAAGCAGTCCATATCGACATGGATTATTTTGCGCATAGTAAGCCCTCACTCATCACTGGATAAGTATACAGTAAACAAATGAGGGTTGAGAAGCAGATGTAAAAACGCCGGGCGGCGGCTTGCCCTACCCGGCCTGATTACACTTAGATAATGCGCTGCTGTTCGCGGGCCATGCGTTTTTTACGCGCATCGCAGGGTTCCGGGCAGTCGCAGACTTTTTCCATCCCAATGGAGGAGATCCCGCCGCAGCTACCCTGAATGCTTTTGCGCTTAATGATCCAGCCTAACGACATGCCGAACACCACCAGCACAAACACCGCAAATGTTGCCAGAAACGTCAGCATCATCAGCCTCCGAAATCATCAAGCATGATGTTCTCGTCTTCCACACCAAGATCTTTCAGCATCTTGATCACCGCAGCGTTCATCATCGGCGGGCCGCACATGTAGAACTCACAGTCTTCCGGTGCCGCGTGCTGCTTGAGGTAGTTCTCATAGAGAACGTTATGAATAAAGCCAGTATAGCCCGTCCAGTTATCTTCCGGCTGTGGATCCGAGAGCGCCACGTGGAAGGTAAAGTTCGGGTTTTCACGCGCCAGCTGCTCGAACTCGTCCTCATAGAACATCTCGCGCAGGGAGCGAGCGCCGTACCAGAAGCTGATTTTCCGCGTGCTGCTAAGCCGCTTGAGCTGGTCAAAGATATGCGAACGCATCGGCGCCATGCCCGCACCGCCGCCGATAAAGACCATTTCGGCATCGGTATCTTTAGCAAAGAACTCCCCAAACGGACCCGAGATCGTCACCTTATCCCCCGCTTTCAGCGACCAGATATAGGAGGACATTACGCCCGGCGGCGCGTCCGGCACGTTAGGCGGCGGGGTGGCGATACGCACGTTGAGCATAATAATGCCCTTCTCTTCCGGGTAGTTCGCCATGGAATAGGCGCGCAGAGCAGGTTCTTTCACCTCAGAGACAAAGCGGAAGAGGTTAAATTTATCCCAGTCAGCGCGGTATTCATCCGGCACGTCGAAATCGGCATAGGCAACGGTGTGCGCCGGGCATTCAATCTGAATATACCCACCCGCACGGAACGGAACGCTTTCTCCTTCCGGCACGCGCAGCTTAAGCTCTTTAATGAAGGTGGCTTTGTTATCGTTAGAGATAACCTCGCACTCCCATTTCTTCACGCCGAAGATCTCTTCCGGCAGCTCAATCTTCATGTTCTGGCGCACCGCCACCTGGCAGGCCAGACGGCAGCCCTCTTTTGCTTCGCGCTTGGTGATGTGCGCAAGCTCGGTCGGAAGAATATCCCCCCCGCCCTCTTTCACCGTAACGCGGCACTGGCCGCAGGAGCCACCGCCGCCACAGGCGGAAGAGACAAATATTCCGTTACCGGAAAGGGTGTTAAGCAGCTTGTCACCCGCCGGAGTGCGGATCTGATTCTGCGGTTCGTCATTGATATCAATAATGACGTCGCCTGAATTCACAAGCTTTGAGCGCGCGGCCAGAATCAGCCCCGACAGCACCAGTACTATGAGCGTGAACATCACCACGCCAAGAATAATTTCCATATCGAAGCCCTTAAAGCTGCACGCCGGAGAAGGACATAAAGCCCAGCGCCATCAGCCCGGTGGTGATAAAGGTGATCCCTAAGCCGCGCAGGCCTGCCGGCACGTTGGCATACTTCATTTTTTCGCGGATCCCCGCCATGGTCACGATCGCCAGCATCCAGCCGATACCGGAACCAAACCCATAAACAATGGATTCACTGAAGTTGTAATCGCGCTGAACCATGAACGACACGCCGCCGAAAATGGCGCAGTTCACCGCGATAAGCGGCAGGAAGATCCCGAGCGCGTTATAGAGCGACGGGAAGTACTTATCGAGGATCATCTCCAGGATTTGAACCAGCGCCGCAATCACGCCAATAAAGGTGATGAAGTTAAGGAAGCTAAGATCAACGCCCTCAACCAGCGCGCCATCGCGCAGCACAAAGTTGTACACCAGATTGTTAATCGGCACCGATAAACCCAGCACCACGGTGACCGCCACGCCCAGGCCAAATGCCGTCGATACCTTTTTGGAAACCGCAAGGAACGTACACATGCCAAGGAAGAATGCGAGCGCCATGTTTTCAACAAACACCGCGCGCACGAATAAACTCAGGTAATGAGCCATTGTCGGTTACTCCTTTTCCTGCTGTTCTGGCTTCAACGTACGAATCAGCCAAATCAGCAAACCGATAATGAAAAACGCGCTTGGCGCGAGCAGGAACAGCCCGTTTGGCAGATACCAGCCGCCGTTCTGGACGGTGTCCAGCACGGTGATACCAAACAGCTTGCCGCTGCCAATTAGCTCGCGCAGGAAACCCACCATCAGCAGGATCACGCCATAGCCGAGGCCGTTGCCGATCCCATCCATAAAGCTCGCCAGCGGCGGCATCTTCATGGCGTAAGCTTCCGCTCGCCCCATCACAATGCAGTTGGTAATGATCAGGCCGACAAACACCGAGAGCTGTTTTGACGTTTCATAGGCAAACGCGCGCAGCAGCTGATCGACCACGATCACCAGCGAGGCGATGATCGCCATCTGCACGATGATCCTCACGCTGTTCGGAATGTGGTGGCGGATCATCGAGATGAACATGCTGGAAAACGCCGTCACCAGCGTTACCGCCACGGTCATCACCAGCGCCGTTTCCAGCTTGGTGGTCACCGCCAGCGCCGAACAGACCCCGAGCACCTGTAGCGTAATCGGGTTGTTGGCTAAAAGCGGGCCAATGAGCACCTTTTTAACTTCTTTCAATTCGCCCGCATCAGCCATTGTTCAGCGCTCCTTCACGTACATTTTTCAGGAAGGGGCCGAAACCCAGCTCCCCCATCCAGAAATCAAAACTGTGCTGTACCCCGTTAGAGGTCAGCGTCGCCCCGGAAAGCCCGTCAACGGCGTATTCATCCCCCGGACGCGCGGCGCCTTTCACCACCTTCAGCGCAGGCTGGCCGCTATCATCGAGGACTTTTTTGCCGATAAACTGCGCGCGCCAGTTAGGGTTTTCCACCTCACCGCCCAGCCCCGGCGTTTCGCCCTGGTCATAGTAGGTGATGCCCTTGACGGTGCGGCCGTCCGTATCAAGCGCCACGAAGGCGTACATCATTGACCACAGGCCGTTGCCATACACCGGCAGCACCATCTCCTGGACGCGCTTCTGCTCGTCCCGCACCAGATAGATTTCAGCGATATTGCTGCGACGCTTAATGCCCGCCGGATCCTGCGATGCCTCAAGCGCGATGCTCATCTGCGGGTCTTTCAGCGCCAGCGCCTGGTTGTATTTCGCCGGGTCTTTATCCAGCAGCTCACCGGTTTTTAAATTTACCAGCCGCGCCGAGATGCGTTCAGCAAAAATTTTGGCCACGTCGTCTGTGGTCATGCCTTCCTGCATCAGACCCGCAACGGCCAGAATATTGCGCTGTTTATCCAGCGCGCGCTGCTCCTGTTGCAGCGGCTTTAACCCTACGGCAGAGCCAGCAACCACGATGGAACAGACCAGGCAAAGCACCAGCACCACCAGCAAGGTTTTGCCGATGCTGTCGTTATTTTTGATATCAGCCACGCGCCTTCCTCCGCTTAATATTGGCGCGCACCACCAGATAATCGAATAGCGGCGCAAACAGATTGGCAAACAAAATGGCCAACATCATCCCTTCCGGATAAGCCGGGTTGACCACGCGAATCAATACGCACATCACGCCAATGAGTGCGCCATACCACCATTTCCCTTTGTCGGTGAACGATGCCGATACCGGGTCGGTTGCCATAAACATCATGCCAAACGCAAAACCACCCAGCACCAGATGCCAGTACCACGGCATGGAGAACATAGGGTTGGTATCAGAGCCGATAAGGTTGAAGAGCGTTGCGGTAAGCACCATGCCGAGCATGACGCCCGCCACAATGCGCCAGGAGGCGACACGCCCGAACAGAATAATCGCCCCGCCAATCAGGATCATCAGCGTTGAGACTTCACCGATAGACCCCGGGATGTTGCCCAAAAACGCGTCAAACCAGGTCACGGGCTGGCCGGTGGCGTTATTCATCAGCGTTTCACCGCCGCGTGCCGCCCACTGAGAAAGCGGCGTCGCACCGGAGAAGCCGTCTGCTGCCGTCCACACTAAATCCCCGGAGATCTGCGCCGGATAGGCGAAGAACAGGAACGCGCGTCCCGCCAGCGCCGGGTTGAGGAAGTTACGCCCGGTGCCGCCGAAGATCTCTTTAGCAATCACCACGCCGAAGCTGATCCCCAGCGCCGCCTGCCACAGCGGCAGCGTTGGCGGCACAATCAGGGCAAACAGGATGGAGGTAACAAAGAAGCCTTCGTTGATTTCATGTTTGCGAATAATGGCAAACAGCACTTCCCAGAACCCGCCGACGACAAACACCGTCAGGTAGATGGGCACAAAGAAAACCGCGCCCAGGGTCATCATGCTTATCCAGCCCGCATCGGCGGAAAAGCTCACCCCGAGCATCTGAGCGACACGGTAGTGCCAGTCAGACTGAATAACCTGCGACAGCTGGGAGGCGTCGTACAGGTGATGCAGCGCCGGAATGGTTTGCAGCCCGACGTTGTACATTCCCCAGAACATCGCCGGGAAGACCGCAAACCAGACCAGAATCATCATGCGCTTCAGGTCGATGGCATCGCGAACGTGCGCGGCCCCTTTCGTGACCTGCCCAGGCGTGTAGAAAATGGTTACCGTCGCTTCATATAGCGGATAGTACTTTTCCAGCTTGCCGCCCTGCGTAAAGTGCGGCTCCATTTTTTCGAAGAGGTGTTTTAAGCCCATCAGTTATCCTTCCTGCTCAATGCGGGTTAACACCTCGCGCAATACGGGTCCGTATTCGTATTTTCCTGGGCAAACGTAGGTGCAAAGTGCCAGGTCTTCTTCATCCAGCTCCAGGCAGCCCAGCGCCTGCGCGCTGTCGGAATCCCCGGCCAGCAGATCGCGCAGCAGCGGCGTAGCCAGAATATCCAGCGGCATTACGCGCTCGTAGTTGCCGATGGGCACCATCGCACGCTCACCGCCGTGGGTGCTGGTCGAGAAGTTAAACAGCTTGTGACGCAGGAAGTGGCCGAGCGTGGTGCGGGTGACGGAGTACTTGTCTGCCCCCGGCAGCACCCAGCCAAACAGCTCTTTATCACGCCCTTCCTGAAGCATGCTGACCTGCAAATGAAAGCGCCCCAGAAACGCCTGCGCGCCCGTAGCGTGTCTGCCGCTCAGCACGGAGCCGGAAATCAGACGGTTTTCACCCTCTTTTGCTTCACCCGCCAGCAGCTCGTTGATATCGGCGCCCATCAGGGTGCTGACCAGACGCGGACGCGCGGCCTGTGGCCCACCGAGTGCGATTACGCGCTCGGCGCACAGTTCGCCCGCCATAAAGAGCTTACCGATGGCAATCACGTCCTGATAATTCAGGTGCCAGACCTGCTTCGCCAGGCTGACAGGCTCAAGGAAGTGGATGTGCGTGCCGGGAAGCCCGGCAGGATGCGGACCGGCGAATTCGTTAAAGGTCACCTGCCCTTGCGGATGCCCGCCCAGCTTGCCGCCGCTGGCCTGACAGACGTGGACTTTCCCCTCCGTCAGCCGGGTAAGCAGCGTCAGCCCGGCATCGAAGGCTTTGCGCTGGGCAAGGATAATCGGCTCGGGATCGGCGCTAAGCGGGTTGGTGTCGATAGCGGTAACAAAAATCGCCGCCGGAACGGAGCCGGGTACCGGAGATTTGCTGAAGGGACGGGTGCGAAACGCCGTCCACAGGCCGGATTCCAGCAGCTGGGCCTGCACAACATCGCGGCCGAGCGTGGCGAAATCGTCTGCGTCAAAACGCGAAAACGCGCGCTGCTCGTCGCCTTCAATGCGGATCACGACCGACTGCAACACGCGACGCTCGCCGCGGTTGATCGCCGCAACGGTGCCGCTGGCAGGTGCGGTGAACATGACGCCAGGATTTTTTTTATCTTCGAAGAGGGCCTGGCCTTTTATGACGCGTTCGCCTTCCTGCACCAGCATTGCCGGGCGCATCCCGACGTAGTCGTCACCCAAAATGGCGACATGACGCACGTCAGGGCCGGGCGAAACGTGCTGTTCGGGCACGCCTGCAATCGGGAGATCAAGTCCTTTTTTAATTCTAAACATGTGGTTAGCAAGTATCCATGAACAATAATCCAGAGAGGCCGCGAGTGTACCATTTTCGCCTCTTTGGGTGCAGGGAAACCGCCGTAGTGCGCGTCAAAATGCGAGCCATTACGCAAAGTTTCTGGCGTCATGGTGATGTGAATGCGATATGAGGATAAAACTATTTTGTAAACCCAGCCGTTCGCTCTTGCGAAAAACTACAGCGGTGCTAATGTGAGCGCTCCTAAATCCAGATTACTCTGATTACGGGTCTCTTTTGCCGTCCTGGCAAGTTGGTTTTTAGCTTTATCAAGGAACTTGTAGTATGCGTAAAATCGCATTGTTCATTGCGATGCTTCTGATTCCGTGTGTGTCATTTGCCGGGCTGCTCAGCAGCAATAGCTCTACCACGCCAATCAGCAAAGAATATAAACAACAACTGATGGGATCGCCGGTTTATATTCAGATCTTCAAGGAAGAGCGCACACTCGATCTGTTTGTCAAAATGGGCGAGACCTATCAGCTGCTTGATAGCTACAAAATCTGTAACTATTCCGGTGGGCTGGGGCCAAAACAGCGTCAGGGCGACTTCAAAAGTCCGGAAGGGTTTTACAACGTTCAGCGTAGCCAGCTAAAACCGGACAGCCGCTTCTATAAAGCGATCAATATCGGCTTCCCGAATGCCTACGATCGAGCGCACGGTTATGAAGGTAAGTACCTGATGATCCACGGTGCCTGCGTATCGGTCGGCTGTTATGCGATGACCGACAGCGGTATTGATGAGATTTTCCAGTTCGTGACCGGCGCGTTAGTCTTTGGTCAACCGAACGTGCAGATCAGCATTTATCCGTTCCGCATGACCGACGCCAACATGGCTCGCCACAAGTACTCGTACTTCGCGGATTTCTGGAAGCAGCTGAAGCCAGGCTATGACTACTTCGAGCAGACCCACAAGCCGCCTGTTGTGTCGGTGATTGATGGCCGGTACGTGGTCAGCAAGCCGCTGAGCCACGAAGTCGTCCAGCCGCAGCTGGCGTCAAATTACGCGGTCCCCGAGACAAAATAGTACCCACTCGCCTGGCATAATCTTTTGCCAGGTTTCGTTGCCCGTCAGCGGCTGCGTCGCAATGACCGTGACCACATCGTTCGGTGTGGTCTCTTTCTGAAAATCAATTTCCACGTCCTGATCCAGAAGCTTCGCCACGCCAAACGGCGCGCGACGGGTGATCCAGAACAGATTCGTTGAGCAGAACGCCATTACGTACCGCCCGTCAGAGAGCAGCATGTTAAACACGCCCTTCTCACGCAGTTCAGACGCCAGCGACGCGATGTATTTGAAGACGGCAGCCATGTTCCCCGGCGTGCGCGGATAACGCTCGGTCAGCTTGTGCAGCAGCCAGCAGAACGCCTTTTCGCTGTCCGTTTCACCCACCGGGCGGAAGTTACCGGTTTCCAGCGTTTTATAGCCCGTGAGCTGCCCGTTGTGGGCGTAGGTCCAGTTGCGGCCCCACAGTTCGCGGGTAAACGGATGGGTGTTTTCCAGCGCCACCTCGCCGCGATTCGCCTGGCGAATATGCGCGATCACCGAACGGGACTTGATCGGGTAATCCTGCACCAGTTTGGCAATCGGTGAATTAAAGCTGGGTTGTGGATCTTTGAACGTGCGACAGCCTTTACCCTCGTAGAAGGTAATGCCCCAGCCGTCTTTATGCGGCCCGGTTCCTCCCCCGCGCTGTACCAGCCCGGTGAAACTAAAGCAGATATCGGTTGGCACATTGGCGCTCATCCCGAGCAGTTCGCACATACGTCACCTCCACAACAGCGGGGGCAAAAGTGCCCCCAGCGAAGTCTTACTTAACCATCTCTTTTTCGATTAACTGGATCAGGATATGGATCACTTTAATGTGAATTTCCTGAACGCGGTCAGCGTAACCGAAGTGCGGAACGCGAATTTCAATATCCGCTGTACCCGCCATCTTACCGCCGTCTTTCCCGGTCAGGGTGATCACTTTCATCCCCTTTTCCCGCGCCGCCGCAATGGCTTTGATCACGTTCGCAGAGTTACCTGAAGTGGAAATACCCAGCAGCACGTCGCCTTCACGGCCTACCGCTTCCACATAACGGGAAAAGATGTGGTCGTAACCGAAGTCGTTGCCCACGCAGGAGATGTGGCTGACGTCGGAAATCGCAATCGCCGGGTAGCCCGGACGGTTCTCGCGATAGCGACCGGTCAGCTCTTCCGCGAAGTGCATCGCATCGCAGTGTGAACCGCCGTTACCGCAGGAGAGCACTTTGCCACCGGCTTTAAAGCTGTCTGCCAGCAGGACCGCCGCGCGCTGAATAGCGTGAATATTGGCTTCATCTTTCAGAAAGTTAGCCAGCGTTTCCGCCGCTTCGTTCAGTTCGTTACGAATAAGATCCTGGTACATGAGGATAATCCTTCAGCATTGATGAAAATAACACTGTGCAGTGTACCGGATAGGCGCAAAAGCGAGAAGTTAAAGCCTGCCGATTCTGCTGCTGTTTTATTTTTTCGTGCCGACGAAAAGCTGAACAATGTGAACCAGGTTGTAATTATTTTGTAAACACATTGCTAAAGGAAATAACATCCACTACAACCATATCATCACAAGTGGTCAGACCTCCTACAAGCAAGGGAGCTTTTCTTTATGATGATTTTGAGCATTATCGCAACCGTTGTTCTGCTCGGTGTGTTGTTCTATCACCGCGTCAGCTTATTCCTGAGCAGCCTGATTCTGCTGGCCTGGACGGCTGCGCTTGGCCTCGCGGGTTTGTGGACTATCTGGCTTCTGGTTCCACTGGCCATCATTCTGCTGCCGTTTAACCTCGTCCCGATGCGCAAGTCGATGATCTCCGCACCGGTGTTCCGGGGCTTCCGTAAAGTGATGCCGCCAATGTCGCGTACCGAGAAAGAGGCGATTGATGCAGGCACCACCTGGTGGGAAGGCGATCTGTTCCAGGGCAACCCGGACTGGAAAAAGCTGCATAACTACCCGCAGCCGCGCCTGACGGCTGAAGAGCAGGCCTTTATCGACGGCCCGGTTGAAGAAGCGTGCCGCATGGCGAACGACTTCGCGATCACCCACGAAATGGCCGATCTGCCGCCGGAGCTGTGGGCGTATCTGAAAGAGCATCGCTTCTTCGCGATGATCATTAAGAAAGAGTACGGCGGGCTGGAATTCTCCGCTTACGCTCAGGCGCGCGTGCTGCAAAAACTGTCGGGCGTGTCGGGGATCCTGGCGATCACCGTTGGCGTACCTAACTCGTTAGGCCCGGGCGAACTGCTGCAACATTACGGCACTGAAGAGCAAAAAAATCACTATCTGCCGCGCCTGGCGCGTGGTCAGGAAATTCCGTGCTTCGCGCTGACCAGCCCGGAAGCGGGTTCCGATGCGGGTGCTATTCCGGATACCGGCGTGGTCTGCATGGGCGAATGGCAGGGCGAGCAGGTGCTGGGTATGCGCCTGACCTGGAACAAACGCTACATTACGCTGGCTCCTATCGCTACGGTACTGGGTCTGGCATTCAAGCTCTCTGACCCGGAAAAACTGCTGGGCGGTGAAGCGGATTTGGGCATTACCTGTGCGCTGATCCCAACCTCCACGCCGGGCGTTGAAATTGGTCGTCGTCACTTCCCGCTGAACGTGCCGTTCCAGAACGGACCGACGCGCGGTCAGGATATCTTCGTGCCGATTGATTACATCATCGGCGGCCCGAAAATGGCCGGTCAGGGCTGGCGTATGCTGGTGGAATGTCTGTCGGTCGGTCGTGGCATCACCCTGCCGTCCAACTCCACCGGTGGACTGAAGTCGGTGGCGATGGGGATTGGTGCTTACGCCCATATCCGCCGTCAGTTCAAAATCTCTATCGGCAAGATGGAAGGTATCGAAGAGCCGCTGGCGCGTATCGCGGGCAACGCCTACGTGATGGACGCCGCCGCTTCTCTGATTACCTACGGCATTATGCTCGGCGAAAAACCGGCCGTGCTGTCGGCGATTGTGAAGTACCACTGTACCCACCGCGCGCAGCAGTCAATCATTGATGCAATGGATATCGCGGGCGGTAAAGGCATTATGCTCGGCGAAGGCAACTTCCTGGCGCGCGGCTATCAGGGCGCACCGATTGCCATCACCGTTGAAGGGGCGAACATTCTGACCCGCAGCATGATGATCTTCGGCCAGGGGGCAATTCGCTGCCATCCGTACGTGCTGGAAGAGATGGCCGCCGCGCAGAATAACGACGTGGACGCCTTCGACAAGCTGCTGTTCAAACATATCGGCCACGTGGGCAGCAACAAGGTACGCAGCTTCTGGCTCGGCCTGACGCGCGGCCTGACCAGCGCGACGCCAACCGGCGATGCGACCAAACGTTACTATCAGCATCTGAACCGCCTGAGCGCCAACCTGGCTCTGCTGTCCGATGTATCGATGGCGGTGCTGGGCGGTAGCCTGAAGCGTCGCGAGCGTATCTCTGCCCGTCTGGGTGACGTGCTGAGCCAGGTGTTCCTCGCCTCTGCGGTTCTGAAGCGTTACGACGACGAAGGCCGTCAGGAAGCGGATCTGCCGCTGGTTCACTGGGGCGTGCAGGATGCGATGTATCAGGCCGAGCAGGCGATTGACGATCTGCTGGCGAACTTCCCGAACCGTTTTGTGGCGGGCGCCCTGCGCGTGGTGATCTTCCCGACCGGTCGTCATCATCTGGCGCCGTCCGACAGGCTTGAGCATAAAGTGGCGAAGATCCTGCAAATCCCGAGCGCGACCCGCTCCCGCATCGGCCGTGGGCAGTATCTTGAACCAACCGAGCACAACCCGGTGGGTCTGCTGGAAGAGGCGCTGCTGGACGTGATGGCCGCCGATCCGATTCACCAGAAAATCTGCAAACAGCTGGGCAAAAACCTGCCGTTCACCCGTCTGGATGAGCTGGCAAAACAGGCCCTGGCGGGCGGTATCATTAATAATGATGAAGCCGCGATTCTGGTGAAGGCCGAAGAGAGCCGTCTGCGCAGCATTAACGTGGATGATTTCGACCCGGAAGAGCTGGCGACACAGCCGGTAAAGCTGCCGGAGAAAGTCCGCAAACCTGAAGCCGCATAGCGCGTTTCGCTTCCACAAACCCCGCCTCGTGCGGGGTTTTTTATTGGCACAAATTATAATTCCGTCGTGCTACAGTGTCCGGACGCTGTTCAACGAGGAGTCTTAACTGTGCCTGGTTTGAAGATTACGATTTTACAACAACCTTTAGTGTGGATGGATGGCCCTGCCAACCTGCGCCACTTTGACCGTCAGCTGGAAGAGATTACCGGGCGCGATGTGATTGTCCTGCCGGAGATGTTCACCACGGGCTTTGCGATGGAAGCGGCGAAACAGTCGATGCCGGAGGCGGATGTGGTGGCCTGGATGCAGGCAAAGGCGCAGCAGACCAACGCCCTGATCGCGGGCAGCGCCGCGCTGCAAACCGAGCGTGGTCCGGTGAACCGTTTCCTGCTGGTTGAGCCGGAAGGCAAGGTGCATTTCTACGATAAACGTCACCTGTTCCGCATGGCGGACGAGCATCATCACTATGAAGCGGGTAATGAGCGGGTGGTGTTTGAGTGGCGCGGCTGGCGCATTCTGCCGCTGGTGTGCTACGACCTGCGCTTCCCGGTCTGGTCGCGTAACCGCAACGATTACGACCTGGCGCTGTACGTCGCCAACTGGCCTGCACCGCGCTCTCTGCACTGGCAGGCGCTGCTGGTGGCGCGCGCCATCGAGAATCAGGCGTACGTCGCAGGGTGTAACCGCGTGGGGACCGACGGCAACGGGCATCACTATCGTGGCGACAGCCGGGTGGTGAACCCGCAGGGCGAGATTATCGCCACCGCCGAGCCGCATCAGGCGACGCGTATTGATGCCGAGCTGTCGTTGACGGCGCTGAAGGAGTACCGCGAGAAGTTTCCGGCCTGGCAGGATGCGGATCCGTTTAGCATTGGATAAAATTTCCCCTCACCCCGCCCCTCTCCCAAAGGGAGAGGGAGGATAAACATTAACTCACCAACGCCTGCCCGTCTTTACGGCTCTCCGTCGCGGCCACGTAATGCCCTTCCGGCATCCGGTAAATCACCTGCGCACCGCCGAAGTTATAATCCTGCAACGGATCTTCCACCACGATCTGATGTCCGCGCTCGCGCAGGGCGGCGATTGTATTGCGATCGAACGTAGATTCAACGATCACCTCCCTGCCCTGCACCACGCGCCAGCGCGGCGCGTCGATGGCCGCCTGCGGGTTTTGCCCGTGCAACATAATGCGCAGCGCCATCTGCATATGCCCCTGCGCCTGCATCGGGCCGCCCATCACGCCGAAGGACATCAGCGGCTGGCCGTTTCCGTCCATCGCAAAGCCGGGAATGATGGTGTGGAACGGACGCTTGCCGCCCGCCAGCGCGTTCGGGTGTTTCGGATCCAGCACAAAACCGCAGCCGCGGTTTTGCAGGCTGATCCCGGTATCCGGCACCACCACCCCCGATCCAAAGCCCATATAGTTGGACTGAATAAAGGAGATCATCATGCCGCTGGCGTCCGCCGCCGCCAGGAAGACCGTCCCGCTCTGGGTCGGCGAACCGTAGGTGAAATCAGACGCTTTGTCCGGGTCGATCAGCGCCGCGCGCGACGTCAGATAACAATCGCTCAGCAGCTCTTTCGCTGCGAACTCCATATGCGCTTCGTCCGCCACGTAGCGGTCAAGATCCGCCAGCGCCAGCTTCATCGCCTCAATGGATAAATGCAGCGCCTGCACCGAGTCCGGGTGATGTTTTTCAATTTCGCACTGCTCCAGGATACCGAGCGCGATCAGCGTGGCGATCCCCTGCCCGTTTGGCGGAAGCTCCTGCACCGAGCCGCCGGCGAAATCACGGGACAGCAGATCGACCCAGTCCACGCGGTGGTTGGCCAGATCCTCGGCGGTCAGGTGCGCGCCGTGTTCTTTTGCAAAGGCGGCGATTTTCTGCGCCAGCTCGCCGCGATAAAAGGCTTCGCCGTTGGTTTTCGCAATCAGCTCCAGCGAGTTCGCCTGCGCCGGGTTACGGAAAATCTCCCCGATGCGCGGCGCGCGGCCTTCCGGCGCAAAGCAGGCGCTAAAGCCCGGCTGATCTTTCAGCTTGTTGTAGCCGCGCTGCCACAGGTGACCAATCAGCGGTGAAACCGGGAAGCCGTTGCGCGCATAGTCAATGGCAGGCTGCGCCAGCGTGGTGAGCGGTAAAGTGCCAAAACGTTCCGCCAGCGCCACCCAGCCCGATACCGCGCCCGGCACGGTTACCGCGTCCCAGCCAATTTCCGGCACGGCGGTTTTACCGGTAAACAGATCCGCGTGCCAGCTGGCCGGTGAACGGCCGGAGGCGTTGAGACCGTGAAGCTTTTCGCCGTCCCAGACGATGGCAAACGCGTCGCTGCCAATCCCGTTACCGGTCGGCTCGACGACGGTCAGCGCCATCGCGGTCGCAATCGCCGCATCCACGGCGTTACCGCCCAGCTGAAGCATTTTCATGCCCGCCTGCGCCGCCAGCGGCTGAGAGGTGGCAACGGCGTTATGGCCCATCATCGGCGGGCGTCGTGAATCGTAACCGGAAGTAAAATCAAGCGCTTTGGTCATCATGACTCCTTAGTCGTGGCGCGGATCGAGCGCATCGCGCAGCCCGTCGCCGAGTAAATTAAAGCCCTGCACCGCCAGGAAAATCGCGACACCGGGGAAAACGGACATCCACGGCGCCTGTTCAAGGAAGCCTTTCGCCGTATTGAGCATCGAGCCCCATGACGGGTTCGGCGGCTGCTGGCCCAGCCCTAAAAACGACAGGCTGGCTTCGGCAATGATCGCCGAGGCAATCGCCAGCGTGGCCTGCACCAGGATCGGCGACATCACGTTAGGCAGCACGTATTTGATAATGATCCAGCGGTCCGGCAGGCCAATCGCCCGCGCGCCGTCGATATACTCTTCGTTGCGAATGGCGATCACCTGGCCGCGCGTCAGGCGGGCAAAGATCGGCATCGCCGAAAGGCCAATGGCGATCATCGCGTTGGTGAGGCTTGGGCCTAAAAAGGCGCCCAGGGCGATCGCCATGATCAGGAAAGGACAGGCCAGCAGCGCCTCGATAAAGCGCGAGATCACCCCGTCCCACATCTTCTGGAAATAACCCGCCACCAGCCCGAGCGGGACGCCAATCACCACGGCAATCACCACCGACATACAGCCAGCCATCAGCGAGGTGCGCGCCCCCCAGACAATGCGCGACAAGATATCGCGTCCCAGCTCGTCCGTACCGAACCAGTACATCGCCGACGGCGCTTTACGCACCGCCAGAAAGTTGGCTTTGACCGGATCAAAGGGCGCAATAAAGGGAGCGAGCAGCGCCAGCAGGACAAAAAAGCCCACGATAACCGCACCGATCACCGCACTTTTGTTGGCGAGGAATTTCTTCAGCACCCGGTTCTGCGCGCGCGGCAGCGCGGGCGCAACGGGTTGAGTGGTCAGTTCCGCCATGATTAACCTCGCATTTTCGGGTTGATAAGCACATACAGCACGTCGGCCAGCAGGTTCAGCAGCAGGAAGCCAATCGCTACGATCAGCACCACGCCCTGCACCACCGCATAGTCACGGTTAAACACCGAATCGACGATCATCTTGCCAAAGCCCGGAATGGTGAAGACCTGCTCGGTCAGCACCGCCCCGCCCAGCAGCTCGCCGAACAGCAGCGTGGTGAGCGTGATAACGGGCACCAGCGCGTTGCGAAAGGCGTGCTTTAAAATCACCGCTTTCGGCAGCAGCCCTTTGGCCCGCGCGGTACGGATGTAATCGGCCTTTAGCACGGCAATCATCGACGCGCGGGTGTGGCGCATCAGCGTAGCCGCCAGCCCGGTGCCCAGCACCGAGGCCGGAAGCAGCAGGGTACGCAGGTTCTGAAGCGGATCTTCGCTAAACGGCACGTACCCGGAGGCGGGCAGCCATTGCAGATTCACCGAGAAGACCAGAATCAGCAGGATCCCCAGCCAGAAGTGCGGTATCGAGATCCCCGAGATCGCCACGAAGTTCGCGCTATGGTCGATCCAGCTGTTTTTGTTCACCGCAGCGAGGATCCCCATGCCGATGCCAAACACCAGCGCGATAATCATCGCCAGCAGCGACAGCTCCACCGTCACCGGCAGCTTGCTGGCAATCAGCTGCGTCACCGGTTCGTGAGTACGTAAGGAGACACCAAGATCGCCCTGTAGCGCGCGCGTCAGCCAGTGGAAATACTGCACAGGAATGGGCGCATCCAGGTTCAGCTCCGCGCGCAGCTGGGCGATGACCGCCGGATCGCGCTCCTCACCGGCCATGGCGATCAGCGGGTCGCCGGGCAGCAGCTTTTGCAGCCCGAAGACCATCATGCTCACCAGCAGCAG
Organism: Enterobacter sp. 186315; assembly: GCF_053290175.1. Lineage (NCBI taxonomy): Bacteria > Pseudomonadati > Pseudomonadota > Gammaproteobacteria > Enterobacterales > Enterobacteriaceae > Enterobacter > Enterobacter sp. 186315. The sequence continues at coordinate 14,436 of NZ_JBPTTK010000004.1, read as the reverse complement.
GGTCGGGATCGCCAGCAGCAGACGTTTGCAAATCAGTTCAAGCATGGTTTCTCCTCGGCACTTCGGTTATTTCGCCAGCGTGATGCCGGCCAGACGCACAATGCCGTCCGGATAAGGTTTAAAGCCCTGCACGCTTTTGTTCAGGCCAAAAATACGCGGCTCGAAGTAGAGGTAGGCGATAGGCATATCGGTTTGCAGCTGCTTGACCACCTTGTCATACAGCGGCTGGCGCGCGGCCTGATCGGTGCTCTGGCGCGCCTGGGTCAGCCATTCGTCAACCTGCGCGTTGCTGTAGCGCCCGTCGTTCAGCGTGCCTTTGCTGTTGATAAAGCCGTAGATGCTGCCGTCCGGATCCGGGCGACCTGACCAGCCGGAGAAGCTCAGCTGATAGTCACCGCTCTGCTGGCGGTCGAGCAGCGTGGCAAATTCGGTCATTTGCAGATTCAGGTTAAAGCCCGCCTCGGCAACCATCGCCTGAAGCACCTGGCCGACCTGCTGCGAGGTTGGGTTGTTCGGCACCAGCAGATTCACCGTCAGCGGCGTGGTCACGCCCGCAGCCTTCAGCAGCGCTTTGGCCTTGTCGACGTCGCGCGGAGGCACCGGCAGCTTGACGTGGTACGGGCTAACCGGAGAGAACGCCTGATTTGACGGGGTATACAGCCCTTCGAACACCACCTGGTTTAAAGCATCGCGGTCAATCGCCTGCGAGAAAGCTTCGCGCACGCGGGCGTCTTTAAACGGATCGTTGGCCGGGACTTTGCCGTTGTTAATATTAAACGTGATCCCCTGATAACCCAGCCCGGTCACTTTCGCCAGCGCCAGCTTGCTGTCGGCCTCCACGGTTTTCACATCGCTTGCCGCCACGCCCTCGGTCAAGTCGAGATCCCCCGCGCGCAGGTTCGCCAGACGCACCGAGGCATCCGGGATCGGCAGGTAGATAATTTTGTCGAAGTGGTACGCGCCTTTGTTCCAGTAGTTGTCAAAACGGGTCAGAACAATGCGGTCCTGGGACACGCGGCTGTCGAATTTATAGGGGCCAGAGCAGACCGGATGCGCGGCAAAGTCAGGCTTTTTCGCCGCCTCGGGGGCCATCATCGCGCCCGCGCGGTCGGTCAGCTGCATCAGCAGCGCGGCATCGGGCGTTTTCAGGTGCAGCACGATCTGCATCGGGCCGGTCACGTCGATGGACTCGACGGACGAGATTTCACTTTTGCGCAGCGAGCCTTTCAGGGTCAGCGCGCGGTCGAGATTATATTTCGCCGCCGCCGCATCGAATTTTTCACCGTCGTGGAAGGTCACCCCTTCACGCAGGTTCATGGTCAGGGTTTTCCCGTCGTCGCTCCAGGCCCAGTCCTTCGCCAGCCCCGGCACCACCTTCAGGTGCTCGTCCACGTCCACCAGCCTGTCGCACAGGGAGGCGAAAACGAAACGCCCGTAATAGGTTCGTGCCAGATGCGGGTCGAGCATGTCCGGATCGGCCCCGAGGCCGATTCGCAGCACGCTTTCAGAGTGGGCGGGCAGCGCCGCGCCAAGCAACATTACACTTCCCAGTACGGTCAAAAGAGAATTACGCATTGTCATTATCATGAGTTCCTTGAAGGAAGGGAGGAGTGAGTGGCCGCGTGTTCAAACAGCGCGCGGCGGCGCAAAAATGCGGCAGACGGCGGTGCAATCTGGATCACACTGCGGTCGCGATTGATCTCCTGCCAGCGGTGACAGGCCACCTGGCGCCCGCCGTCCAGCACCTGATTGATGGGCTCAACCTGGCGGCATTCGTCCGTCACGTACGGGCAGCGGGTATGGAAACGACACCCTGACGGCGGATTCGCCGGGTTGGGCAGATCGCCCTGTAAGAGCGGCATCGTGCGCTCCGCTCCCGGCTGCATCTGCGGCGCGGAGGCGATCAGCGCCTGGGTATAGGGGTGCAGCGGCGCGTCAAAAATCTCATCGACGGTGGCAAGCTCCACGATTTGCCCGAGATACATCACCGCCACGCGGTCGCTCATATGGCGGATCACCGCCAGGCCGTGGGCGACAATCACCATCGTCAGCCCCAGTTGGTGCTTCAGGCTTTCGAGCAGGTTAACGACCTGCGCCTGCACGGACACGTCCAGCGCCGACACGGGTTCATCCCCCAGCAGCAGCTTTGGCCCTGACGCCAGCGCGCGGGCAATGCCGATACGCTGCCGCTGTCCACCGGAAAACTCGTGCGGATAGCGCCCGGCCCAGGCGGCGGGCAGCCCGACGGTATTGAGCAACTCCGCCACGCGGTACTGGCGATCGGCTTTCTTCATATTCTGATGCAGCCACAGCGGCTCGCCGACAATCTGCTCGACGGTCATGCGCGGGTTCAGCGAGGCAAAAGGATCCTGAAAAATAATTTGCAGCTCGCGTCGGAGCTGGTTCAGGCGCGCGCCGGAGGCGTGGGTGATCTCTTCGCCCTGATAAAAGACGCGTCCTTCGCTCGCCGCCAGCAGGCGCAGCAGCAGACGGCCAAGCGTGGATTTACCGGAACCGGACTCCCCGACAATCGCCAGCGTTTCGCCCGGCATTACGGCAAGGGAAACGCGGTCAACGGCGGTGACAAAACGCGACGGGGTAAAGAGCTTTTTCGGGCCGGGAAACAGCTTGCTCAGGTCGCGGGCTTCGAGAATGGGTGTCGTCATGCGATCTCTCCCAGCGCAATGTGGTGCTCAAGCGGCACGCGGAAACAGGCCACCTGATGTCCGGCGCCCAGCGTAGTAAGGGATGGTTTTTCTTCGTGACAGCGCGTCTGCGCGAACGGGCAGCGGGTGGCAAAACGGCAGCCTTTCGGCATTGATTCCGGCAGCGGGACGGCCCCCGGAATGGTGGAGAGCTGGCCTTTACGCGCGCCCAGGGAGGGAATGGAGCCCATCAGGCCGATAGTGTACGGGTGCTGCGGATCGGCAAATATCGCCTCCACGCTTCCCTGCTCCACCACCTGCCCGGCATACATCACCGCCACCTGCTGCGCGACCTCCGCCACCACGCCCAGGTCGTGGGTGATCATCAATACCGCCGTGCCCGTGTCTTCTTTTAAGGTGTTGAGCAGGGAGAGAATTTGCGCCTGAATGGTCACGTCCAGCGCGGTGGTCGGTTCGTCGGCAATCAGCAAGCGCGGATGGTTGATCAGCGCCATCGCAATCATTACGCGCTGGCGCATGCCGCCCGAGAGCTGGTGCGGATAGGCCTTAAGGCGCATTTCCGCCGCCGGGATTTGGACTTTTTCCAGAATGCGCAGCGCGGCGTCCATCGCCTCTTCACGAGAAACGTTCTGGTGGCGCATCACCGCCTCGCTCAGCTGATCGCCAAGCGTGAAGGCCGGGTTAAGCGAGGTCATCGGCTCCTGAAAAATCATCGCCAGCTCGCTGCCGCGCAGGTCGGCGTATTCCCGCGGGGAGAGCTTTCGCAGATCGTGACGGCGAAACTGCATCTCACCGCTGAGGATCCTCGCGCTGGCGGGCAGCAGCCCCATCAGCGCGAGCGAGGTAATACTTTTTCCGCAGCCCGATTCCCCCACCAGCGCCAGCGTTTCGCCCGCCTTGACGGTCAACGAGATACCATCGAGCACGCTCACGGGAGACCCCGCAAACTGGACGTTGAGATTTTGCAGCCGCAGAACGGGCGTAGTTTCCTTAAACGGGATCGTCGTCATAGGGTGAAATCGTCCTCAAGATGGATAGCCTGAATCAGGGCTGTTTGCAGGCTGAGCAGGTGTTCGCGCATCGCGGCGGCGGCCTCATTGGGCTGGCGATGCACGATGGCAGTCATGATCTTGTGATGATGGTCGTTGTAGTGATCAACGCGTTCGGGGGTGCGGGCCAGTTCGCGCAGATGCTGCCAGCCGGGTTCACGCCTGACCGCATCTATGGCATCGAACAGCCCCAGCATCAGGCGGTTGCCCGCAGCTTCCGCTATGGCGCGGTGAAAGGCGCTATCCCACAGTTCATTGAGATCGCGGTCATCCGGGCTGACCTTATCGATGCGTTCCAGCATGCGCTGCATGAGCGCGAGGTTTTCCCTGGTGGCACGCAGTGCCGCAAGACGGGCGAGGCCCGGCTCGAGTTGCAGACGAGCTTCCATCACTTCCAGCAAATTGGTCTGTTGTATCAGCCCCTGAAGCGCCAGCGGCTCTACGGGAGCAGCCGGGCCGATAAACGTGCCTTTGCCCTGCTTACGCCAAATCCGCCCTTCTTCTTCCAGCACGTCCAGCGCACGACGGACTTCACGTCGTCCTACGCCGAGTGTCTCCGACAGCTCACGTTCAGTGGGCAGCGGAATGCCTGGTGTTGACTCATGCTGGTTGATTAGCCCGCGCAACTGCTCAAGCGCGGTACTGGAATTTGCCAGAAACCGTGACGGTTTTTCCATATTGGTTCGCTCGCTGTCATCATTTCTTTATTTTTATTAACAATAAGTTATGGATATACCCCAACACTTACCGTCCTAATGATTAAGCAAATTACGAACCAATAAACCATTGGTTCAGGAACTTTCTGGAAAATGCTCGTTAACTGGATGATTTAAAGAGAGTTATTTTTACAAGATTGTTACACATTGAAACGAGAGTATTTACGACGTGGGGATATTTTGCACACAATCAGTGCAAATAACGCACTATTAATGTGCAAATGTTAATTAATTGCACTACGCATATTAATTTTTTGTTAACAAACAAGAGGGTTAGATAAGTATTTCTGAGGGGATAAAACGACGAAAGCCTGAATCATTTCTGATTCAGGCTTTCTGAATAGTGGCGGAACGGACGGGACTCGAACCCGCGACCCCCTGCGTGACAGGCAGGTATTCTAACCGACTGAACTACCGCTCCACTGTTCCCGTGTGGGGAACGAGGCGGATATTACGGACTACTACCAAACTCGTCAACGCTTTTTCTTCAGTTTTGAATCGTTTGCTGCAAAAATCGCCCGGACGATGCTTTTACAACCATCCCGGCACTTTTTATGCACGCCACATGCAGCTGCCGCCCTTCTTCTGCACCAGATCCAGACGGGATTCGTGATTCACCAGCTCTTCGTCACTGGCTAACACCACGCGCAGGCGGCTCGCCTGACGCACTACCCGCTGAATACCCGATTCGCCCTGCGTCTGCTGCCCTTCATTTTCCATGCTGAACGCCATCGACGTCTGACCGCCGGTCATGGTCAGGTAGACATCCGCCAGGATCTGGGCATCGAGCAATGCGCCGTGCAGGGTTCGTTTGGTGTTATCTATTTCATAGCGCGAGCAGAGCGCATCAAGGCTGTTACGCTTGCCGGGGAACATCTTCCTTGCCAGCGCCAGGCTATCGGTCACTTTACAGAAGGTGTTGGTCTTCGGAATATCGCGGTTAAGCTTGCTGAACTCGTAGTCCATGAAGCCGATATCGAACGATGCGTTGTGAATGACCAGCTCAGCGCCTCTGATGTATTCCAGAAATTCGTCAGCGACATCGGCGAAAGTCGGCTTATCCAGCAGGAACTCGTCGGCAATACCGTGGACGCCAAACGCTTCGGGATCCACCAGCCGATCGGGTTTGAGATACACATGGAAGTTGTTCCCGGTCAGACGGCGGTTCACCACTTCAACGGCACCGATTTCGATAATCTTGTGGCCTTCGTAGTGTGCGCCGATCTGGTTCATACCGGTGGTTTCGGTATCGAGAACAATCTGGCGAGTAATTGCAGTGCTCATATCGGTCATTTATGTCAGACTTATCGTTTTACTGAACGTTTCAAATACAGGAAGTCTACCAGAGATGCGCAAACAGGTAGAAATTTTCACCGATGGATCTTGTCTCGGGAACCCGGGACCAGGCGGTTACGGCGCGATTATGCGCTATCTCCAGCATGAAAAAACCTTCAGCGAAGGTTATCGCCTGACGACCAACAATCGCATGGAGCTGATGGCCGCGATCGTAGCGCTGGAAGCGTTAAAAGAGCACTGTGACGTGGTGTTGAGCACCGACAGCCAGTACGTTCGCCAGGGGATTACCCAGTGGATCTTTAACTGGAAAAAACGTGGCTGGAAAACGGCTGACAAAAAGCCGGTTAAGAATGTCGATCTCTGGAAACGCCTGGATGCGGCCCTGGGGCAGCATCAAATCAAATGGGAGTGGGTAAAAGGCCACGCCGGCCACCCGGAAAACGAACGCTGCGACGAGCTGGCTCGCGCTGCGGCGTCGAATCCGACCCTGGAAGACGTGGGTTATCAGGCGGAGTCCTGATCAGGGCTTGCGGTACTGCCGCGTTGCGCCAACGGTCTGGCGAATTCGCGTCTTCGATTTGCTCTGTTTCATCGGATTAAGCGTAAGGGGGATCGTCCGTTTACGCGCCACGATAAACTGCATACAGCCCAGCGCGGGCAGATGTGTACTCAGCAGCTGCCCGCCCTGCCGCGCCCAGGGCAAAACCTGAAAACCCCCGTAGCTCATTACTTCAAAATTCAGCAGAGAAAGCCAGTCGAGCTGGCGCATCATGGAGAACATGCGGCTGTTATAGGGAGAGGTACGGCGCAGTACGGGCACCAGCTTGCGTAATCCCATCAGGCTCATTGGATTAAAACCGCTGAGAATAAGCCAGCCGTCATCAATCAACACGCGATCGGCTTCACGCAGCAGGCGATGCGGATCGCTGCACCACGGCAGCGTATGCGCCAGCAAGCAGGCATCAACGGATTTTTCAGCAAAGGGTAAATGCAGCGGATCGGCCTTTACCTGGGCAGGCATTCCGCTAAGAGAGACATTCACCTGATGGGAAATAGCACAGCTTTCCGTGTTGATTTCCGCGCTGAGATTGCCAATCTTAAGCAGGTGAAAACCATACATTTTTGCGAGCCAGGGCTTAAGCTGTTGTTCTAAGGCTTCGCGATAGTATTCACCCCAGGGCATTTCTGCCCAACGTTCCGGTGCTGCGACAGTCAGAGGTATCCTTGCCGGTTTCATCAAAACACCTGCCACGTAAATAGAGGTAATTTATGAATCTTATCAGTATTCCCGCCTTCGAGGACAACTACATCTGGGTTTTAGTTGACGACGATCGGCACTGCATTATTGTCGATCCTGGCGAATCGGCACCGGTTTTACGCGCAATTTCAGAAAATAACTGGCATCCCGACGCCATCCTACTTACCCACCACCATAACGATCACACGGGCGGTGTTCCTGCGTTACGGGCGAAATATCCGCATCTTGTAGTGTATGGACCGGCTGAGACACAAGATAAGGGAACAACGCAAGTAGTCGAAGAGGGCGAAAAAATCCTCATACGCGGGTCGGAATTTTCCATATTTGCTACGCCCGGTCACACTTCTGGACATCTGTGTTTCTACAGTAAACCTTATCTATTCTGCGGCGACACGCTGTTCTCTGGCGGCTGCGGGAGGCTGTTCGAGGGCACGCCCGTCCAGATGTATCAGTCTTTACAGAAGATTTGCGCACTGCCCGATGATACCGTCATATGTTGCGCACATGAGTATACTTTAGGGAATATGAAGTTTGCCGCGAGCATCTTGCCCGAGGATCAAGCGATTCAAGATTATTACCACAAAGTGAAGGAGTTACGTGCAAAAAACCAAAAAACACTACCCGTAATTCTTAAAAATGAGCGAAGAATAAATTTATTTTTACGAACTAATGATATTGATTTAATTGATAAAATTAACAAAGAAACAAATTTGCAACACCCAGAAGAGCGTTTTGCATGGTTAAGGTCAAAGAAAGATAACTTCCGATAAATCCGGGTTGCCTTTTGAAAATTTCGCCGTTATCATCGCTCGTCTTTTAAGCAACTATTGACACACACATGAAGGCAAAAGCGATATTACTCGCCTCTGTCCTGCTTGTTGGCTGCCAGTCTCAGAATGGCAGTAACGTACAACAGCACGCACAGAGCCTTTCTGCGGCTGGTCAAGGGGAAGCAGGGAAGTTTACAAGTCAGGCGCGATGGTTGGACGATGGGACAACTTTCGCGCAGGAACAAGACTTGTGGGCCTCTATTGGCGACGAGCTAAAGATGGGAATTCCGGAAAATACCCGGATTCGCGAACAGAAGCAGAAGTATTTGAGAAATAAGAGCTATCTCCACGATGTAACGTTACGGGCAGAGCCGTATATGTACTGGATAGCCGGGCAAGTTAAGAAACGTAACATGCCGATGGAGCTGGTACTCCTACCCATAGTGGAGAGCGCTTTTGACCCACACGCAACGTCTGGTGCCAATGCCGCAGGCATTTGGCAGATCATTCCGAGCACAGGGCGCAATTATGGTTTGAAACAGACCCGCAGCTACGATGCGCGTCGCGATGTAGTCGCCTCCACGACTGCCGCTCTCGACATGATGCAACGTCTGAACAAGATGTTTGACGGCGACTGGTTATTAACTGTCGCAGCGTACAATAGCGGTGAAGGTCGTGTTATGAAGGCAATGAAAGCGAATAAAGCCCGTGGAAAATCCACCGATTTTTGGTCGCTCTCACTGCCACAGGAAACCAAGATTTACGTACCGAAAATGCTGGCATTGAGCGATATTCTCAAGAACAGCAAGCGTTATGGTGTACAACTGCCAACACCAGACGAAAGTCGTGCACTGGCGCGCGTCCGCCTCAGCAGCCCGGTTGATATTCAACAGGTTGCCGATATGACGGGAATGTCGGTAAGTAAACTTAAAACCTTTAATGCCGGTGTTAAAGGCTCTACGCTGGGTGCCAGTGGCCCTCAGTACGTAATGGTTCCGCAGAAACATGCAGAGCAGTTACGTGAGTCCTTAGCCTCTGGTGAGATTGCCGCAGTTCAGTCAACGCTGATCGCAGACACCTCAACAGTGAACAGCCGCAGCTATAAGGTTCGTTCAGGTGATACGCTTTCAGGCATTGCTTCACGTCTTGGCGTGAGTGCAAAAGATCTTCAGCAGTGGAACAATCTGCGCGGATCGGGTTTGAAAGTGGGTCAGAATCTGACGGTTGGCGCAGGTAGCAGCGCGCAGCGTCTTGCCAACAACAGCGATAGTATTACCTATCGCGTGCGTAAAGGTGACTCGCTGTCCAGTATCGCAAAACGTCACGGCGTGAACATCAAAGATGTGATGCGCTGGAATAACGATACTGCGAATCTGCAACCGGGCGATCAGCTGACGCTGTTTGTTAAAAATAGCGCAACGCCTGATTCCTGATAAAAAACTCTGAACAAAAAAGGCAACGATTCCCCTCGGTGCCTTTTTTATTTGGCCTGCGTTACGTTATCCGGCTTTCTGCACTTCAGCCATGATGGTATCGCTGGTAAACGAGCCGTCTGCCTGCAACTCAAAATAGGCCTTCACCTCTGCGGATGCACTCTCCTGATACAGCCGAATCGCCTCGCTTAATGCTTCAGGTGTGCGCATACGCGCAATCCAGGAGCTGTATTCCAGCGGCAAACGGTCGGTGATCAACGAGCGTGAAATCAGCCCGGCCTCCGCCGTCATCTGTAACCACTCCCCGCTTGAATAGTTGCGAACATGCGACGTATCGCGCAGCGCTTCAACCGTTTGCAGCCAGACGTCCCTGACCGGATGACCGGGCGACATTACGTCCATAACGATGAAAATCCCACCCGGCTTCAATACGCGTTTTACCTCGCGCAGGGCCTGCCCGACATCGTGCCAGTGGTGTGCAGAGTAGCGGCTGATGACAACCTTGAACGATTCATCGGCAAAGGGTAATGATTCTGCGTAACCCTGACGCGTCGCCACGTTATTCAGCCCCTTCGCTTTCGCGGCGTCACTCACCACTTGCAGCATCTGGGCGGATAAATCATATGCCGTAACCTGAGCAACCTGCTGCGCAGCGGTAAAGCTGGCGTGCCCTGCCCCACAGCCTAAATCCAGCAAGTGTGCCTGCGGGAAAGCGGCCAGACGCTCGCTCAGTCGCGTCAGATCGCGGCCCGACGCGTGAACGGCGCTGCTCAGATAAGCGCTTGCCTGAGAGCCAAACTGTTTTTCTACATTGTCATGATGGGAGCGTGTTGTTGTCATCTTACTGTCCTTTTGTTGTTGGAAAAATCAAAGGGCAGCACCCGAACAGGCCTGCCCCACGGCAGACCTGACACACCATTATTTCTCAGGTTTGCCGGGACTGAATTCAACGAGTAGAGGATTGTGATCGGACGCGCGCGTGACCAGCACGGAGGCATCGTGAACGCTTAAACCGCGATAGAACACAAAATCGAGCGGACGACCAAAGGCTTTCTTGCGCTGGTCATCACCAAAACGAACTTCACGCAGCGACATCTCACGCGCAAAGCGGTACAGCGCATTCATACGCGGGCGGCTCCAGGCATTAAAATCCCCGGCCATGATGATAGGTCCGCTGTGATGGGCGATCTGATCGCCAATCGGTAATAACTGTTTACTGTAGACATCCACGCCGAGACTGAAATTCACTGCGTGAATATTCACGACCATCAGCAGACGGCTGTCCGGCAGTGGATAAACGGTCACCAGCGCTGATTTTGCCAGGCGCAAAATGGGTTCGCGTTCACGAAGCGGGCAACAGTAGACAGGATGTGCAGCCGAGAGCGTCATCACGCCCGAGGGATGTTGCGGCAAGACGAAGGCTGGAACCTGATCGGCCGCGAGATAGTTAGTGGTCGCAAACCTCACCAGCTCGGGCGTGGTTTGCGCCTCTTGCAGGAGAACGAGATGCGCATCTTTACCGAAGTTTTTGAGAACGGATAACCAATCGGCACGCTGCTGTTTAAAGATGTTCCACACCAGCACGCGGATCTTGTCATCACTGCTCAGCGGTGTACCAGCCGGCAATGCCTGACTGAGGCTCGAAAACGACCCTGGAGGCAAAATACGCTCCGCAGGTAATCCGGCAACATAACGCATGGCATAGGTATTTTTTCGCACTTTAGGAAACAGCCTCTATAACATGAACCAGCCCGAAAAACGGACTGGTTCTAATGTTATAGGGATTTTAGGTCATACTTTCAACGCAATTACTGAGAAACCCCTTTCTTGTTTTGTAAGCAAGCGCTTACTGCATCTCAACCTATCGCCACGCGAGCGGGTTTATCAAGGCGTCCGCTCACGCCAATCAGTAAGAAAGCGACAAGAACAATCACGGCGCCAATCCACGGCGTCTGCGTCAAACCAAAATGCTCCACGGTCTGCCCACCGATAATAGAACCCAGCGCGATACCAATATTAAACGCGGCGATGTTCAGGCCCGACGCAACGTCGACGGCATTGGGCGTATACAGTTCTGCTTTTTGCACGACGTAGACCTGAAGGCCAGGGACGTTGCCGAACGCGAAGATGCCCATCATCAGTACGGTTGCCAGCGCGGCATATTGCATCGACGCGGTGAACTGGAAGACCATCAGCAGCACAACCAGTGCAGCAAAAATGAACTTCAGCGCGGGGACAGCGCCGTGTTTATCGGCAAGTTTACCGCCCCAGATATTTCCAATTGCCACCGAAACACCGTATCCCAGCAATATCCAGCTGACAGCACTCGGCGAGAAGCCCGCCAGATCCTGCATCATCGGCGCCAGGAAGGTGAAGGCAGTAAACACGCCGCCGTAACCAAGAGCGGTAACGGCATAGATGATCAGCAGGCGCGGATGCGTCAGTACCTTCACCTGATCGCGCAGGCTTGCGCTGGCACGTCCTGGTATGTTCGAGGGTACCAGCAGCAGGCTGGCGACCAGAGCAATCACCCCCAGCAGCGATACGGCGAGGAAGGTTTCACGCCAGCCAAAGTGTTGACCGATGAACGTGCCCAGTGGAACGCCCGTCACCAGCGCCACGGTCAACCCGCCGAACATAATCGCGATAGCAGATGCCGCTTTTTCTTTCGGCACCAGGCTGGTTGCGATCGTTGACCCAATGGAGAAGAACACACCGTGGGCAAGGCCGGTCAGTAATCGGGCAATAACCAGCGTGTTGTAGTCAGGGGCCTGCCACGCCAGAATGTTCCCGGCAGTGAACAGAACCATCAGGGCCATCAATAATTGCTTACGCGGAAAACGGCCGGTCAGTGCGGTTAGTACAGGTGCGCCTACGGCAACACCCAGTGCATAGATAGAAACCAACAGCCCGGCAGAAGGCAGCGAAATAGCGAGTTGGTCAGCGATGGTCGGGACCAGACCCACAATAACAAACTCGGTTGTGCCAATTGCGAAGGCACTGATCGTCAGGGCAAGTAGCGCCAGCGGCATAAAATACTCCGTATCATCAGGATTAAGATGACAGGAAGTATGCGCCAGTGCTTAAATAACAAAAATGGTCAAAGTATCAATAGAATTTTGCAGGTGGAGCAACAATGAAAGCAACATCCGAAGAGCTGGCAATCTTTGTCGCCGTAGTGGAAAGCGGTAGCTTCAGCCGGGCGGCCGAACAGCTTGGGCAGGCAAACTCCGCCATAAGCCGTTCTGTCAAAAAGCTGGAGATGAAGCTGGGCGTCAGCCTGCTCAACCGGACAACCCGGCAGCTAAGCCTTACGGAAGAAGGCGAGCGCTATTTTCGCCGGGTGCAGTCGGTGTTGCAGGAAATGGCGGCAGCGGAAACAGAGATTATGGAATCGCGCAGCACGCCGCGCGGTTTACTGCGCATCGATGCCGCGACACCAGTAGTGCTTCATTATCTGATGCCCTTGATAAAGCCCTTCCGGGAGCGCTATCCGGAAATGACACTGTCTTTAGTGTCATCCGAAACATTTATCAACTTAATCGAACGGAAAGTTGATGTGGCGATCCGCGCAGGCACGCTAACGGATTCCAGCTTGCGCGCGCGTCCTCTGTTTGCCAGCTACCGAAAAATTATCGCTTCGCCGGAGTACATTGCCCGGCACGGCAAGCCTGAAACGGTTGAGGATTTAAAGCAGCATCTTTGCCTGGGATTTACCGAGCCGGTATCACTCAATACCTGGCCCGTGGCGTGTAGCGATGGACAATTGCATGTAATTAACTGCGGTTTATCGTCAAACAGCGGGGAGACCCTCAAGCAGCTCTGCCTGGAAGGGAATGGCATCGCGTGTTTGTCCGATTATATGATCGACAAAGAGATCGCCAGAGGGGAACTGGTGGAGTTAATGGCGGATAAGCGACTGCCGGTCGAGATGCCGTTTAGCGCGGTATATTACAGCGACAGGGCGGTAAGTACGCGCATACGTGCCTTTATCGACTTCCTGAGTGAACATGCAAAAACAGCTCCCGAAGGAGCTGTATGAGGGTTTAGGGCATAGAGGGAGAGGGTATTATTAATCCCAGTGCGGAGCCAGGCCTTCCGGACTCACCAGGCGATCGTTGCAATCCAGAGCGGCGATCGCTTTTTTGTCTTCGTCATCCAGCTTAAGATCCTGCGCCAGCAGGTTGCTCGCCAGGTTTACGCGTTTGGTTGATGATGGGATGACGGCATAGCCTTCCCCCATCGCCCACGCCAGAATCACCTGAGCAGCTGTTGCACTATGTTTCTCTGCAATGCGATTAATCACCTCATCTTTCAGCGCCTTACCGTAGGCCAGCGTCATGTAAGAGGTGATATGAATGCCATGTTGTTTTGCCCAGTCCACGACTTTTCTGTTTTGCAGGTATGGCGACAGCTCGATCTGGTTTGTAGCAATGTTTTCCGCCCCGACGGCCGCGATCGCTTTTTCCATCAGCGGGATCGTGAAGTTCGAGATACCGATTTCGCGGGTTAAACCTTGCTCTTTCGCTTCCAGTAACGCCTGCATGAACTCTTCAACAGAGACAGCATCGTTTGGTGATGGCCAGTGAACCAGCGTCAGATCGACATAGTCAGTACGCAGCTTTTTCAGGCTCTCTTTCAGGCTTGGGATCAGCTTTTCTTTGCTGAGATTCTCAATCCAGATCTTAGTGGTAATGAATAATTCATTGCGGGGTACACCGCTCTCTTCGATGGCCTGGCCAACGGCGGCTTCATTCTCATAGATCTGTGCCGTATCAATGGTGCGATAGCCCAGCTCAAGAGCAGTTTTTACAGATTCAATTACAACGTCGTCTTTCAGGCGGAAAGTGCCGAGACCAAATGCAGGGATACTCATATTATTCCTCGTTAATCATAGTTTTCGTTAACTAAGGAGGATTATGGCGGGTCTTGTTATGGTGAAAAAGGACGTAAAACGCAGAGGATTTTTGCTAATTTCGCAATAATTATCTTACAAACAAGAAAAAAGCCCTGAGCGTTAGCTCAGGGCTTTCAAAAAGTGGCGGAACGGACGGGACTCGAACCCGCGACCCCCTGCGTGACAGGCAGGTATTCTAACCGACTGAACTACCGCTCCACCGAAGACTTCTGTAACCACCGGATTTATGCACCGGCTTACTACTTAATTTGATGCCTGGCAGTTCCCTACTCTCACATGGGGAGACCCCACACTACCATCGGCGCTACGGCGTTTCACTTCTGAGTTCGG